>SUVU01000069.1 GCA_015061865.1 Lentisphaerota bacterium
AGACATACAGACCGCCCAGTTTTTTACAACAGTATACTCGGCTCTGCCGCCGTCGAAAACGTTCATGTTTTCGCGTTCCAGCAACACTCCATATTCAACGTTACCATAACCGACGTCGTAAGCCATAAAATCCTCCGTTATCATCCATATAAATAAAATAAAAAAACACTGCGATGATCCAACTGGATTTCGCAGCGTAAAAAGGTTGCGTCCTATGGCGCAGATTTCCCAATATACATCGCGAAATCCAACACGCCCGGCAGCGCAAAAAAATGCCGAATGCTGCCAAGCACCCCGTATAGGGTTCCGCCAAGAACCTGCTTCAATGATGCCGGATAGCATCCGGCAAGATGTGCAAGCACAATCTCACCGGATACATTTCACCTGACATTGAAGCAAAACTTTTTTTATCTTGCCGTATTCTATACGGGTTTTGCTGAAATATAAACTGTTGTCAATTAACCGATGGCAAAAACAAACCATCAACTACAATATATCACATAACAATCATTTTTGCAAGTCGATTAACAGTAAAAATGTTGTGATATAAAAAGCGGGATGGATTTTTACCCCATCCCGCCCGAAAATTACGGCTGAAAATTATTTCTTTTTAGCGTTTCTCAAAAACTTCTGCGTTTCGACATTGCCGAAAGAAAACACGCCTTTGTCACGTTTGCGGTCAAGCACATTGCCGTGACCGCCGGTGATCGAGTGAAACATCTTTTTATCCGTCGTGCCAAGCACATTGTATGCAGCGTAAGTCGTAGCCGGCGGACAGGTCACGTCAATAAAGCCGACCCCCATGATCACCGGACACTTCACCATCGGGGCGAAATTCACCACATCAAAATATGCCGCAGCTTTCACTGCCTCCGGATTGCGCTCAAACAGATTCGGCCAGCCCGGCAGATGTCCGGCATCTTTACCGAAATGATCGCACATCGCAGTCGCATTGGAAACACAATAGACCACTTCCGGAACCAGTGCCGCACAGACGATCGCCTGACAACCGCCCAGACTGCCGCCGCTGGCAATCAGATTTTTGCCGTCAAATTCCGGCAATGTACGCAAATAATCAGCACTCAGCACCGTGCGCAGGAAAATTTTACGCATTGCATACGCCTGACGGTCATCACCGTTATTGAACTGATAATTTTTCACCGCAGGACGCATTTTGGCTTCTTCGGCACGATTGCGGACTCTGGTAAGATTGACGTTTTTCAACCCGTGGAAGTTCAAATTGAAACTGATCGCTTTGAAGCGTTTGGCCACACCGATCGCCACCGGCAGTTCCGAACTGACTTTGCTGGCGCCGTTGAAGTTGATCACGGCACCAAGAGTGCCTTTGCCCCCCGGCGGAATAACCAGATAACCGGTCGCCGTCACGTCACCACGCCGGACTTCCACATCATAGCCGGTAAAACCTTCCGGCAGATACTTGGCGTCGATCGGAGTTTTTTTGACCACTTCCAGCTCCGACTTGCGCATATTTGCCACTTCATCCTGCCAGAATTTTTCAAAATCTGCCGGACGTTTCGTGCCGGGAACGATTTTTTCCGGTTCGATCGCAGCGCCGCCATAAGTGACAATATCTTTGCCTTTGGCATCTTTGCCCAGTTTTAACGTCACCAGCACAAACCCCGGCTCTTTGGCATCGACATTGATCTCGTTGTCTTTCAACAGCGCCTCCGGCGTGGTAAATCTGCCGTTATTCACGGTGTAAAAAACTTTTTCTCCGGCATCGGTCACCACAAATTTGATTTTTTCGCCGACCTTGTACACTGCGCTGTCGCGCTCTGCCCGCACCATCGGCACCGTTTTGGCGGCAGGTTTCGTTGCCGGTGCGGCAATTGCGGCGCATGCTGCCACTGCCGTCAACAGTGAAACTGTTTTTTTCATCATTTTGTCAGATTTCCTTTCTTTTCTTTGACCAACAATAATTTAGTTTCTCCGGGAGCAAGTTTTACAACGTTGCCGTCCAGCACTTTGCAGGCATACAAATCGTAAAACTCCACATTTCCGGGAAAGTCCAACACATTTTTGTTTCCCTCCACTCCGTGCAGCACGACCAAATCGTCACGGTGGTACATAAACAAGTCTCCGGCGGTGCGGTTGTAAATTCTGCCGCCGGCATTTTTTACCAGATTACGGACAAACTGCGGAGTCAAACCGGCAGGATTGCCGACATATACCACATTGTTTTTGACCGCCACCGCCGGAGCATTGCCGCTGCGGTAACGAGCCAATACCACCGCTTCGGGGTCTGTGACCACAAATCTTTCGCCCCGCAAATCCGCACCGATTCCGGCACAACCGGTCAGCCCGGCTGCCAGCGGATGATTGGCGAAAGAAAAATCAGCCAGTTTGGAACCATTATCCGCCAGTTTCACCTCCATACCGAGGATGCGGGACATATTTTTATCGCTGAGTCCGTCAGCAGTTTGATACCCGGCGGCGTAGAGAAACACCACCGTTTTACCGTTGCGTTTCAATTTTTCGATAAAGCATTCGGTTTCCGGAGTGATACGGTAGCTGTTGGCGAAAATATAGACTTTATAATTATCCATATTGCGCTCCAGCACATCATTCAAAAAATAATAATCAAATTTGATCCCGGCACAAACTAATGCCCGCTGATTGTTGCGCAGCGCATTGTAGTTCTGCCCGTTCCAGACATCAATTTGTTCCGCCGTGCGGTAATAGCTGCTTTCATCAGAGATAAGCACGGTATCTGCCGGAGTAAAAGAGCTGTTTTTTTCGCTCAACAACCGGGCAATATCCTGCATTTTTTTCATTTCACCCATAATATCATCATCCAGATACCACCCATCCGTCAGCGGGAACCACCAAATCCCACCGCCGATGGCGTACATACAGCCCAATTGGCGCAGCGAGGCATTGACAAAATCTTTCAGTGTCCAGAATCTGGCGACATGGGTATCGTAAACAAAAGTTTTATAAGCAGAAAATTTCGTCCGGTAATCCAACTCCTCGATCATCAGTTTTCCATGGATGCGGTCGGAGTCAAAACACCACACAAACGACGATACCTGCCCGGCTTCACGGTTGTCGTGATAGCCGGTCTGGGCGGAAAAAGCATCCACGCCCTGTCCCGGCAGCATCACTTTACTCATACTGAAATACGGTTCGACCCGCGGCGCACCGCCACGATCGAACCACATCACCGTAAAAATCTTTTTACCTGCGATTTTTTTGGCAGTTTCTCCCAATAAATTGGCAAATTCTCCGAAACTTTCGTTGAGAAATTGCACAAAATCAATATATTGCTGATGTTTGGTGCTATCCAAAAAAGTCAGTTTGGAGTGTTTTTTATCCACCGGAGATGCCGCCGTATCAAATGATGCCGCCGCATCATGCCATGCCCGCCGGAGATTGTCAACAGTACCGTATTTTTTCCGGAGATATTCCCGATACATCACTGCCGCAGATTTGGCATGACCGTCCTGCAGCGTGCCGCCGCCGGTTCGTGTCCCCTGATAGAAAAATTGTCCGTCATTATTACCATGCGGAAAAATTCCGACGACTGCACTCCAATAAGGCTGTTTTTTCATGTATTCGATCACGGCGGTCAGATACTCCAACGCTTTCTGCCGGTAATTTGCCGACCAGTAAGACGGCGGAGCTTTTATGCCGAGCCGGTTGGTTACATATTTACCGTACTTATCACATTCGGCATCATCCGGAAAATCTTTCGCCCAATGCTGATAAGGACTCAAATCAATACCGATGATATAATATCCGTGAGGATTGCGGTAAACAGAATCAGTGATGATTTTGTCAATTTTTTTGAAGTCGATCAGCCCGTTGCCGCGCCACAAACGGTTATTATACCGCAACCGGATGATCTGCAAAGCCACTCCGGCTTTCTGAAAACTCTGCCGTTTGGAACGGTACGGCTGGCTGCTGTCCCCGAAAAAAATCACACTCGGCACAACTTTGCCGTTAATAAATATTTGCGCATAACCATTGGCATCCGCTTTGATTTCGCCTTCAGCATTGCCGCGTTCAGCCAGGATCTGTAACGCTTGTGTTTCCGGATACTTGGGATCAAGCGTATCGGTTTTCTCCTTATAAAGTCCGATCCGGCTGTCTTTTGCCGGAGTTTCGCCCAGATAAAGCGAACTCCACAATATCTCAAATGGTGCGCCGCTGACAACCAACGCCACCCGATAAGTTCCGGCGCTTTTATCCGTGGGAGTCAATTCGACGATTTTGCGGAAATACTCTCCGGCAGGGCGGTTGACCAGCGCCCGGCGGAACAAATTGGTGTGATGGCCGGGAGCGGTGTACTCTTTCAGGAGCTTTTTCACCTCCTGTTCCCGGACAAACTTCAATTCACAACCGGAACCGAATTTGGCACTTCCGGTATTATAAACACCGGTCAGAGAATATTTTTTGCCTTTTGACAATTCAAATGGAGCTGATAACAGCGCAAATGCAGTACCGTTGCCGGTCAATTTCACCGCCGGATATCTGCCGTCTTTCACCACGATCGCCTTGCCATCGCCGACAACGCTCCAGTGAGATAATCCTTGCGAAAAGTCACTGTTTTTCAACAAATTCTGCCCCGGCAAAACCGGCATGATCTCACCGGGCACCCGGCGCATATTCAGCGCATGGTCAAATTTACCCCCCCCCTGCCCCCAAGCTGAACAAGCAAAAATCACTGCTCCGGCTGCCGACAACAAGGGTTTCAATATCGTATTCATTCACTCAGACTCCTGCAACTGTATTCTTTGTGTATAGTATACCTCAACGCAGGAAGTTTGTCAAGAAATTTCGCAAAGAAAACAGAGATTTTATATTGTAAAACACCACTGTTTTTGATCCCACGACCTCTTTTTTGCGGGAAGTGCAGCTGCCCTCAAGGAGAGATAAAAAAGTTTATTTACCTCCTCTTACCGGGCAAGCTCCTTGCGGAAAATATCAGAGCAGGACATCGTCTTTGACGGCTCCGGGGACCGAATAATCTGCTTCCTCGAAACTTCTTTTGTTGCGTGCCAAAACCCAGCGCACCAGCGACGGCACCGGCAGAGTCGTCACGATCGACAGGATCACGATGGCATTGAAAAACTCCGGCGTGAGAATACCGCTTTCTTTACCGATCGCCGCCGCTGCCAGCGTAGCAGACAACTGCGGTACCGTCATCAAACCGGCAGCCAAGCCCTGCGGAGAGTTGAATCCGCAACTGCGCATCGCGATAAAACCGGAACCGACTTTGCTTATAATCAACCCGAGTACGGTAAGAATTACGATCATCCAGCTGTTGCTCGCACCGAACGCAGTAAAGTCCATTTCCATACCGATAGATACAAACAGGAACGGAATCAAAAATCCATACCCGATACTCTCCATCCGCCGGAACAGCAGCATATCCCGCTGCTGCACCACCTGCGACAACCCCAATCCGGCAATAAATGCACCGACAACCAGATTGATCCCGAGCAATTCACCCACGATCACCGTCGCCAGAATCACCAGTATTACAAATGTGATCAACACATCCTCGCCCGGTTGGAAAATTTTATTCAGCCATTTACCGATAAAAGTGACCAGCACGACCGCAACCACCAGATACACGATCACGATCCCCAGAAACACCGGAACAAAACTGTTGCCGAAAAAGTCAGCGCTAACATGGTCGAATATCGACATGCCTTTCACCACCATGTGCGACACATGGGTGCTTTGACGATGCAGCTGCACACTGACTGCCAGCAGAATGATACTGGCAATATCTGTAACCACGGTCGAAATCAGCACTGCGGCACCGAAACGGGTTTTGCTGAGTTTCAATTCCCGCATTACCGGAAATACGATACCGACCGAGTGCGAGGCAAACAGTGAAGCATACAGCAGTTTGCCCGCCAGATCTTTCGGTTCAAAATACCAGTACACCCAATATCCGGCGATCGCTGGCAACAGAAATGTAAATACACTCAACGCAATAACCGGTTTGCGCACAGACCTGATCAATTTGAAATCAGCCTCCATACCGGCAAGTGCCATCAGCAGCATCAACCCCAGCGAACCGAGGGAATCTATGACCATTTGGAAGTTATCAGCAGTCTCTTTTACGATCAATGCTTTCGGCATATTGGGATCGCCGAGAAAACTCAACCACCCGGCAATATGTTCGACCATATTCAATCCCGGCCCGATCAACATTCCCACCAGCAGCAGTGAAATCACCTGCGGTATCTGGAATTTGCGCAGCACAAACGGGATCAAGCCCATCAAACCGGTAAACGCCAGAAACAAAATCAAAAACGATCCACTCATAGTAAAAAACTCCTGATAATTAAATTTTGTATATGATATCGCGTAATATAACCCACAAATACCGTAAAGTCAACACGCAGGAAAAATTTTTTCACCTTGCAACTTCAGCACAGCGGCAGTATATTATAAGGATGCAAATTCACAGTAACCAATTTTAACAGAAAATCCTATTTGATGAACGAACTTCCCGAATTCCAAGCTCTCGGTATTGCACCTGAACTTATTCCCGCTCTGCTCGCCAAAGGCTTTCAGACTCCCAGTGCCATTCAAACTCTGACCATTCCGACGCTGTTATCAGGCGAAAAAGACCTGATCGGTCAGGCATTGACCGGAACCGGCAAAACTGCAGCATTCGGTCTGCCGATCATCCAAACGCTGGAAGCGGCAGAATATCCGCAGGCATTGATCCTCGCCCCGACCCGGGAACTGTCGATCCAGATTTCCGATGAGCTGAAATCTCTAGCCGGAGCGAAAGAATTGCGGATCGCCCCGTTTTTCGGCGGTCAGATCATCACTATCCAGCTGGCGGAGTTGAAACACGGCGTCGATATCGTCGTCGGCACCCCCGGCCGGATCATGGATCTGCACCGGCGCGGCAAACTGCAGCTTGACCGGCTGCAATTTGCGGTGCTTGATGAAGCAGATGAAATGCTCGACATGGGCTTCATTGACGACATCCGAGAGATCCTCAGTCTGACCAATCCGGACAAACGGATGCTGATGTTTTCAGCGACCATGCCGGAGGAGATCATGGAGATCGCCGGTGAATTTATGCGTCCGGGCTACGACATCGCCAATGCCGGCGGAGCCAACACCACCAATATCGAACTGACCGAACAATATTTCCATGAAGTAAAACGGGAACACAAAATCGATGCGCTCTCCCGCCTTATTGACGCTGACAGCGACATGTACGCCATGATTTTCTGCCGCACCAGAGCCGATGTCAATGAAGTGGCAGAGAAACTCAATGCCAAAGGCTACCGGGTGGAGGCACTTCACGGTGAAATTTCCCAAGCCCAGCGGCTGCGGGTCATCAACGGATTCAAAAAACGCCGTTTTTCACTGTTGATCGCCACTGATGTCGCCGCCCGCGGTATTGACGTCAACGACCTGACCCATGTCATCAACTACTCCCTGCCCTCCAATGCGGAAACCTACATCCACCGCATCGGCAGAACCGGACGTGCCGGACGGCACGGCATTGCGGTAACATTTGTTACCCCCGGCGAACGGCGGAAAATCAAATTTATTGAAAAAGATATCGGCACGCCGATACCCCAGAAAAAACTGCCGGAAATTTCCGACATCATCAATGCCAAAAAAGAGAAATTCGCCGAGATGATCGCTTTGCTGATCGAAACCGGTGATGCTGATGAATACTTGAATTTTGCCGAAGAACTCTGTACTTTGGGCAGCCACCCTGCTGAAGCTCTGGCAGCGGTACTGAAAATGCACTTTAAAAACGAGCTGTTGACTTCCAGTTACACCGAGTTCGGGCAAAAAGAAAAAACCGACGCTCCTGACATGAAAAAACTGCTGCTGTTTGCCGGACGTGCCGATGGCATTTCGGTACCGGCGCTGCTGGCGGAAATCTGCGAACGCACCGGCATCCGCAGCAATCAGCTGGGCAAAATCCTCTGCCGTGCCGACAAAACGTTTATTCATGCCGCCGAAAGAGATGCTGAAAAGATTTTAAAAGCTTTCAAAAACGATCCGGAGTGGCGTTTCAAATACGATGAGCCGCGCGAAGAACGCCGCCGCAAAAAATCAGAACACAAATTTGAAAAATCTCCGGAAGAAAATTCTTCTGAAAAACCGGCAGAAAAAGTCCGGCGCAAGAAAAAATCAGAGAAAAAATCCGCCCCGCCGCGCAAACCGCTGCGGGAAGAATTCTGGAGTTGGATCGGCGAACCGGAATAATCCGGAATTTTTCATTTCTCCTGCTTGAAATCTGCTGCTGTCTGCGTTAGATTATACCATAGAAAACACTAATCAAACAGGAGGTCAACATGAAAAAATTCTTTTTAACAGTTTTGCTGGGTTGCAGTTTATCGGCATTTGCCACCGATCCGTATTTCTCACAAGCGACTGCTCATGTTGACTTTGGCGGTGAAGCTCTGCAATATCAAAACATGTCGATATTGACCGCAGAACTCAACTCTGCCCTGCCGGAATTATGTGCCGCCATTGCCAAAAATGAAAAATCCGCCCGGTTGGCAAATGATGTCGCCATAACTTTGCTGAAGCTGTTGGATCTGCCCTCGATCCGGGCGATCGCCAACAGTTCCAAGCAAGTCGAACCGGGAACATTTATCTGCAAACAGGCAATCATTTTTGCGCCCGATACCAAATCGCTGCTGACCACACCGGGAGCCCAAAACCGTATTTTGAACTGGCAATCCCTGCCCGCCGACACCCTCGGTGCATTTGAAGCCGACCTTGATTTGCCGTATGCCTGGAACCGGATAAAAAGCGAACTTGCCGCCTCCGACAATCCTGATTTCAAAAAACTGGTTGCCAAAATCGCGGAATTGAAAAACAATGGCACCGACATTGATGCTGTATTCAACTCCATCAAAGGCAGATTGTCGCTTCTTGTCACCGGAAAAACTATGCAGAATTTGAATTTCAAGCTCGAAATTCCGGATCAGAACGGCTTGCTCAGCGCCAGTCTGAAAAATATGTTCCCGCCGAAAGCCGGCAGCAATGTATTTGAAATGCCGCAATCTAACGGAGTCATTCAGGTCATTTACGCTGAAAAATCAATTATTGTGGTCAGCGATCCGCAATTACTTGCTCCTCCGGCGCAGGCTCTGGGAGCGTTGCCGCAGTTCCGGAAATACGCCAAATATCTGCCGCAATCCGGTGAAGGTTATGTTATCGTAAATATGTCACAGGAGACGGTGAATTTCATAAAATCCGCCAATCAGGAATTGCCGTTTGCTCTCAAACCGTTCACATTCATTGCCGTCGGCAGTAAGATCCAGTCCGGAGAAAAAATCACCATTGCATCCGATTTCTCCCTGCTCCGTCTGCAAATCATGGGACCGTTAATGCAAATCAAAGCGCTTAAAAAAGCCGGTGTTTTCAACAAATAATTTTGAATAAAAAGGAAAAATAATGGGCAAAAAAATCGTTTGGCAAGGTGGTACCCAGCTCGCGCCGGTACCGGTAGTACTGGTCGGCTGCGGCGACGGCAACGACTTCAAATACAATCTCATCACCGTGGCATGGGCGGGAACGCTGTGCAGCAATCCGCCGACCATCGGTATCGGTGTCCGCCCGGAGCGTTATTCCCGGGGGCTGATCGAATCTACCGGAGTATTCACGGTGAATATGCCGACCGCAGCGATGGCGGAAAAAGTCGATTATTGCGGCGTGGTTTCCGGTCGTGATGTGGATAAATTTGCCAAATGCGGCTTCACGGCTCAACCGGCATCCAAAATCGCGGCTCCGATAGTTTCCGAGTGTCCGATTGCGCTGGAATGTCAGTTGAAACACACCTTGAACCTCGGCTCACATTTGCTCTACATCGGCGAAATCGTCGCCGTGCAGGTCGAAGCGGCACTGGTGGATGAAAAGAACCGTTTTGACATCGCCAAAGCCGACTTGCTCGCCTATGCCCACGGCAATTATTTCTCTCTCGGCGAATCGCTGGGAACATTCGGTTTCTCCGTAAAAAAATAACCTGCTTCTCCATCTCAAAATACAACGTGGCTGTTGCACAAGCGACAGCCACGTTTATTTTACCGGAATCACGAACAATATCCTGAATATCTCCCTTATAAAGCATGCCAACTTGATTTTTCTGCTGCAAAGCCTGGTTTTGCTGTCAAATTTTGACAAGTGTCTGATCCTGCACAAATCGCAGGTCGTTCGGGATTTTCCGGTCAAATATAAAGGCTTCAAGAGTCTTCAATATATAATCACACCCGACAAATTCAATTAAATCTGAAAAATTTTACCGGACAGCAGTGGAAATCTCCGTCTTTAGATGATATATTAGTAGCATCTGAAAATTAACACAAGGAACAAAATGAAAATATTAAACACACCAGCTATGCGGCGTATGCCGACCTACCTGCATAAGCTGTTCCATTTGCGCCTTTCAGGACAGGAATGGGTTTCTTGTGCGGAACTTGCGAAATATATGAATATTCCTCATGTCATGGTTCGCAAAGATATTGGAATGACAGGATTGCCCGGCAACAAGCGTCATGGCTTCAAAGTCAATGATCTGATTGATGCCATATTGAGATTAGTGGGCTGGGACAAGCCGTCCTCTGCCACATTGATCGGTGCCGGATCATTAGGCGCTGCCATATTGAACTTTGAAGATTTCCGTTCCTATAATTTCATAATTGAATCTGTATTTGATTCATCTCCAGAAAAAATCGGACGGTCTGTCCATGGTCACGAGGTTTACGATTTGGCTGATATCCGTAAACGGCTCAAGTTTGCCCCTCCCAAAGTCGGTATTATATGTGTGCCACCGGTTGGAGCGCAGTTGGTCGCTGATATTTTGATATCTTTAGGAATAAAATATTTGTGGAATTTTTCCAATGTCTGCCTGAATGTTCCACCGGGCGTGATCGTTCAAAGAGAAGTGATTGCAGGTGGGCTCGCAGTTTTATTTGCGAAAATCAATAAGGCAGAGAGACAAGAAGACATCGATTGCGATGAATAACCATTTATTATTGTCCCATTTGTTGTGATAAAATCTAACCGTCGGTGGATGCAGCGGGTGCAATCAAATCGTTTTATGTTTTTGACCAATCATAATGTAAGTGATATATTCTATGTGTCGCCATAAAATGTGTTCATTCGCTCTTGTATGTATGTTTCACAAAATTTGGGACATTACCAACCATTTCAGGAACGAAAAAATCGTTCCTTTTTTTCTTCCTGAAATATCCTTTGTTTTGCAGAAGAGCTGAATTCCTCCTCTTTCGACTTCAGTTTCCTAAATAAACGTGACGCATTTCAGACATTCAAGATGTTCTTTTTTTAGCATCTCGCCGCTTTTCAGACCTGCCAAATATCATCTGCAACAGAAAAAAAAGTCCTCACCGACGCTTGCATCTTTCCGAACAGCAAAATAAGAAATTTCTTAAACAGCAGCATTCAAATGCTTGTTTTAAGCAGAAAAAATGTCGGTTCGTCTTTGAGATGATAAAAAAATATCAATAAAACCCATGCTTTCCACTTGCATTTTCCAATTTCGATGATATATTAAGCGCAGATGATAAAAAAAGCACATCAGATGATAAATAAAAATCATCCAACAACCTATAAGGAGTCTAAAATGGACAAGAAAGTGAAACCCGCCCCCGAAGTCGCCCCTGAAGTAAAAGAGGCAGAGGAAAGAGCCTTGATTGACGCACTGGTCGCCAAAGTCAGTGCGGCACAAAAGGAATTTGCCAACTTCTCCCAGGAACAGGTTGACAAAATCTTCAAAGCGGCAGCTCTCGCAGCCAATAACATGCGGATTCCGCTTGCTCAAATGGCGGTCGAAGAAACCGGCATGGGCATCGTGGAAGACAAGATCATCAAAAATCACTATGCGTCTGAGTATATCTGCAATAAGTACCTCCCGCTGAAAACCTGCGGAATTATTGAAACAGATGATGCAACCGGTATTATCAAAGTTGCAGAACCCCGTGGTGTTATCGCCGGTATCGTTCCCACCACCAATCCGACTTCAACAGCCATTTTCAAAGCCCTTTGCGCTCTCAAAACCCGCAACGGTATCGTATTCAGCCCCCATCCGCGTGCAAAAAAATGCACCTGTCTCGCCGCCAAAATCGTGCTGGATGCCGCAGTAAAAGCCGGTGCGCCCAATGATATCATCGCCTGGATCGATGAGCCGACTGTCGCAAT
>SUVU01000070.1 GCA_015061865.1 Lentisphaerota bacterium
CAACTGGAAAACTGTTTCCAATGACTTCGTGGCAGGCAAGGACAACGCCTCGGTCTATCTCAATTATGCCGCCAATGCCGGCACCATTGCCATTTCCGAGGTGGTGATCGTTCCGGCAGAGCCAACTCCGGCTCCGGCTGCGGACAATCTGGTCAAAAACGGCAATTTTGCCACCCAAACTAAAGATTGGGCGTTCCACCGCCGCATCGGGGTATCCAAAGTCGACTATGCCGGAGATTCCGGACGGCAGGCGGTAATATTCACTGCCTTGACCAAAGATCCGGTCAAACGGTATCTGCGCCGGTACGCTATCCACAGTTTGCTGCACCAGAAAATCAAAGGACTTACTCCGGGCAAGCGCTACAAACTTTCGGTAACTTATCGTACCGGAGACGGATTCAACGGAGAACTGCTGATTTTCTGCCATGCCGACACTCATACCAGAGGCCGTTCCGCCGGAAATATCCAGATCGACGGCAAACCATCTGACAATTGGCAGACTATCAGCGGCACTTTTGTCGCCGGCAAAACGTCTGCCGACATCTATCTTAATTTCGCCGCTAATGCAGGAATTCTCGCAATTGCAGAGGCGGCAGTAACGGAGGAATAATATTTCATGTTTTCTGCAAATGAACAACAGGAGTTTCTGAAAAAAGCTCAAGCTCTGCTGCCGGAACAACAACGGTGGACAGTCAATGCCGATGCCAGAGTCACTCCGGTTGAAGATAAAAATATCTGGCAGGATTACCGGATGGAAAAAAGTGATCTTGCGGAATTTCTGGACAATACCGTTTTTGCATCCGGAGACTCGTTTATGGTTTCGTTGCCGGAAACAACGGTCGGGCAACTCGCATTTACGTTGACCTCTCCATGCGGGTATGCGGATTCTCCCAGCCGCTTGCGTATCACTCTCGGCGAATTGCCGCAGGAAGTTATTTTTGCGGATAAACCATACCACGGCACACTCAATGGCTCCTGGCTGCAAACCGAAATCATCAATCTTGATGATCTGCCCTGCGATGTGGTACTTCCGCGCCGCTACTCGTGTAAATATATCCGCTTTGACATGATAGGAGTACCGCAAACGGTACGCTTCTCCAATATCCGGATCATTGCCACCGGTTCAGAAAAAGAACTGCTGCCCCCGCCGCAGGAACTTTCTCCGGAACTTCAGTGCATTGATAATGTCAGTGTCCGGACTTTGCGGAACTGTATGCACACCTGTTTCGAGGATGGTCCGAAACGTGACCGCCGGTTAAGGATAGGTGATCTGCGGCTGCAGGCAATGGTCAACAAGGTAACTTACCGCCGCTTTGACATTATTGCCCGCTGTCTGTATCTGATTGCCGGCACCCTGAAAAAAGATGGTGAAGTCTGCAGCTGTGTCATGGAACGCCCCTACCCCCGCTGCGGTTGTGTGGCTCATGATTATTCCATGATTTTTGCCGCGACACTGGAAGAACATTGCCGCTGGAGTGGAGATTTGACCATCGGCAGAGAACTTTTTGATCTGGCAGTCTACCAGATGAAATTGCAGGAGCGCTTTTTTGCCAACGACCTTTGGGTCGCCGTCAGCGATCCTTACAGTGATTGGTTTTTCGTCGATCACGATTTAGACCTTGACCGTCAGGCATCTTTGCAGGGAATCGCCATATTTGCCTACCGGGCATTGGAAAAACTTGCCGTCATGCTGGGGCGCAGCGATGATGCAGCGCAAATGAGATATAAAGCACTGAAATTGTCAGCCGTTGCCAGAGAAAAACTTTATGACCCGAAAGCCGGGGTGGTTTATTCAGGTCCGGAAAGACAACTTTCTTTTGCTTCTCAAATCTGGATGGTACTTGCCGGCGTACTCTCTCCCGCCGAAGGACTCAAAGCATTGCAAACCGTTGAGAAATCCCCCAAAGCATTGCGCCCGTCATCGCCGTATATGTTTCACTATCTGCTGGAAGCATGGCAAAAATGCGGCGATGAAGCCCACATGTTGGAATTACTGGAGGATTACTACGGCGGGATGGTCAAAAACGGAGCAGATACGTTTTGGGAAGTATACCGTCCGGATGAACCGATGTTTTCCCCCTACCATGATGTTCGCATGAACAGTGCCTGCCACGCATGGAGTGGAACCGCATCTTACTTTTTGCGCAAAGGATACTTGTGATGGATACTAAAATTTGCCTGACATCGCTGGCATTACTTGGTGCGTGCGCCTGCCGCAGTCACCTGGAATTACAGGAAGTTTTATCATGCAATGAGCGAAAAAATCATCCGGTCAGCACGCTGTCGATTCCGGGCACGGCAGAGAAATATGCAGCGCTGCCGCCCGCCGAAAGAATATTTTCGCTTGAACAGAGTCTGGCAGGCGGCATGCCGGCGCCGATGGATATATTACTGGTGCAGTTGGCAAAGCAATTTCCGGAACAGAAAATCATTTTGACCTGCAGCCGCTCCGGCAGTATCGTCGATACTTGGAACCGTTACGCTGCCGAAAAAATATTTTCCGGTAAAAACTTTGACGCCGCCGGGGAAAGAGCCGGTTTTCTGACCGCAGAATTTGGTCCTGCTGCAGTTGAGATGGCGGAATATTTCCGCCTGCTGGAAAGACGGATTACAGCCGCCGGAGCATTAAGCGGTATCGGCAGACCATCAGTCCCGCAATTGTGCGATATTTATGACCGGGATTTTCTGGATTCTCTGGAAAAAATTCTTTCTGTTGCCGCCGCCAAACATGACAATGAGCTGATTCGGCAGGAGCAGCACTTTTTTGCACAAAAAAAAGTTGAGATCATTGCCCAATTAAATGCGAATATAAAAAAGGCGTATGCCAACAGCGGCAAAACCTCGGAGTTTTCCTCTCTGTACGGCGATCCGGCAGATATCAAGACCACGCTGCAAGTCGATGCTGATGATAAACAGCTCATGCTGACTCTGACCGCCGCAGAACCGGCAGCTCCGGAACTGAAAATATCCAAACCCCGCCCGCGCGACTTTGCCGATATGTGGGCGGAAGACGGCTTTGAAGTGTTCCTGATCCCCGATCCGGCAGCACCGCAAAACGGGTGGCAATTTATTATCAATTCCCGCGGCTCGTTGTGGGATGCCAGACATACCCGGGTCGGAGCATGTGACATGTCATGGAGCGCCAAAAATGCCAGAGTAAAATTTGCCGAGCTGGATAAAGGATGGCAGGTCACGTTGATCATCCCGTGGCAGGATTTGGGGTTCACCCGCATGCCCGCAGCGCCGTTTCTTGCCAATATTTACCGCAACCGGGCGATTCGGGGCATCGGGCGCACATCCTACGCCTGGTCTCCGATTTACGCAGGAGCATATTATCAGCCGGCAAAATTCGGAAAAATCATCTGGCAGGGAGGAATAGAATGAAACTTTTTGCATTTATCACCGCAATTTTAGGCTTTGCCGCATTACGCGGAGCAGAATTCACCTCTTGGAGCCAAACTTTACCGGCAGGTGTCCTGCAAATCCATCAGATCGACAATCCGGAACAAATCGGAGATATTTATATCGTCATCACTCCGGACCAAAAGATTTCACTCATTGATACCGGAGTCGTTTCCACCGGCGAAACAGTTTTGATCCCAGCGCTGGAAAAACGCAATATCACACACATCGACCAGCTGATAATTTCCCATTTTCACAGCGATCATGCCGGCGGAGCCGTAACATTGCTGGCAGATCCCAAATTCACCGTCGGCAAAATCATCTGCACCTATCCGCCGGAAAACGAGATCGCCCCGGGTGAAGCAAATTCCCTGCGTTTTTACCGGACTATGAAAATGATGGCGGCCAGAAAAAACATTCCCTGGATCCAAGTCGTCGCCGGAGATAAAATCAGTTTCGGCTCCGGCATCATCGCCGATGTGGTCGGTGGAGCCACCAGTAAATACGGAATCAAAGATCACAACGGTCAATCTCTGGTTTTCAAACTGATATACAAAAAATTCACAATGCTTTTTACGGGAGATTGCAGTTTTGCCCAGGAAAAAACCATGAACAGCGCCCTGCTGCGTGCCGATGTGTTAAAAAGTCCACATCATGGCGGTGCGGGCAGCGGCAGTGAGAAATTTGTGAAAGATGTGGCTCCGGCTATCGTCGTTGCCACCCAACCGGAATGGCTTGCCCGGGATCCACGGGGGATCAGAGTGGAAAAAATGCTTAAAAAACTCAAAATCCCATATTTCCGCAGTTGGGAATATCCGGATCTGGTCATTTTCAGCGATGGAACCAGTTTCGGTTTGTGGCAAAAATAACCGTTCTCCAGCAGCTGAACAGATTGACCGCTAAAGCTGAAATCTGCTTTTTGCACCATAATAATATAAAAAACGCCCGTATTTCAGCACAAAGCTGAAACACGGGCGGCTTATTATTTCAGGCTCAAAGCTTTTTAGCCAACTCTCTCCAACCAGCCAGCAGCAAGTCTGACGTATGAATGGAGTAACCGCTGCTGCGCGGAGTGGTTTCATAACCGCCGCGTCCGTAGTTCCAGGAGTTGGGGATGTAACCGCCGCCGAAACCTTTACCGCCGTTGAAGTTGCCATGAGAGGCGATCAAACAGATTTTGTCATTGAAAATCGTGCGTCTGACCCGCAAACCGATTTCCACAAACGGCTCACTCGGCAGTGAAGCGATCACCGTGGAATCGCCGAAACGCATTCCGGTCAGCAGGAAGTGCGGATCGGGAGTTCCCTCAGCGAGAACCAGCAATCTTTCTGCGAAAAATTTGAGTACGATCGGCGCGCCTTTGGCAAGGTCTTCGCTGGTAAGAGCGATCTCTTTGCCCAGCGCAGAAGTATCCAGATCAGGATATTTCGCCACGACCTCCCGGGCTTTTTCGATTTCTGCCGGATCAAGTTCACGGGCTTTGGACTGCACCGGAGCAGAAGCGGTTTTAATGCCGTTTCCGGCGACCGGAGTCAAATCGTTCCAGACTTTGCGGATGCTTTCAGCGTAGCCTTTGCCGATACGTTCCGGTTCAGCGTAGCAGGTTTGATCCATATCCGTGGAAACATCGAAGTGGTTGATGTTGCCGGAAGCACCGACAAACTGCATCACCATCGCTCCCGGCGCCATTTCCGGTTCCAGACTGCGGCGCAAAAATCCCGGCCAGTCCGCCGACACGCCGCAACCGCCGAGAGTATCGGTGTGGTTCACGATACTGGTCAACAGGAATTTCAAACCATCAGCGGTACGGATCGCCAGCATCGGGATCTGCGGATCGATTTCGCCCTCCGGACGGAGAATATCCGGATTAAGTTTGCCCGGATTGGTCAAAACCGTACCGTTTTTCATCCAATAACGGCGGTTGAAAATAAAGCGGATGTCCTGCGCCATACCGGTAAGCAATTCACCATCTTCAAACTTACTGAATGCCTCACGCATCGCTTCAGCGGCTTTGACCGCAGCGAAACGGATATAAACTCCGCTGTTGGGATCGCCTTTGGGAGCCGGTCCGGTGTGGGTGTGAGTAGCACAAATCAGCAAATTATTTTCATTGAGTTCTGTAATTCCGGCATTCACCAGTTCTTCACGGACTGCATCATAAAATTCAATCGGAATACTGATCAGGTCAAAGTTGATGATCGCAGCCAAATCCGCACCGGATTTGAAAACCACCGCCCGCACTTCGAGATCATCTTTGACGTGATCCCACGGACGTCTGTTGAAATACCCAGCCAGCGTGATCGGCACTTCCGGATTGACGCATCTGCGTCCCATACCAAATTGGATTTTCATTTTTTTACCCTTTTTGTTACTGTCAAGACGCGCCGCCGGACAAAATCCGTCCGGAAGCGCGTCTTTATTGATTTTAAGTTTTATGTTTCAGATATTACTCTTTTTCAGCGTTTTCTGCCTGATATTTGCCAATGATCTCATTAGCCACATTAGCCGGTACCTGCTCGTAACGCTCAAACGACATCTCAAATGAGCCGCGCCCCTGGGTCATGCTGCGCAACTCGGTGGCGTAGCGGAACATTTCCGCCATCGGCACTTCAGCGTGGACGATCTGCAAACCTTCGTCAGCAGACATACCCAGCACCCTGCCCCGTTTGTGATTCAAATCACCGGTAATATCGCCCATGTAGGAATCCGGGATGCAGATATCGACTTTCATGATCGGTTCCAGCAGAATCGGATTGGCTTTGGAAATAGCATCCCGGAATGCCATGCGTCCGGCGATTTTGAAAGCCATTTCGTTGGAGTCGACCGGGTGATATTTGCCGTCGTAAACCACGACTTTGATCCGTTCCATGCGGCATCCGACCAACGGGCCGCTGGTCATAACTTCCTGCACGCCTTTTTCGATAGCGGGGATGAAGTTTTTCGGAACGGTACCGCCGACGACTTCATTGGCAAATTCATAACCGTCGTCGTTATATTGGATACGCAGATAAACTTCGGCGAACTGTCCGGCACCACCGGTCTGTTTTTTGTGGCGGTAATGACCGTCACCGGCGGTACGGATGGTTTCGCGGTACGGAACTTTCGGAGTGGACAACACCGCTTCGACTTTGAACTGCTCTTTCAAACGGGCGGCAACGATCGCCAGATGCTGGTCACCCATACCGGAGAGCAGAAATTCATGGGTTTCATCCTGGCGGGACAGACGCACCGTCGGATCACATTCAGCGATTTTCTGCAAACCGGCAGCGATTTTTTCATCATCGCCGTTTTTGGCAGCACTCACGGCATACGACATTGTCGCCCCGGGGAACTCAATTCCCGGCAGTGAACGGCAATGGCTGTTACCGGCAACGGTGTCACCGATTTTGGTATTTTTCAGTTTGGCAACGGCAAAAATCGTTCCGGGGCCGGCTTCGGTGATGGGAGCCTGATTTTTGCCGTTCATCATCAACAGTTGACCGAAACGCTCTTTATTGCCTTCATTGATATTGTATACATCGGTATCGGCTTTGAATGTACCGGTGACCGTGCGGATAAACGCCAGCTGACCGCTGAACAGGTCATTGACACATTTGAAAACCACACCGTAAGCGTCGCCGTTTTCAGCGATCTGCTCCGGACCGCCCGGAAGCGGCACGTATTCCAGCGGAGTCGGGAATATATTGATGATCTCATCCAGAAGTTCTTTCAAACCAACCTCCGTGACCGCACTGGCGGCAAAAACCGGGATGGTACTGCCGGAACGGACACTGGCACGCAGACCTTTGCGGATCTCATCATCGGTCAAAGTTCCGCCATCGAGGAAGCGTTCCATCAATTCTTCATCAGTTTCGGCGATCGCATCCATCCAGAGCGCTTTGCACTCTGCCACATCGTCAGCGATTTCGGCGGGAATATCGGTATCAAACAAAACATTGACGACCCGGGAGAAGTTTTCGCCTTTGCCGACCGGCCAGTAGAGCGGAATGATCACGTTTTTGCCGTGATTTTTGCGCATGATCTCCAACGTGGCCTTAAAATCCGCCCGGTCTTTATCCAGACGGTTGACCAGACCGAAACGGGGAATACGGCGCTGTTTGGCGATTTTCCACGCTCTGGCGGTACCGATCTGGGGACCGTCAATGGCATCGATCACCACCAATGCGGCATCAGAAGCCCGGATGGCACCGACGACCTGCCCGACGAATTCGCCGTATCCGGGAGTATCGGTAAAAAACAAACGGGTATCTTTCCAGGAACAATTCAGCAGTGAAGCGTAGATACTGGATTGTTTTACCTGTTCCTCAACCATAAAGTCACTGACGGTATTTTTTGCCTCAACTGTACCGGCACGCTGAATAGCTCCGGTCAATCGCAGGATCTGTTCACAAAGGGTGGTTTTTCCGCCGCCGGAGTGACCGGCGACCACGAAGTTTCTGGTGTTTACTGCGTTCGACATTAAAATCCTCCTTTTTGGGTTGATTGACCTGACTTTAACGTGCTATGGTGTTACAATAGCCGGAGAATTTAACCATTTCAAGGCGTTTTGTAAAAATTTTTGATATTTTTTTATTTCTGCATTGTTTCCGCTCCGGTATCTCTGGAAAAAGTTGACAAAAGTTCCGGCACAGATTATATTAGTCAAAATGTGGTTGCAGTCAATATTTCACGGAAACAGGATAATGAACATTTTTAAACAGACACTCACCTTTTTGGCGTTGCTCTCGCTGCCGTTTTCCCATGGGGCAAAACTGAAAAAAATCTCATCAGGAGCCGGCGGCGCGATTTGCGTTTCAGGAAAATATCTTTATGCGGTTCTGGATAATAAATTGTGTACCTATGAGATTTCCCGTCCGACAGAGCCGCAATTATGCCATCAGACTGCCGCAGCAGGAAACCGGCAGCTGGTAAAGGGCAAAAATTGTCTGTTTTTGAGTTGCCGGGCAAATGGAGTACAGGTTTTTTCATTGCAGAATCCGGCTGCACCGCAGGAAATAAACCGGTTTTATCCGGCAGAACTTGCCACCGGATTGACAATTTCCCAAAATGTGCTGGCAGTCACGCTGCGTATTTACGGGGTGGAGTTTTTTGACATCAGTGATCCCCGCAAAGTCCGTTCACTGGGATTGCTGCGTGGCGGGGAGGCTCAGTCTGCGGCATTTTTCGGGGATGGCAAAATCGCCATCGGCGACTGGGCCAAACACCGGGTATTGATCGGTGATGTAAAAAATCTTGCCCGATCCAAACTGATTTCCTCATGCGTCCTTGATGGTGCCGGCGACGGGATATTTATTTCCGGCAAATACCTCTATGCCGCCACCGGTTACGATGCGGCTCCAACTGCCAAAAACCGTACCGGGCGCGGTCACGGTCTGGAAATTTTTGATATATCCGACATCACTGCGCCCATCCGTACCGGCATGGTCAAATTTGCGGTTTATCCCAAGCCGTTTCCAGACTGGTGGTCGGTAACAGTTGCCAACGACACCGCATTTGTCGCCGACACCAGAAACGGGGTATATGTGGTCGATGTAAAAGACAAAAAACAACCGAAAATTCTCACCCGGATCCGGTTAAAACGGGACAGTGCTTCTCAACTTGCTCTTGGAGATAAAGTGGTTTATGTTTCCGGTCACCGTTCGGGACTTTATCTTTTTCAGGATCCGCGTGCGGCGATCGTACCGCCTGAAAAATCTGACATTGCCCTGCCCGCCGGGCGTCCGGAAATCCCCTCCATGCCAAAATTGGGCAATATACCGCAAAATGGATTTGTCTGGAGTCTGGCGAAATACGACAATCAACTTTACGCAGCGTGCGGCGATGCCGGAATTTCCGTATTCAGCATCTCTTGCGATGGAACATTGCACAGCGAAAAACAGCAATTTCCCGGCGCAGCGATGGATTGTGCGGTATCGGAGAAATTATTGATTGCCGCAGCGGATATGCAGTTGAATATATTTGACCGGACGTCAGGCAAACTGATCAGTTCCACTCCCAGCCCGGACGGGACTGCGTTTTTGCAATTACGCCTTTATGACGATATTCTTTGTACCAACGGGCGCACGTCAAAACTGTATATGTGGGACATCAGCGATCCGGCAAAACCGCAGTTAAAAGCCAAATACTCCGGCGGCGGACTGCTGTACGGCGATATGCTTCCGGAAAGAGCCGTAAACGGCATGTTTCCGGTCAACTGGCACAGCCGCCACCTCCGCTGGTACAACGGAGCTTTTCAGGAATACGCTTCTCTGCCGGAACTTCACCGGCGCAGTCAGCAACGAAACGGGATCACCGAAATAAACGGCAAATTTCTGCTCATCGGCAAAAAAGAAATATTCATACTTGATCCCCATGAACCGGCAAAATTCACTCCGATCCCGCTGCCTCCGAAATGCAGCGGCATACCTGCCTCGGACGGTCAGATCATTGCAGTAAGCAATCGCGGCAAAGGAGAAATATCATTTTACCATTTTGACGGCACATCAATGATGCCGATCCCCGACCGCAAAATCAATATGCCATTTGCAGTGACCGGCAGAGTGGTATTTCATAACCATAAAGTTTATATCCCTGCGGGAAATTGCGGTATATATTTTGAGAAATAAATTTGGGCAAACGCTATGACTTTGAAATTCATTGAACTTAAAACCCCGGAAAGTTTGCAAGTCATCCGGGATATCGCCGCCAGTATCTGGCCGGAAACATTCCGGGAAATCCTTTCGCCGGAACAAATCACTTACATGATGGAAATGATGTACGCCCCTGCAGTCATGGAAAAAGAACTTGCCGACGGCTATCACTTTGACATCGTCTGCACAGATGATCTCCCGGCGGGTTACATGGTCTACTCGTCATACGCTCCGGAAACAGCTAAACTGCACAAACTGTATCTTTTAAGCCGTTACCACGGTCGGGGCATCGGTTCAGCGATGCTCGATCATGTTGCAAATCAAACCCGCAAACTCGGCTTCAAAAATTTGATCCTCAATGTCAACAAACACAATGTCAAAGCGATAAATGCGTATGAACGCAATAACTTTACGACCATCGAAGCGGTAAAAATCGACATCGGAAACGGATTTTTTATGGATGATTTTGTGATGAAAAAAGTGCTGTAACAGTTGTAAAAAAACAGACCGTATGCTATCTTAACCAATACCAAATAAACAACCATTCAACAGAAAGTGAATTTTATTATGAATGTGAAAGTATGGAACGCTGAATTGCCCCCCTTTCCCCGTGAAGGTCTCTGTCATCTTGATTCTACAGCAGATTGCCCGGTGACGATGCTGCTGCGGCAGGAAGCATCAAAACTTGCCCGCATCAACCAGTTTGATGTACCGCAGACAGATGCCGAATTGCGCCGCTTCCGCAAAAATCTCCGTGCCAAAATCTGGGAAAAAACCGGAGTTGCCTATCCCGGCAAAATCGACTTGGATATGAAAGAATACGGCACGGTCAAATACGAAAATTACACCGTCCGCAAACTCACCTACCAGAGCCGTCCGGGAATTCATGTGACGGCATTGCTCTATGTGCCGGATGGCGAAGGTCCGTTTCCGGGCGTGGTGCATATGCACGGTCACTTCAACACCGGCAAACTCGGTGAACGCATCCAGCAGACCTCCATGTCGCTGGTCAAACACGGTTATGTGGTGCTGGCAGTGGATGCTTTCGGTGTTTACGAGCGTGCCAGTGTCTGTCAACAGCCGGAGTATCACGGCGGATTTTTCGGCGGCTCACTGTTCAACATCGGCGAAACGCTGATCGGCGAACAGATCGTGGATAATATGCGTGCGGTTGACCTGCTGGAATCGCTGCCGTTCGTTATCAAAGACAAAATCGGTGCCACCGGAGCTTCCGGCGGCGGCAACCAGACCATGTGGTTGTCGGCACTGGATGAACGTATCGCCGAGA
>SUVU01000071.1 GCA_015061865.1 Lentisphaerota bacterium
ACCGAAAACCATCGCTCCGCAACCGGCAAGCAGTGATGCCAGCCGCATGAGCCGGTGACTGTCACTCCACGCCTGAACAGATTTTACCCACAACGTGTTGAAAGGATGGTTGTTGGGGGTGGCAAAATTGGAAAAAATTTCCGGAATATCCAGCCGGGCGAAATTCTCCAGCGTCCAGATCTCATCGTACTCCAGAAATCTGCCGGTCAGGTGCCACCGCCACGCCGCCGCCGCCACAGCGATCATAATGAGAAACGGCGAACTTTTGCGGAGAAAAAACATCGTTGTCATCCTGCGTTTGGGGGGTGAACTGCGGGGTGTGGACTTACCGGGCAAGAGCAGATTTCTTTTTGGCGATCTTGCTCCGGGCGACGGCACTGGTTTCCATGTCGCCGAGCTGGATGCGGATGCGCCGGATGTTCTCTTTACATTCCGGGATCTTGACCTTTTCAAAGAGGTTGACCCGCTGGCTGGTGGTGGTCAGTTCCGCCAACAGCAATTGATACTGTTTCTCCAGCACTTTGCCCTCGGCACGCAGTGAAAGCGACTCTTTCAATGCCGCCACACAATCGTCCGTGTGCCACGGCGTCGTCAGCAGATCCCATTCCGTTTCAGTGAATTTCACCCCTTCAAAAACCGGGATGGTGATACCGGCGATATTGGTGGTGGAGCAGAGAATGGACTCGACTTTGACCAGCGCTGTGAATTTTTCCGCTTCGGCAGTTTCGCTGAAAAAGAGCAATACTCCGGCGAGGTTTGCCAATGCCGTTTTGCGGGCCTGCCGGTTGGCGGCAAGTTTATCCAGACTCTGGCGGACTTCCTGCTGAAGCTGCTGTTTTTTCAGTTGCAATGTCGGCAGAAAACGCTGAAATTGTTTCAGCGAATCCTGCTGATGCTTCTGTTCGGTTTTGGTGTATTTTATCTTTGCCATAGATTATTTTTCCGGCCAGAATTTTTCGATCAGATCGGTTTTGATACCGACTTCGGTACGGTCAAAGCAGTCCGCCAGGATTTCCCAACCGAGGTCAAGAGCTTTTTCCAGCGGAATATTGACCGACAGATCCATCATCTCATTTTCAAAACGTTTACCGTATTTGAGCAGTTTTTCGTCCCATGCAGACATTTTGAAGCCCATGGATTGTTTTTCCAGTGTGCTGCGGTAGTCGGAGAAAAGCCGGATCATCGCGTCCATGATCGCCCGGTGGTCGTCACGGGTTTTGCCGTTGACCTGCTGTTTGAGCCGGGAGAGCGAACCGAACGGCTCAATACGGCCGTTTTTCAGATAAAACTGTCCTTCGGTAATGTACCCGGTATTATCCGGTACCGGGTGGGTTACGTCATCACCGGGCATGGTCGTCACTGCCAGAATAGTGATACTGCCGGCACTGTCAAAGTCCACCGCTTTTTCGTAACGGCTCGCCAGCTGACTGTAAAGGTCGCCCGGATAACCGCGGGTGGCAGGGATCTGCTCCATGGTGACGGCGATCTCTTTCAGGGCATCGGCAAAGTTGGTCATATCGGTCAGCAGTACCAGCACCCGTTTGCCTTTGAGAGCGTAGGATTCTGCCACGGCAAGCGACATATCCGGCACCATCAGACACTCCACGGTCGGGTCGCTGGCGGTGTGGACAAACATCACCGTTCTGCCCAGCGCACCGTGTTCATCGAGGGTGCGTTTGAAAATCAGGTAGTCGTCATGTTTCAAACCCATGCCGCCGAGAACGATGACGTCAACCTCCGCCTGCAGTGCAATGCGGGCGAGCAATTCGTTGTACGGTTCACCGGCGACGGAAAAGATCGGCAGTTTCTGCGATTCGACCAGCGTGTTGAATACGTCGATCATCGGAATATTGGTGCGGATCATATTGCGGGGGATGATACGTTTCGCCGGGTTGACCGACGGAGCGCCGATGGCGGTCTGCTCTGCTGTGACTTCCGGTCTGCCGTCACGGGGCGTGCCTCTGCCGTTGAAAACCCTGCCCAGCAGTGCATCGGAGCCGGAAACGGTCATTTCTCTGCCGAGGAAGCGGATCTGATCCCCGGTGCTGATGCCGCGGCTGCCGGCAAAAACCTGCAATGAAACCTCTTTGCCGTCCAGCCGGATCACCTGCGCCAGCGAAGTGCCGCGTGCCGAGGTTACTTCCGCAAGTTCGTTGTAGCTGGCACCGTCAGCTTCAACGGTGATGACGTTACCGGAGATCCGGATGATTTTGTGATATACTTTACGCATGACGGTTATCTCCCTTCTGCGATTTTCGCATTGATTCTGTCACTCATGGCAGCGTATTCGGCATCGTCCAGGGCGAGGTAGTTGCGGTCGGTGAAAAGCTGGCGCAATTCCAGGAAAAATTTGCGGGCAGGCTCTTTTTCCGTAAAAGTGAATTCATGTTTCAATACCGCACTGACATCGCTGAACATCTGCCGCTGGCGGTCTGCAGAGGTCGCGCCGTCCACATCGTCAAAGGTGTTCTGCTGCAAATAGGTGTAGTCCAGAAATTCGCTTTTGAGGTAGATGATGAAGTCTTCGATCGCCGTACCTTCTTCGCCGATAACTTTCATCATCTGGTTGACTTCGGAACCGCGGCGCAGGATCGAACGGGCGAAATCGAGGTCGGCTTTGTCCACGATACTGGGGTATTTGCTCCAGCTGTCCAGCGGATGGATCGCCGGATAACGGCGGGCATCGGAACGTTCCCGGGAAAGCCCGAGAAATGCTCCGACCACTTTCAGCGTCGCCTGCGTGACCGGTTCTTCAAAGTTGCCGCCGGCGGGGGAAACCGAACCGCCGATGGTGATACTGCCGGTTTCGCCGCTGCGGAGTCTGACCAGACCGGCACGTTCGTAGAAACTGGCGATCAGCGATTCCAGATATGCCGGGAACGCCTCTTCGCCGGGGATCTCCTCCAGACGGCCTGACATCTCACGCAGTGCCTGCGCCCAGCGGCTGGTGGAGTCGGCAAGCAGCAGGGTGTTCAAACCCATCTGCCGGTAGTATTCGGCAAGGGTCACTGCGGTGTAAACGCTCGCTTCACGGGCGGAAACCGGCATACTGCTGGTGTTGCAGATGATGATGGAACGGTCCATCAGCGATCTGCCGGTGCGCGGGTCGTTGAGTTCGGGGTATTCCCGGAGGATCTCCACCACCTCACCGGCACGTTCACCGCAGGCGGCGATGACCACCACGTCCGCTTCGGCATTCTGACTGATCGCATGCTGAAGCACGGTTTTGCCGGCACCGAATGGTCCGGGCGTACAGAATGTGCCGCCGGTGGCGACGGGGAAAAAGGTGTCGATCGTGCGCTGACAGGTGATCAGCGGTTTTTCCGGCAGGAGTTTTTCCGCATAGTCGGTGATGGGGATCTTTACCGGCCAGAACTGGGTCATGGTGACTTTATGGGTGTCACCGGCGGTATCGGTGACCAGTGCCATAGTATCGTCGATGGTGTATTCGTTTTCATCAGCGATTTTGCTGATGGTGTATTCGCCCTGCCAGCTCAACGGGATCATGATGTAGTGGCGGATGGCGCCCTCCATGACGAAACCGATGCGGTCGCCGGGGCGGACTTTTTCGCCGATCGCCGCCAGCGGGGAGAAGTGCCATTTGATCTCCCGGTCAAGCGCCCGCAGGTAGACCCCGCGCTGGAGAAAGAAGCCGGACTGCTCCGCCAGCAGCGGCAGCGGGTTCTGCAAACCGTCATAGACCTGGGTCAGCAGACCGGGGCCGAGTTCCACACTCAGCAGTTCACCGGTGAATTCCACGGTATCACCGACTTTCAGACCGTTGGTGCTTTCAAATACCTGCAAATCGGCACGGTTGCCGCGGACACGGATGACTTCGCATTTGATCCGGGCATCGCCGACGGCGGCGTAAGCGACTTCATTCTGCATGACCTGATGCGAATACTCAACGGTGATCATATTGCCGTTGACGCCGACGATGGGTTCGACTATTCTTTCCTGCTCCATATTTCGTTTACTCCTGCGGAAATTTACGGTTCGTTAAAATCAGCGCTCAATTTTTCCAGCGCGGCTTCAAAGTTCTGCAATGCCGTCTTTTCGTCACGGCGGGCGTATTTCTGCAATAATCCCAGCCGCATCCGGTAGATGGCGAGGTGGGTCAGATCCATGTCGTGACCGAGTTCCAAATCGTCAAGTTTGTGCCAGATAAGCGCATCCAGCAGTAATTCCCGGTCTGCCGGGGCGGCAGTGGCAAGTGCGGCACAGGCGAAATCGACTTCGCCGTAGAACTCCGCCGGGATCGGAAAATTGCCGGGGCGGTTGAGTTTGGCGGCACGGATAATGGCGCTGCGGTAGGCGACATATTCGCTGAACTTGGCAACTTCACGGTGAAACGGCAGTTTGCCGTCAAGTTTACCGGCGGCGGAACTGCTCAGGTGTTCAGCGGCAAGCGCATCGAACTCCTCCAGTGTCATTTCCGGAGCTTGACCCGGAGCAAGTTCCGGTAAAGTGGCGGTCAGAAACGGGTAGATCATTTGTTCGCCTTGAATATCGCTGCAAGTTTGTCGCCGAGATAGGAATTCAGCAGATCGGCGAGCGCATTATCGGTGAAATCAAAGAAACATTTGCCGCCGTCGAAAGATACTTCCATGCCGGACGTGATGCTTTTGACCCCGGACACCGCCGCCTGACCGGCAAGTTTGCCCGCCAGCGCACTGCGGAGTGCGGCATCAAGGGCGGCGGTGTCTTTGACGGCACAGCGTACGGACAATTCGGCATCGGGCGCTGCGGCAAAAGCGGTGTACAGTTCGCTGATGATCTGCGCCATGAAATCCGGGGAGAGCGCCTGGGCAACGCTGTCGCCGACCGCCTGCTGCATTTTATCCTGCAATTCGCTTTTGAGCTGCAGCATGATGTCACGGTAGGCCTGATGGAGCGAGGAGACGGTTTTGCTGTGCAAAGAAGCGCTCTCTTTTTCAGCTTCGGAAATCATGGCGGCGGCACTCTTTTTTGCTTCCGCAATGATGGCATCAGCTTCCGCTTTGGCGGCGGCGATGATGGATGCTTTTTCCGCTTCGGCTTTTTTGATGCCTTCGCTGTTGATTTTTTCTAAAAGACTCTGCAGTTCTTCCGCCATGATAGCTCCCTTTCATAAAGATTCCTGATACAATAAGTATTATAAATAAAATAACCTCGCAAGTGTGATTTTTCAAGTTTTCAGCTTTTTTTTATTGCAGAACTTGTTTTAACGCTCCGACCGGCGTATATTATCCTCAAGTCAATGCTGAATATTGGCAGTAAACTGTAAAATTATGGAGAATATCATGGAAGAATTGACCAAAAAAATCACTGACCGTCTGGAAGAACTCCGCAGCTGTCTGCAAGCTGACGGCGGCGACCTGGAAATCGTTTCTATCGAGGGTAAAACTGTCAACCTGCGTCTGCGCGGTGCCTGCGGCCACTGCCCCCATGCGACCATGACGATCAAAGAGGGTCTGGAACGGATCCTGCGGGACGAGATCGATCCCGAAATCACCATCGAACGGGTGATGTGATACTGACTTCATGCGGATCGTAACGGTTGATCTGCACCATCAGGTGCTGACGGCGTGGGCGGAGTACCGCCGTACCCTGTCAACTGCGCCGCAGGTGGTGTCATTTGACTTTCATACCGACGTCATGCGCTGTTTCCGGGGGGCATTGCCCGACCCGGACGCCGGGGCGTGGCACGATCCGGCAACCGTGGCTCTGGCGGTGGAACGTTTGCGCCACGACGAACACTTTGACTGGGCACTGCGCAGTCAGACGGCGGCGGATATACGGATAATTTCGCTGTCGCCGTGTGCGGTGGCGCCGGAACATGAAAAATTGCGGGTGATCCGCCATCCGGGGTTGCCGGATATGGATGCCATGCTCAATGATCCGGCGCACTTCCGCCCGTGGGCATCAGGGGTGCTGGATGACGGATTTTTGGCTCCGTTATTGGCAGATGAATTGCCGGAAAAAGGCTTTATTCTGGATGTGGATTGTGATTATTTCATGTGCATAGAGGCATTGACTCCGGCACGGCATCTGATATTTGATACTCTGGTCAACCGTGCCGGATTGGTCACGATCTCACGGGAAAGCGACTGGGTGCGGTTGTTGAAACTGCCCGGCGAAAATATCGACGGGACAGTTTTGGCACAAACTTTGGAGAAAACTGTTTATGCGGCACTTGCGGCGGATCGTTAAGATCATCTCGCTGTTGTTGTGGAGCATGCTGCTGATGCTCCCGGCGGCGGTGTCGCTTGGCTGCTGCGGGCGCTGGCGCCGGATCAAACGCGGTTCGCTCTGGGCGAAACGCTGGGCGCGCGGGGCGGCATGGCTGACCGGAGTGCGGCTGAAAGTTCACGGCAATTATGGCGATGTCAGCGGCAAACTGCTGGTTTCCAACCATTTGGGCTATCTGGATATTCTGGCGCAGGGGGCGCTGTTCCCCATCCGTTTTTCCCCCAAAGCCGAAATCCGTTACTGGCCGCTGTTGGGGCAGCTGGTGGCGCTCAATGCTCCGGTTTGGATCGACCGCACTTCGCCGCATAAAGCCCGGCAGTATTCAGCGGAATTCCGGGCAACGCTGGAACACGGAGTATCACTGCTGGTCTATCCGGAAGGCACCAGCAGTGACGGCAAACACGGTTTACTGCCGTTTAAGTCAACGCCGTTTGCGGCACTGCCTGAAAACGGAAAAATTCAGCCCATGCTCCTTTTTTACCGGGAAGAACCGGCAAATGAGGCGCCGGGGGCGTGGTTCGGAGATATATCATTTCCTGCCCATGTGTGGGGAGTGCTGGGATTGAAACGGATCAATATAGAGGTGTTTATCATGCCGGAAATGCAGCCGCTGCCCGGCGAAACACGCAAAGAATTGGCTTGCCGCGTGCGGGATGCCATGCAAAAGGAGTATTACCGTCATGAAGAACTTGTTTGAAGTCATCGCCGGCAGTTTGCTGTACGCATGGCGGAAGCAGATGAATATTCCGCTTCCCCGGAAACTTTATGAAGTCTCCCGCGGCGGCGGGGATTGGCAATGTGCCGGATTTCCGCTGTTGGGCTGGCTGTTGGGTTTGCTCATTGCTCTCGCCGGGGCGCTGACGGAGTTGATATTCAACGTTTATGCCGGGGCGCTGGTCTTTGCGGTACTGGCGTGGCTGCTGCTGTTTCTGCGGGATTCCGGCAAAAGTGACAGCCTTTTTGCCGCCAATATCATCAACCGTCTGCCCGACAGCAATGTGCCGATGCAGACTGTGGTGCCGGTCGTGCTGCTGTTGGGGCGGATGATTCTGCTGGTGCTGTTGTATGTCCACGGCGAAATGTGGCATCTGCCGCTGGTTATCGGCGGAATTTTTACTCTGGAAGCGATTTTGACCATAGACGGCAGTTTTATGCCGCCGCTGGTGGATGATTCCCCGGAATCCCGCCGCAATATGGTGAGTATTGCCGTTATTCTGGCGTTGGTTTCATTCGTTTTCACCCCGTTGGCGACGGCGCTGGGGGTGACGGTTTTTCTGGTCATCCGGCAAGTGGCACAGCATAAAAGCGACGGGGAGGGCAGTGACCTGATGCAGATCACTCTGGCTGGCTCCGGAGCCGGTTGGGCATTGCTGCTGGCAGGCGTGTGTGCGATTTGAAAAATCCCCTTTGAAATGGTATATTAGGAAAATATCAATCAAATCAGCAAAATTATGAGGTTGTGACTATGGCTACATTGTTGCCTTTCCACGGGTTGGTGCCGACTCCCGAACGTGCGGCAGAAGTTTCGGCAGTTCCTTACGACGTTGTCAACAGCGAAGAAGCGGCGGTGCTTGCCGAGGGCAAACCGTATTCTTTCCTGCACGTTTCCCGCCCCGAAATCGACTTGGAACCGGGTATTGATCTGCATGACGACCGGGTTTATGCGCAGGCAAAAGCCGCCTTTGACCGGATCTGCGCCGAAGCTCCGCTGACGCTGGATGCAGGCGAACATCTCTACATCTACCGGCTCATCATGAACGGCCGGAGTCAGACCGGCGTTATCGGTGCCGCCAGCGCCGAAGAATACAAAGCCGGGATCATCAAAAAACATGAAAAAACCCGTCAGGATAAAGAAGATGACCGCACCCGTCACGTGATGACGCTGCGTTCTCATACCGGTCCGGCGTTTTTTACCTACCGTGCCGTGGATAGCATCAATGCTTTGATCAAAGCCGAGTGCCTCAATGCCCCCTGTTTTGATTTTGTATCCCCCGACGGTATCCAGCATACCGTGTGGCGCTTGAGCGAAGAAGTCAGCCGTAAATTGTCGGCTCTTTTTACCGCTGAAGTCCCGGTCTTTTACATCGCTGACGGTCACCACCGCAGTGCTGCGGCTGCCCGCACTGCCGCCGAGTGCGCTCCGAACAACCTGAACCACACCGGCAAAGAGGATTACAACTTTTTCCTCACGGTGGCGTTCCCGGACAGTGAATTGGCGATCATGCCCTACAACCGGGCGGTGAAAACCCTCAACGGTCTGGATGAAGCGGCGTTTCTGGCGGCATTGGACAAAGAATTTACCGTTTCCCCGGCTGCTGACGGCGAAGTTGCCCGTCCGGGTGAATTCAAATTCTATATGAATGGCGTCTGGCGTCTGGCAGTGCCGAAATTCGACATCACCAAATTCGATGAGATCGGCAGACTGGATGCCAGCTGGCTGCAGGATCGGGTGCTTGCCCCCATCCTCGGCATCGACGATCCCCGTACCAGCACCGGGATCGACTTCATCGGCGGCATCCGCGGTACGAAAGAGTTGGTCAAACTGGTCGAATCCGGCTCCCATGCGGTGACGTTTTCACTGCACGCCGTGACTCTGGATCAGTTGATGGCGATTGCCGATGCCGGCAAAATCATGCCGCCGAAATCGACCTGGTTCGAGCCGAAATTGCGGGACGGTCTGGTTTCGCATAATTTCTGACCGTTTCAGGGAACGGAAACGGAATGATTGGCAAAATGTGAGTAAAAAAGCGTTCAGGGACTTGCATTTTGGCAAAATGGGTGTATTTTAATTAGATGTCATGTATGATGTTTAGCAAATTTTTAATAAGGAGATTTAATCATGGCACATAAAAAAGGACAGTCCAGCAGCCGTAACGGCCGCGACAGTCAGCCGAAATTTCTCGGCGTGAAAGCGTACAGCAGTGAGTTTGTCAGCGCGGGTTCGATCATCGTCCGTCAGCGCGGCACCCGTTTCCGTCCCGGCAACAACGTCGGTTGCGGACGTGACTTCACCCTCTTTGCTCTGTGCGACGGCACGGTCGAATTCGTCCGTTCCCAGCGCAAAGTCAACGTCATCCCCGCCCAGTAATGGCGAATGACCGTTGTACAGCGGTAAAAAGTTTCTTATTCCCCGGTACGCAGAAGTGTGTATACGGGGATTTTTTGTTTTATAATACCCTGGAGAATTGAAAATGTTTGTGGATAAAACTGAAATCGTAGTGAAAAGCGGCGACGGCGGTGCCGGATGCTGCAGTTTCCGCCGGGAAAAATTTGTCCCCAAAGGCGGCCCTGACGGTGGTGACGGCGGTAATGGCGGCGACGTTATTCTGGAAAGCACCACCAGCGAACAGAATTTGAATTCTCTGGTTTACCGCCGCCGCTATGCCGCCCAGAACGGCCCGGCCGGACAGGGGGCGGATAAACACGGCCGCAACGCCGAGCCGATCGTGGTCAAAGTTCCGGTGGGAACGGTCATCCGTGACTGCGCCACCGGCGAGGTGCTGGCAGATCTGGATTTGCCCGGAGCGCAGGTCGTGGTCGCCAAAGGCGGCAGAGGCGGCAGAGGCAATGCCCGTTTCGCCACCAGTACCAACCGGGCGCCGCGGCGCCGGGAACTGGGGTTCCCCGGTGAGGAGAAAACTCTGGAACTGGAGCTGAAATTGATCGCCGATGCCGGTCTGGTCGGTTATCCCAATGCCGGCAAATCGACCCTGCTGACCCGGATTTCCGGGGCGCGCCCCAAAGTGGCGGCGTATCCGTTTACCACTTTGCACCCGGTCGTGGGGGTGGTGGAGTATCCTGATTACGCCCGGTTGACCGTAGCGGATATTCCCGGTTTGATCGACGGAGCGCATGCCAACGTGGGGTTGGGACATGAGTTCCTGCGCCATATTGAGCGTACCAAAGTGCTGATCTATGTGCTGGATATGGCGGGTGTGGACGGCAGAACGCCGTGGGATGATTACGCCAGTTTGAAAAAAGAGCTTGATCTTTACAAAGAGGGGCTGGCATCACGGCCGTCGCTGATCGTTGCCAATAAAATGGATTTGCCGGAGTCTGCCGCAAATCTGGTGCGTTTGAAAGAGGAACTCAGCGGCGAAAATGCCGCAATCTACGAGCTTTCAGCGGGCGAAAATGAACTCGGCACGCTGCCGCAGGCACTGCGCCAACTGGTCAAAGCCCATCTGGAGGAGACCGAAGCCGCCCTGCGCCGTTTGTAACGGTGCAGGCAAGTCAGAGGTTTTTCAACACCCGCAGAGTGCTTTCCACACCGGGAAAATCCCGGAACAGCCAGCAGCGTGATGCCAGGTGCGGCGCATCGGTAAATTTGGCATCCAATTCATCTTTACCGGCGATCAAAGCCCGGTCGATACCTAACATCAACGGCAGTGCCGGATCGTTTTTCAGCCGGTCGATCCGGCGGTCAAGTTCTCCGGCGTGCCAGCGGTGAAAGAGTTCCAGATGCACCACTTTGCCGCTGGCAGAGTGTTGAAACGAGAGGTCGGGGAAAATGATCTCCTGTTCTCCGGCATCGAGAAACGGCGTGTCGCCGACGATTTGCCACTCCTGACTTCTGGCGGCAAATGCCCGGTGAAATGCGGTGAATTCCTCCGGAATGTAGGAACTTAAATTGCGGTAATGGGAAACCAGACCGCTTTTTTCATTCAGTTTCAGTGTGAGCGCACGGTTTTTCAACGCTATATCTGCGTGAAGCGACCATTTGGGCAGTTTGACCAGAGCGGGCAGCATATTGGCGAGGTTCAGCGCATATTTGGTGGTGGCGCCAAAAAGGGTGAATGGACCGCTGATTTCGACGTTGATCTCGCCTTTTTTATGCTGATAAAAACGGGCGAGCAACCGGAAAAACTTGATGGTTTTCAAAAGTTTACGCAATTCCGTGCGGTCGGTGTCCGTGATGGTTAGCTTCAGGGTTTGAGCGTGACAGATCAATCCCTGTGCCAGGGCGAG
>SUVU01000072.1 GCA_015061865.1 Lentisphaerota bacterium
AGCGGCAAGCGCAAGCGCCGCCGATGAGCGCAGGACGAGCAGGAGAGCCTTTACAACCCCCGGTTGTAAAGGCGAATGTAAATTGTACTGATACTGACGTAACCACGCCATAGCAGAGTCACGCCTCCTCAAGCCAAGCGGTTTGAAAGTCTCCCAACATCCGCCGCAAGCGGAAAAGGTGGGGTTTGGGGAGGAAAACCTCACCGTGTGGGGGTTGCCTCCCCAAGCGTAACCCCGCAAAATATCCACACCCCGTCGCCCGCAGACTGCTCACCTAAACCACGCTCGCATCCACTCATCCCGCCCCGCAGACTGCTCACAAAAACGCTGCCGGCAAGCCTGAAAAGGGGCTGCAGTTTTGCTGCAGCCCCGGTTTTTATGCCGATGTGTTAATTGTTGTCGATCATTTGGCGCTGCAGGCGCTTGAGGGCTTGATTCTGGATTTGTCTGACCCGTTCGCTGGTGCAGTGAAGTTGTTCACCGACGTGTTCCAGAGTCATGATCGGTTGTCCGTCCAATCCGAAACGCAGTTTCAAGACCTGTTTTTCCTTTTGCGGCAAAGTATCCAGCAGTCCGAGCAGCTGCTCCACATCTTCGCCCCGGATCAATTCAGCATCGGGGGCGGCAGAATTCTCATCCGCAAAAAAATCCTGCAATTCCACGCCGTCGGCATCATCTGAACCTATTAATTCATTCAGTGAATGCATATCCACCTGCCTGGTATTGCGTAAACGCTCCACGGTGGCAAGTGAAACACGGGCATCGGCGGCGACCTCGGCATCAGTGGGGTCGCGGTGAAGTTCCAGCGTTAATTTCCGCACCGACCGTTTGATCCGGCGGGAATTAAGCTGGGTACCGACGGGGACCCGGATCGTCGAAGTCTGTTCTGCCAATGCCTGACGGATCGCCTGTTTGATCCACCACGCACTGTAAGTGCTGAATTTCGCTCCGTGTTCCGGGTTGAAGCGGTGGGCGGCGATGACCAGTCCCCGATTGCCTTCGGAAACCAGATCATCCCACGGCAAACCGCGTCCGAGAAAATCATTGGCGATTTTCAAAACCAGCCGCAGATTGTTCCGGATCAGTTCGTCCGCTTCCTGATGGCGACGACTCTCCTCATTTTTCTCCATCGTCGTTTCTCTCCCTGGGGTTTGAATTTACCGGCAAAAAAATGGGGTGCAGTACGCATGCACCCCACACCGAATTTTACCGGTTACACGCGGTCAAGCGTCTTTTTATAGTTGCTCAACAGCGCATCCAACTCAAGTGTGCAAGCGGCTCCTCTTCCGCTTACCTTGAGATACTTGCTGTCAGTGACCTGTCCGACCTCTGCAAAGACCACCCCGTCAAGCAGAGCTTCAAATTCCGCTTTTTTCTCCGCCGGGACGGTGGCGATGAAGCGGCTGTTGGATTCCGAGAACCAGGCTTCGATGGCAGAGCAGTTTTCGCAGGGGATCTTATCCAGATCGATTTCCATGCCGAGGCGTCCTGCCATAGCGCTTTTTGCTGCTGCCACGGCGATACCGCCGAGGGCGGGGGTGATCAGCGAATTGACCAGACCTTTTTTGGTGGCCTGACTGATCCGGTCGCAGATTTCCAGAGAAACTTTGCCGTCAACTTTGGGAACATTGTTACCGGTGTAGCCAAGCATATTGAAGTATTCTGAACCGCCGAGTTCCGGTTTGGTCAGACCGATGACGTAAACGCTGTCGCCCGCCTGTTTGGTTTCAAACGAAACGGCACGGGAAACATCATCCAGCCGGGAGATCACGCTGAACAGCAGTGACGGCGGGATGGAAATTTTTCTGCCGCCGCGGGTGGAATCGTTTTTCATGGAGTCTTTACCGGAAATACACGGCACCAGATATTCTCTGGTATAGTCGCTGATCGCCTGATTGGCACGGACGAGCTGGGCAAGTTTGTATTCGCCGTCCGGAGTTTTTTCACTCTGCACCGGATCGGGCCAGCAGAAGTTGTCCAGACCGGCGATCATGCTCAAATCACCGCCGACTGCGATCACCCGGCGCACGGCGAGGTCAATGCAGCTTGCCGCCATGTGGTAGGTGTCGATGTCGCTGTAACGGGGCAGGATCGCAGAAGCGAGGATCACGCCGTCTTTGCTCAACGGTTCGACCATGGTGACGGTGGCATCAGCGGCGACGTCACGTCCTCTGCCGGCAAAGGGTTTCAGCACGCTCAAGCCTTTGACTTCGTGGTCGTACTGACGGGCTTTGTACTCATCAGAACAGATATTGAGCGCACCGATAAGTTTCAGGGTATCCGCACCGAGATCCTGTTTATCAAGTGCCGGTTCAGGGAATTCCGGAGTTTTCCAGCGGGCTTTAAGGTGCATTTTGGGCAGACCGTCGTGCATGAATTCGATGTCGAGGTAGGCGACGGTTTCGCCGTTGTAGAGCATGTGGAATTTGCCGTCATTGGTGAATTCACCCAGCACGGAAATTTCGACGTCACGTTCGGCGGCGAGGGCTTTGAACTCATCAATTTTTTCCGGCGGCACGGCGAAACTCATCCGTTCCTGAGCTTCAGAAACGAGGATTTCCCACGGCTGCAGACCGGCGTATTTCAACGGGGCTTTGGCGAGATCCATCCGGCAGCCGTTACATTCGCCCGCCATTTCGCCGACACTGGAAGAAAGTCCGCCCGCACCGTTATCGGTGATGAAGCGGTACAAGCCGCGGTCGCGCGCTTCCATGATGAAATCGGAGAGTTTTTTCTGGGTGATCGGGTCGCCGATCTGCACCGCCTGCACCGGGCTGTCTTTGTGCAATTCTTCACTGGAGAAGGTCGCACCGTGGATACCGTCTTTACCGATCCTGCCGCCGCCCATGACGATCAGGTCGCCGGCTTCAATGCGTTTGGAGCTGCCGGGGACGCCGTTGATGGTTTTGGGCAGTTTACCGACGGTACCGCAGTAGACCAGCGGTTTGCCGATGTAGCGGTCGTCGAAGTATTCCCAGCCGTTGCCGTAGGGGATACCACTCTGGTTGCCGCCGTCGATCACGCCTTTATGCACACCGTCACGCAGGCGGCGGGGATGGAGCAGACCTTCGGGGACGTTGCTGTCGTCGGTGAACGGCGAACCGAGGCAGTAGCCCCAGACGTTGATGAGCAACTCTGCGCCCTGTCCGGTTCCCATCGGGTCACGGTTGACGCCGACGATACCGGTCATGGCACCGCCGTAGGGGTCAAGTGCGGAGGGGCTGTTGTGGGTTTCGACTTTGTAAACGATGTCGCATTTGTCGTTGAATTTGATCACGCCGGCGTTATCTTTGAATACGGAAACCAGCCAATCGACTTTGCCGGCGATCTCTTTGGTGCTGTCTTTGATAAAGGTTTTGTAGCAGCTGTCAATGGTCTGTTTTTCGCCGGTTTCGCAGTTTTCGTAATCGATTTCGGCGCTGAAAATTTTATGTTTGCAGTGTTCGCTCCAGGTCTGGGCGAGGACTTCGAGTTCGACGTCGGTCGGATTGGCGTCCAGACCGAATTTCTCACGTCCGGAAGCGGTGCGGAAGTACCCCTGAATGGATTTCATCTCCTCCAGCGAGAGCGCCAGAATACCTTTTTTGCTCAATTCCACCAGTTCGGCATCGGAAACTTCAAGATTGTATTTTTTGACCTGGACTTTTTCCGTGGCGCTGACGTACGGCAGGTTGTGGGGGACGTTTTCGCTTTCAGAACCGGGCAGGACGAGGGAACTCTGGATAAGTTCGTTGGCAAGCAGTTTGCTGCCGATGGTTTTGACCTGTTCTTCGGTGAGGTCTTTGCCGGAAATCAGATATTCGGTGGAGGAGAAAACGTATTCATCTTCACGCAGTTTTCTGCCGAGGATATCCGCTGCTGCGCTGCGGAACGTCCGGCTGACGTTGTCGGTAACGCCCGGTTTGAAACCGATGCACAGCAGATAATCGCACTCCGGAGCCGGGGCGAAATTGGCGGATTTTGCTTCGCCGGTGCGCCACATCTGCAATACCGGATTGTGGAGCAGTTCGGCGATTTTGGCAGCTTCAGCATCGCTGCAGTCGGAAACCAGCGTGTAAACATCGCGGGTCACGACCCGGTCAAGTTTGATGTTGCAGACGGATTGCGCCTGGGCGATCACGGCTTCGCCGCGGGCATCACGCCACACCGCCAGCGGAGCAAGTTCGATACGGCAGGTTTTCATAGTACAGTCTCCTGATTATTTGGAAGTTTTTTGTTGACAGATATTGGCACTCATCCCGATATAACCGGCGACCGCCGCATCGTAAGCACTGCGGTATCTGCCGGCGTTTTCCGGGCTGAGATTTTTCACGGCGTAATCCCGGTAGCGGGCGATCCGCTGCCGGTAACGGTTGCGGGCATCGCCGAGTTGAGCAGATAATTCAGCGGCGATATGGAGCATCCGTTTATCGAGAGTATCCACATAGATCCGGTTGGTTTCCTCATCCCCGGCGGCATCGCCGTTGACGGCAATGCTCATGTGACAGCGCAACCGGTAAAAATCCGCCAGAGCCGAGGTCAATTCCGACAGGATGCGGACATTATTGAGCAGCCGGGATTCTCTGGAAATGGTGTCGGGATTGTTGAACATCCCGATAATTTTGGTGCAGGCTTTTTCGGCATCTGCATACATTCTGGCGGCGGCAGCGGCAGTGGCGGCATCAATCGGCTGACCGTTTTCGCAGTCGGCAAGGGTTTTTTCCGCCTGATCCAATGCGGCATCACGCTGACCCATCAGCGGAGGCAGATTGATCCGTACCAGATGTCCGGCATGCCGTTTCCGGGCATAGACGGGAGCAGGCTCGCCATTGCGATCCTGTCCTGACAGTTGAATCTGGTGCGGTTGTCCGGTCAATGCCTCAACACTCCTTCAGAAAAATATTGCTCCGGTACGGCAGAAATCCACCGTACCGGATAGTTTCAGCTGTATATCAGCCCTGGAAAGAGAAGCTGAACGCTTTGGCGGCGTTGACGGCTTCGCGGATTTTTTCAACCAGCATTTCCGGGACTTCAACATTGGTGGTGATCACGCTGAGAGCGCGGCCGGATTTGAGGTTTTGCGGGGCGCGGATGTCCACGATATTGATATTTTTCTCACCGAGGATACCGGCGATTTTGCCCAGCACGCCGGGTTCGTCGGCGTATTCGACAAAGAGGTGGTGACCTTCCGGATTGAAATAGAGTTTATCAAATTCGTCCAGACGGGAGACCATCGGCTGGTTTTCGGTGATGGTACCGCGGGAACCGGCTTTGAAAATGGTGCTGCCGCTGCCGACGAAAAGATCAATGGTCATTGCTTCGCCGTAACGTTTGGAGTTATCGACCACGCGGTTGACCAGTTCGACACCGGCATCGGCGAGGAACTGTTCGGCTTCTTTCGGGCCCTGTTCCACGGCGAAATCGCTGGCGATGGCGGCGACCACCGGGGGCAGCAGCCATTTGGCGTAATCGGCAAGTTTGCCGTAGAAACTGGTTTCGATGCGGGTCGGGTTGCTGTCGCCGAGATAGGCTTTGGTCAGCGCAGTCAGGGCGTAAGCAAGTTTCTGATAACCGGCATCCAGACCGTCGGGGAGAGCTTTGTTGACGACGCAGTTGGTAATGCCCTGCTCGAAGTAAGCGATGGTCTGTTCGGCGGCACGTTTGGCGGCGTTGAAGTTCGCCTCAAAGGTGTTGGCGCCGAGATGCGGCATCATGATATCGGCGACATCGGCGATGGATTTTTCGCCCGGGGCATCTTTGGGATAAACGTCGTTGCAGTAGACGATTTTTTTCCCGGCTTTGACAGCGCGCAGGTCATCTTCATTGATGATACCGGCACGGGCGCAGTTGACCAGCAGAGCGCCGGGTTTCATCAATTCAAAGAGATGACGGTCGATCATGCCGCGGGTCTCTTCATTTTCGGGGATGTGCAGCGTGATGCAGTCGGCTTCGGCGAAGATTTTTTCAACGGAGCAGAGTTCAGCGCCGATCTCCTCGGCACGGGCGGGGGAGATCATCGGGTCGTAACCGAGAACTTTGACCTCGAAACCTGCCATGCGTTTGACCACCAGCTGGCCGATATGGCCCAGACCGAGGATACCGATCGTTTTGCCGGTGAGTTCGTGACCCATGAATTTGCTTTTTTCCCAGTTGCCGGCACGGGTGGAGGCATCTGCGGGCAGCAGGTGGCGGTAAGCCGCCAGAATGAGGGCGACGACCTCCTCGGCAACGGCGTTGCTGTTGGCACCGGGGGTATTCATCACGTCCACGTTGCGTTTGCGGGCGTATTTGGTATCAATGGTGTTGTATCCGGCGCCGGCGCGGACGACGAGTTTGAGCTGCGGCAGGGCGTCGATGATCTCTTTGGTGACTTTTTCACTGCGGACGATCAGGACTTCAGCGTCGGAATCGCGGGCGACCTGCTCTTCCAGAGCGGTGGCGGCATCCAGCACGACGTTGTAGCCTTTCTGCGTAAGCATATCGGCGGCGAATTTGTCCAGTTTAGTCGGAATAAGTACCTTGTGCATTCTTTGTTTCTCCCGGTTGATTTGCTCCAAAGTGTGTTACAGATAATATAATACAAAAAGAGCATTTTTGCAAGCACAACATTTATCTGCGCTTGTAAAAAATCTTGCCGGAAGTTATATTATTTGCTGTGACAAACCGGGGTGTTGACAACTATGGATATCGAAGCACAGGTTGAAAAAATATTTTTGCAGTTGACTTTGGAGCAGAAATGCGCACTGCTGCACGGGAGAACGCCGATGAGTTTCGGCGGGGTCTGCCCGGAATTGCCGGAAGTTTTCTGTGCTGACGGGCCGCAGGGAGTCCGCATGGAGGATGGTACGAAAACCACCGCTTTGCCCTGCGGGATCGCACTGGCGGCGACATGGGACACCGCTCTGGCGGAAACATACGGTGCAGTCATTGCGGCGGAATCAAAGGCTTGCGGGATCAATATTTCGCTGGGGCCGGGGATTAATCTGATGCGCACGCCGTTATGCGGCAGAAACTTTGAGTATTACGGTGAAGACCCGGTGCTTGCCGGCAGGATCGCCGCCGGTTATGTCCGCGGCTGTCAGGCACTCGGAGTCGGGGCGACACCGAAACATCTGGCGCTCAACAACCAGGAGATCTGCCGGACGGTCGGCAGTTCCAACTGTTCATTGAAAACCCTGCGTGAGCTTTACTGCGAAGCCTTTGAAATCGTTATCAGAGAGGCAAAGCCGTGGCTGCTGATGAACAGTTACAACCGCATCAACGGCACGTTTGCTTCAGAATGTGTTTACACCAATCAGACATTTGCCAAAGATGAGTGCGGTTTTGACGGCGTGATGGTCACCGACTGGGGCGGCTGTCATGCGGCGAAAGAGGCGCTTTACGGCGGCACTGATCTGGAAATGGGCGGTGATGTCACCAACTGGATGAATTACCCGCTGCAAAAGGAGTTGAGCTGCGGCAAAATCTTTGAAAGCGACCTCGATGACCACGTCAAGCGGGTCATCCGGCTGATCCTGCGGCTGGCAAAAGTGCAGAAATCTCCGGAAAAAATGGCGGAATTGCGCTCCATCCACCGGGAAACCGCCCGCCGGATCGGCGGTGCGGCGGCGGTACTGCTCAAAAACCGCAACGGCATTTTGCCGCTGGATCTCTCCTCCCGGCGGCGGATTCTGATTTGCGGGCCGTCGGCGGATTTCCGTCACAACACCGGGCCGCGCGAAATGTGCGGCGGCAGCGGCGCCTGCCACCCTGATCACGATACCACGTTTCTGGAAGCGGCACAGCGCACGCTCGGCGGCAGTCATGAACTGCGTTTCGCTCCGGCGCTCCGTTTTTCCGATGTGCAATATCTGGATGAAAACTGGATAACTTCCTGCACTTGCGAGTATTTCAAATGCGACGGCGACACCGTGCCGTTCCGCACAGAACGGCACAACAGCGGACTGTTCAACTGGAACAAAGGCGATACGGCGACGCTGGCGGAGGACACCGGGCATCTGGACGAACCATTCGGTTTCCGGATCACGCTGCAAATCGTCCCCGACCGGACGATGTCCATGCAGCTGCGTTTGTGGCACACCCGGGGCGTACAGTGCCGCAGTATCAAATTTGACGGCAGAGAAATTTACACTCCGCCGGCGCTCCGCAGCGGGCTGAATTTCGGTGAAGTCCTGCCGCAGGAGATCACCGCCGGAACCACTTATACGCTGATACTCACCGGCTGGCGCAACGTCAATAACGGCGGCACATTCAATCTGCTCTGCGACGACGGCAGAGGTGCCGAATTGCAGCGTGAAGCGCTGGAACTTGCCGCATCATGGGCGGATCAGGTCATTTATATCGGCGGCAGCAACCACCGCTGGGATCGGGAAGGGCTCGGCGGCGGCAACGTCGATGCCGATATCCCCTCGCTGGATATGTGCGACGGTCAAAGCGCATTTCTGGCAGAATTATGCCGGGTCAACCCCGATACCGTGGTCGGTTTGATCAACGGTTCGGCAATGGCGGTCGAGCCGTGGGCGGATGCGGCCGGGGCGATCGTGGAATTCTGGTATCCCGGTCAGGAAACCGGCGATGTCATCTGCGACATTCTCACCGGAACGGCGGTCCCGGAGGGCAGACTGCCTTTCACTTGGGGCAGAAAATTGACGGACTACGCCTGCCATGCCAACGGCAATTATCCGGGAGTGCGTACCGGCAAAGATCCGCACGTTGATTACGATGAAGGGATCTTTATCGGCTACCGTCACTTTGACCGTGCCGGAATCAGCCCGCGCTTTCCATTCGGGTTCGGGTTGAATTACACTCAAATCAACTGTGTCGGCGGAGATGTGACCGTTGCCGGATCATTGGAAAAACAAGATATTGAAGTGACCGTTTCCGGTACCGTGACCAATTGCGGCAATTTCCGCGGCAGTGAAGTCGTCCAGCTGTATCTGGCTTATCCGGATACCTGCCCGGAACAGCGCCCGGTCAAAGTTCTGCGCAATTTCGTCAAAATCGCCGTCTCTCCGGGCGAAAGCCGGACTTTTGAACTCAAACTGCACTGGCGGGATCTGGCATTTTTTGACGGAAACAGCGGCAAATTCACCGCCGTCCCCGGCACTTACCGGTTGCTGCTGGGACGTAATGCCGGTGATCTCTTTGCCGAATTCTCCTGCCCGGTCAGCCGCTGAACAGAACTTTCAGAAAAATATCATCGCCAAAGCGATTGTGATCGCCAGCACGAACGGATAAAGTCCTGCCATTACGGCGCAGACGATCGACGGAGCGACACTGAGATCTTCAGGAGCATCCCCGAAGCGGTTGTCCCGGCGGCTGGACGGGACGAACAGCAGTACAAACTGGATACCGGGAATGAAGATCAGCGGCCAGGGCCATTCCGTATCATGGAGCCGCCGCAGTGTGATCGCCACTGACGGAACGGCACTGCCCAGCCAGAGTGCCGGCAGCACAAATATCCCCAGAAACGGCAGTGACAGCAATGCGATCGAAGCCGCCATCAGCAGAATCATATACAACGCCAGTTCCCGGCGGGTGCTTCTGCCGTGAAAATCGGCATAACGGGCAAAACCGGTGAACAGATTTTCTTTTTCCGGCGGAATCGTGCCGTCAGGATTGACAAAAACAGTTTCCGCATAGGAATTATTCTGCTCCCGGCGCAGATTCAACCGGAATTTCCGCTGACATTGCGGACATCCGATCTCCATACCGTTCCACTCTGACTGAGCCTGAAGTTCCAGCCCGCAATGGGGGCAGAAAGTAGTGCATTGTGCCATGTTTGACTCCTCCCAGCTGATTTGATTATATATATATTGTATTTTACTGTCTAAAATATACTCCGGCATTGATAAAAATGCAACTGGATTATTGTATAATATTGATAAGTAGAGTATATTATGCGGATGCTGATTAAAAGGTAATGTCCCAAATTTTGTGAAACATACATACAAGACCGAATGAACACATTTTATGGCGACACCTAGAATATATCACTTACCTTATGATTGGTCAAAAACATAAAACGATTTGATTGCACCCGGTGGATGCAGCGTGCGGCAATGTCGTGTTTTGCGCCGAGTACGGTGCGGGAGTGTACTATCGTACTCGACCGTACCGGCACAGAAGCAAGGCGCGAAATTGCCCGCGATGCGCCACCGCCGGTTAGATTTTATCACAACAAATGGGACAATGTATCATGAAAAGTATCTTCAAACCCCGTTCCGGTGCGGGGGCGTTTTTTTTAAGTATCCTCGTCTGGGGTGTCGGCGTCGGCTGTTTCATGGCGGCGATGAATAACTTTCTTGCCGACATTCACGATATGAACAGCATGGAGCGCGGCTGGCTGGAATTTTTCCGGGAACTGCCGGGCATGATGCTCGTCGCGGCACTGGCACTGCTGCATAAAGTCAGCGATTGGAAAGTGATGCGTATCGGGGTGCTGATCTCCATGATCGGCGTTTCCCTGCTCATGCTGCCGGTCAATAAGCTCTGGATCACCGCCTTTATCATGGTCTGGAGTCTGGGCGAACATCTGGTCATGCCGGTGCGGGCGGCGATCGTAATGCAGGTCGCCCAAAAAGAACACGTCGGGCAGGCGCTGGGGCTGCTCACTGCGGCAATGAATTTCGGCACGGTGGCAGGAAGTCTGCTGGTGGCGGGGATTTTTTACTGCGGCGTAAATTATTTTGCCCGGACGGAAGTGCAGTTGTTCCATTTTCTCTGGGGGTTCATCGCCTTTCTGATGCTGGTCAGTGTGATCAGCTCTTTTTCGCCCAACGCTCCCAATAATCCCTCCAAACGGCCGCGGTTGTACTTCAATAGCAAATTTTCCAAATTCTACATTCTTGAATTGTTTTACGGCGCCCGCAAACAGGTGTTTCTCACGTTTGCCCCCTATGTGCTGATCAAAGAATACGGTTTTTCCACCTCGCAAATGGCGCTGCTGCTGGGAATTTGCGCTGCCGTCAACGTCTTTGCCGCCCCGCTGATCGGCAAAATCACGGATTGGTGGGGCTACCGCAACACGATGATCTGGGACACGGTGATCCTCGCTTTTGTCTGTCTGCTCTACGGTTTTGCCGGGGATA
>SUVU01000073.1 GCA_015061865.1 Lentisphaerota bacterium
GCGCCTGCCAACGTCGCATTTGTGGTGATCGGTCTGCTGTACGGTGAGGGAGATTTTGCCAAAACAGTTTGCACGGCAGTTAATTGCGGTGATGATACGGACTGTACGGCGGCGACTGCCGGAGCGCTGCTGGGGATTATTCTCGGAGCCAAACGGATCCCGGCGGATTGGAAAGAGCCGATCGGCGACAGTATTTCGGTGATTTCGATCGACTTCCACGGTGCGCCGTTGAAATTGCCCAAAACGCTCTCTGAATTGACCGGCAGGGTGTTGCGTCTGCGGGATATCGCTGAAGCCCGTGACCGCCGTTCGGTGACCCCGGATGAAAACTTCATGTCCCGCGAATATGCTGAATATCTCTGGAACCGTTCCTCCTACGAGCTGCGCTTCAACGTGCTGTTTACGGAAATCGGCGTGGAATATCTGGATAAACCGTACCTTACTCCGGGTAAACCCTGCCGGGTAAAAGTGAGTGTGACTGACAGTATCACCGCCAGCGGCGTGGTGAAATGCCGCTGGAGATTGCCGGAAAACTGGCATTGTGACAACACCGGATTTGCCATCGGCACCCGTAATTATTGTGTCGGCGGTCTGATCTGCACCATTACTCCTCCGGAAGATTTCTCCGATGCCATGGCGTATCTGGAATTGGAGGTCTGTACCAACGATCATGCGTTCCCGACGATCGTTACCGTGCCGTTCCGCCGCACCGGCGGTACGTTTATCGCCCCCCGTTTCAGTCCGGCGTTGCAGAGTGACGGCACCCGTAAATATGCAGCGGTCGCCAATTGGATCAAAGAATTCAATAAATAAGGAGGACTATAAATGGGATATCCAGTGAAAATAGCTCTTATCGGAGCAGGCGGCAGAGGCCGCGGGTACATGACTTATGCCAAAAATTTTCCGGATAAAATGCAGGTCGTTGCGGTTGCTGATCCTGATGCAGTGCGACGTAATGATGTCGCTGTGACCTATGGTATCGCGCCTGAAATGTGTTTCAACGGTTGGGAAGATTTTTGCAAACTGCCCCGAATGTGTGATGCGGTAGCAATCTGTACTCAGGACAAAGACCATGAGTTGCCGGCAGTGGCGTGTGCAAAACTCGGATATCATATTCTGTTGGAAAAGCCGATGGCTCCCACTGCACAGGCATGTCGGAATATTGTCGCTGCGGTAAAAGAGTCCGGCGTGATGCTGTCGGTATGCCATGTATTGCGCTATACTCAATATACACTTGAGATTGAAAAAATCATTAAGAGTGGTGAAATCGGGGATATTGTATCTGTTCAGCATCTGGAGCCGGTAGGTTACTGGCATCACGCTCACAGTTATGTGCGCGGCAATTGGAGAAATGAAGCCGAATCGAGCAATATTCTGTTGGCGAAATGTTGTCATGATCTGGATTGGTTGCGCGGAGTGATCGGAAAAAAATGTCTGTCGATATCTTCTTTTGGCTCACTGAAACATTTCCGCAAAGAAAATCGTCCGGAAAAAGCAGCTGACCGTTGCTGTGACTGCCCATTGGAGGTGGAAACATTCTGTCCATATTCCGCTAATAAAATCTATTTCCGTGACCGCCTCGCAACCGGGGAAAAAAGTCTGATGAAAGCTTTTTATCCCGATCCAACTCCGGATAATGTAGGCGAAGCGTTGCGGAAAGGACCTTACGGCAGATGTGTATTTGCCTGTGATAACGACGTGATGGATAATCAGGTTGTCAATATGATTTTTGAAGATGGTATAACCGCTTCATTTACCATGACTGCGTTCAATTTCTGGAGTGGACGCAAAACCCGGATATTCGGGACGTTGGGTGATATTGAGACTGACAGCAGCACCATAACGGTGCATCATTTTCTGGATGACACCACCCGTTCTTTCAGCGTGGAATTGATTAACCCGCAGGGGTTGTTGCTGGGGCATAACGGTGGAGATTTCGGTTTGATCCGCGACTTTGTTGATGCAGTAAGCAACAATGATCAATCACTGATTCGATCCGGAATCGATGAATCTCTGGAAAGTCACCTGATGGTTTTTGCCGCTGAGGAAGCGCGACTGGAAAACAAAGTTTGTGAACTGAAAAATTTTCTGTAAAAAAGGGGGTGTTTTTATGGGATCAAAAGTTTTGGTAGACAATTTGTCAAAGCAGAACAAAAAGCAGTTATTTACCCTGATCGAGCTGTTGGTTGTAATCGCCATAATTGCGATTTTGGCAGCGATTCTGCTGCCGACACTGCAGAGTGCCAAAGGACGGGCGCAGCAAAGCGGCTGCATTTCCAATATGAAGCAGCTCTACGGTGCCATTCAGCAGTATGCCAAAGATTACGACGGCTATTTCTGGCATAAACACGGCCGTTTCAGTGACCGTGCCAGAAACAGCGGCTACACCCGGATCGCTCAATACGCCGGTGGTATACCGTTTTCAGAAGTCATGAATGGTTACAGTGCGCATAAATGGAGCAATATGCCGAAAGCATTCATGTGTCCGACCGCATCCAACGAAGTGCTGGCGATGTATCCGGATGAGCAGACAGCATGGGACAATGCGGCTTATCCGTTGACTTACAATGCCAATGATGACGGCGGGGAAAATTCGGTCAATCAGCTCCCGTTGTTCCGCGGCGGCAGCAAGTTTCAAAAAGTTGATACTTCGGATACCTGGATAACTGCCGGAAATCTGGTCATTGCCGCTGACGGCTGGAGCAGCAGAAGCGATGGCAGAATGGGGACAAACTCCACGGCGTTGTACGGCACCTATCAAAAAGATACCTACGCTATTCCTTACGAACGGCATAACGGTTTTGCCAATCTGCTGTTTCTGGATGGGGCGGTGAAGGGGCTCAAAGTCGATAATTTTGTCTCTTCAAACGGTCACTTTTTGCGGATGGCAGGGACGGTGTTGAAAGCATATAAATTCAATAACTATTACATGAAAGGCCGCCGGATCCAGAATGCACCCTGATTTCGGGAAAATTATATTGTTTCCGACGTTAATTTCATGGTATGTGATTGCAAATTTCCCCATCAATAATATATTATAACAAGGAGAATGATTATGAAAAAAGCGATGATTTTTGCTCTGGCGTTGTTCGCCGTTGCCGCAACCGCAGCAGAAGTGTTGAAATGGAATGCCGAAAACTCGTTTTCCGGCTGGCGCAATCCTGCCGGTATGACCATGAGCATTGAAAACGGAGTGCTGGTGCTGGATGTTACCAAACCGGACAGCGGCATGATGAATTTGCAGGTCAATCTGCCCCCCGAAGCTATGGGCGCACTCGAAGTCGTCTACCGTGCCACCGGCTTCCCTGCACGTAATCACGGTGAATTTTATTTTGCCGGCGACAGCAACAGCTGGAGCGAAAAGCGTGTCTGGCGTCATTACAGTTTGAAAATGGATGGTCAGTGGCAGATCCTCCGCGTTGACGGCAATCGTTTCGACCGTTCCGGTATCGCTGAATGCGGCCGCATCACCAAACTCCGTCTGGATATGATCAATCAGTGCCCGGGCAAGATTGAGATTAAAGAGATCCGTCTGCTTCCGGTGGAAAAAGCCTATGTCTGGAACGCCTCCAATGATTTCTTCGGCTGGCAGTATCCTTCAAAAATGAAACTCTCCAAAAAAGACGGTTTGCTGATCCTGGATATTACCGGTCACGATTCCTCCATCCGCAACAATTCTGTCCAAATCCCGACTGATAAATACGATGCGATCGAGATCGACTATCGGGCGGAAGGTTTGCCTGCGGTCAATAACGGTGAAATTTATTATGCCGGCGAGGGGAAATATGACTCATTCACCCAGAGTCGGGCATGGACATTTCAGAATATTCCCGGCAATACTGATTGGCATACCCTGCGGGTGACTCCGGGCGGCAAAGGCGGTCAGGCGTGGCTGGATACTAAACTGGTGACCAAAATCCGGCTGGATCTTTTCAACCAGTTTCCCGGCAAAGTAGAGATCAGAGAAATCCGTATCATGCCCAAACTTCCGGCTCTTGCCGACAGTCCTGCCGAACGGCGCAAATGGCACTTCCCGACAGTGAAATACGAGATCCCGCCGATCAAATTGCAGAAAGTTGATATGGGACGCCCATATTACAGTTGTTATATGACCTCCTGTGACAAAGATATTGCTCACAAACTGCCTCCGATCAAAGGCGCACGGTTCGCTTTTAAACACGAATTTACTCTCAAAGCCATTCCGGTGGCGGCTAAAATCCATATCGGCGCTGACGATGCCTACACCAGCAAACTCAACGGGCGCCATCTTTCCGGTCATGGATCATGGTACAATCCGGATATTTCCAATGTTGATGTCAACCGTTTTGTGCTGGGAAAAAATGAATTGACCGGCATTTACCACAATGGCGGCGGCCCCGGCGGAGTTTATTTTGAACTGGAAATGCTGATGCCGGACAATACCATTCAGAAAGTCTGTTCCGGTAAAACCACCGTATTCACTCCGACCGGCAAAGATGACTGGACTTATCCTCCGGCAAATGCAGTTTATACTCCCGGGATTGAGCATAATATGCCGCCGGTCGGAGAATGGGGCGCTCGGGAATTGCCGTTCAAACCGCTGCTGCCCAAAGGGTTGAAACTGGTATCCAGCGAAATTTCCGGAAATGTTGAATCCGGCAAAACCTATGATTGGCACGTCCGGGTGAATGGCGTAAATGCCCAAGCGGATGAGTTGATAATCGTCCGTCTGGAGTCGCTTGCCGGCCGTCGCATCGGCGGCGGGAAATATAAAGTTGCTGATGTCAAACAGGCGGACGGCTCTTGGAAAGTGCCGGTGACGTTCCCGAAATTCATCTCCAGCGGCAAAATGAATTTGCGCCTGACCTCATCTACGATTATCATGCCGGAGATCAAAACTTCGGTGTCTTACAAAAATATCCGTAAAAAAGGCACTCCTTACCGTGCCAGAGTCCGGAACGGCGAAATCTATCTCAACGGTAAACGCACTCTGCCGGTCATCGGCCACACCGCTGGAAAACGGCTCTATAATCAGGATGGATTTGACCGTGCCGGAGTTGAATTGCGTGCTGTTGGCGTTGAAACCGGTTCGGTAAATGACTTCTGGCTCGGGCCGGATAAATATGATTTTTCGGTCAACGATTCCCGGGTCAATGATATTCTTGCCCGCGATGAAAACGTCGGTTTGATTTTTTATGTAGACACGACCCCCGGTTCCTGGTGGGCAAAACTTTATCCCGGTGAAATGGCGCGCCGCAACGATGGCACGATCATGTCCGATCATCAGGCCAAAGTCAGTTTTGCCAGTGAACAGTACCGCATTGACGGGATGAAAGCACTTGCCGCATTTGCCGACCATGTGCAGAAGTCCCCGTACAGCGATAAAGTTGCAGGTTTCGTCATCCGCGGCGGTACTACTGCTGAGTGGCTGCAGTGGGATCCGTTTGACAAAATCCGTTTTTCAGATTATTCGGAACCGATCAAACGCCGTTTCGCAGAGTATGTGCAGAAACATGCTCCGGAAATGGAGGCAAAACTGCCGACCGTTGCTGACCGCAAAAAGTATGAATTCGGTTATTTCATCAACCCCGAAACCAATAGGCATACGCTGCTTTACAACCGTTTTATGAGCGAAATGATTGCCGAGTGTATCGAACATCTTGCCAAAGGTCTCCGTGCCAAAATCGGTGAAGAGCAGCTGATCGGTATTTATTACGGCTACACGTTTGCTGCTGCCAATCAGGGCAGGATCATTCACGGCAGTCACGGGGCGATCCGCAAAGTGCTGGATATCAAAGAACTGGACTTTTTCCTCTGTCCGATGGCATACAGCGTCCGCAATGTGGGGGACTGCGGCGAGGACGGTACGCCGTTTGCCTCTATCCGTGCCGCCGGAAAAATGCCGGTCGTCGAGGATGATATCCGCACTCATGCCGACGGTATTCCGCGTCCTTACTATCAGACTCCCAACGCATGGCTGACCGATCAGGTCATCCGCCGGAGTATGGGACGCAACCTGACCCGTTTGCAGATGCCAGAGCATTTTGCTATTACCACCAGCAAAGAATTCAGTGCGCCGCAGACGATCGAAGATACCAAAACTTTCCGCAAAGCGTTGAAATTTGCCGTTGACAACAACGCGAAATCCCAACCGGAAATCGCCGTAGTCGTCAGTGCCGGTGCGTATGATTACGTTGCCAACTATGTCGGTCACTCACTGATCTGGGGCTGGGAATATATCAATGGCACCGGTAAACCGCAGTTTACTCCGCACGTAAATTCGTATGTTACCGGAGATTTGATCGCCTTTCAGCGTACCAATCTCGCCAAAATCGGGGCGCCGGTGGATTATCTGTGCGCCGAAAATCTCGATCAGGTAGTCGATCGCCCCTATAAATTGTGGATTTTCCTCAGTCTGTTTGAGTCAACTCCGCAGATCGAAGCGGCGATGAAAAAAATCCAGAGCAAAGGCAATATCTGTCTTTTTATGTACGCTCCGGGCGTGTTTCGCAATGATAAAATCGACATTGCCAATATGGAAAAATTGACCGGGATCAAATTGCAGCGCAAATCCGGCGCCGGTACGGCACGGGTGACTTTCCCGGAACAGAAAAATGCTTTCACCAACTCCCTGCGTTATTACGGTATGGGGGCGGACTACAATCTGCCGCTGTTGTTTGAGGCACTTTCCGGCAAAGCGCTGGCGTTTTATCCGGATGGCAAAGTCGGCGTCGCCACGGCGATGAAAGGCAAATCCCGGTCGGTTTTCTGCGGGGTGCCGAAACTTTCCTCGGATTTCATGCGCAGTCTTGCCAAAGCCGCCGGATGCTGGATATTCAGCGAAACTGATGATGTTTTATTTGCCAACGATATGTTTGTGACTTTGCATGCCACGCAGGGCGGCGACAAAGTGATAAAATTTCCGCATAACGTCAATGTGATCGATGTATTCACCGGAAAACTTGAAGCTGAAAACGTTCGGGAATTCCGGTATAAATCTCAAACTCACGAGACTAAAGTCATTTATTACGGAAATCTCAAAAAACTATATTGATTTGGAGAAATAAAACATGAAAGAGCTGCGCTTTGATACCATCCCGGTGCAATACCGCCCCCTGCCGTTCTGGAGCTGGAATGATAAATTGGATCCTGCCGAATTGCGGCGGCAGATCCGTGCCATGCACCATGCGGGATTGGGAGGATTTTTTATGCACGCCCGGGGCGGTTTGCAGACCGCTTATTTGAGTGAAGAATGGATGCAGTGCATCAATGCTTCGCTGGATGAGGCTGCCAAACTCGGTATGGATGCGTGGCTCTATGATGAAAACGGCTGGCCGTCGGGATTCGGCGGCGGGCTGGTCAATGGACTGGGGGAGAAATTTCAGCAGAAATTTCTCCATTGGGAGGCTTTTGACCGGGAAAATGCCGATCCTGACCGGCAGACGGTGGCGTTTTACCGTCCTGACGGCGAAATGATTGGCAAAACTCTGCCGGAACATGTTACCGGTGAAATTTACCGGATCAGTTACAGCGTCAACCCCTATTATGTTGACAATCTTGACGCTGAAGTGGTGCGGGAGTTTATCCGTACCACACACGAGTATTATTACCGTAATATCCCGGAAAATCTGCGGCAGCATTTGCGGGGGATTTTTACTGATGAACCGCAGTTGTCGCGGGATGGTATTCCGTGGTCGTGGATATTGGAAGCGGAATACCGCAATGCTTACGATCTGGAATTATTGCCGGAACTGCCGGCGCTGTTTTGCGATTTGCCGGGGTGCGAAGCGGTCAGAGTGCGGTTCTGGAAACTTGCCACCCGGCTGTTCTGTGATAACTTTATGAAGCAGATTCACGACTGGTGCCGGGAACATGATTGGCAGCTGACCGGACATCATCTGCTGGAAGAAAGTTGTCAATTGCAATTGCCCTGCAACGGTGCGATCATGCCCCAGTATCAGTATTACGATATGCCCGGGGTGGATCATCTTTCACGCAAAGAACCATCGGCGGTGGCGCAAACCCAGGTCGTGTCAGTCGCTGGTCAATGCGGTAAAAAGCAGATTTTGACCGAAAGTTTTGCCATGACCGGATGGAATTTTAATTTTTCCGGCATGAAATGGCTTTATCAGATCCAGTTGGCTCACGGCGTGAACCGGCTTTGTCAGCATTTGCAGGGGTATACTCTGCGCGGTTTGCGTAAACGGGATTATCCGGCATCGTTTTTTTATCATCAGCCGTGGTGGGAGGATTATCGCAAATTCAATGATTATTTCTCTTTCTGCGGGATGATGCTGGCGGAAAATCCACTGCCGGTGGAGGTGCTGGTGGTGCATCCGCAATCTTCAGCGTGGTGCCACTACACCGGGGATTGGTTTGCGCCGGTGTTGGATTTCTATACCCAGACTCTGGTGCGGGTCACAGAAGCGTTGGATGCCCGTTTTATCGCTCACCATTACGCTGATGAGCAGATCACAGCAGCGCAGGGCAGGGTGCAGGATGGTAAATTGTATATCGGCGAATGTGCATACAGTTATGTGATTGTGCCGATGGTGCTGAATCTTTCGGCAGCAATGGTCGCTTTACTGCGGGAGTTTGCGGCTGCCGGCGGCAAAATATTGCGGGTGAAAAACGGCAAAGATGGAGACCGGCTGCTGGTGGACGGAGTGCCGGCATCGGCAGAAATCACCGGCTTTTTCAAGAGTATTCCGGAGTTTGAGAGTGAATCGGCGGCGGTAAATGCGTTGCCTGTTGAGTTGAAAATTTCTTCCGGCGGGGAGCCGGTGAAAGATTTGCTGGTCACCTGGCGTGAAGTTGATAATTTCAATGGCAGTTGCGGCAGATTTTACTTTATCGTTTCCCGATTGACTGATAAAGCGCTGCCGGTGCAGCTTGAATTGCCTGCCACCGGCAAGGAGATTTCAGTCATTGACCCGTTGAATGGCAATATATCTCCGGTTGCAGGGGTGAAAAACCGTGCGGGTAAACTGGTGTTTGACTGGCATTTTGCCGCCGCTGAAAGTGCCATGTTTTTTGTTTCCGATGCCGCCGCAGCGGCTCCGGCAGTGAAAAAAATTGATTTCTCCCGGTGCGAACCGGTAAAAACGCTGGATGAATCGGCGGAATTACAATACAATGGCGAAAATATTTTAACGCTTGACCGCTGCCGCTTCCGGATCGATAACGGGGAATGGCAGAGCGATGACGTTATTCAGTTGCAGACGGTGTTGAGCGCTTTGCGGCGGGATTGTGATTTGGAGATCGAGTACCGGTTTGAAACGGCGGCGGATTTTGCTTTTGAAACGCCGTTGACTTTGGTGACGGAAACTCCGGAAAAATACACGTTTGCCTTGAATGGTCAAGATTTTTCCGCAGTTGACGGCGGCGAATTTTTTGATTCCGCATTCCGCCGGATCGTATTGCCGTATCCGGTAAAATGCGGCGAAAATATTTTGACGATGAAAATGCGTTACACCCAGCCGGAGGGGTTCTACGAACAACTGGAAAAAGCCAAATACTGTGAGACCGAGTATAATAAACTTACTTTTGACACCGAGATCGAGAGTGTTTATCTGGTTGGTGATTTTGCCGTCCGTCATACGGGAAACAGTGAAAAATTGGAGCGGGATGCGGTGCGCTATCAGGGCAAATTTATACTCGGTGCGCCGCTGAATGGGCAGACGGTTCATGCCGCAGATCTGACTGCTGCGGGGATGCCGTTTTTTGCCGGAAAAGTGACACTGCAAAAATGTTTTACGCTTACAGAATCCGAAGCTGCTGCGGTGAAAACTCTGCGCTGGCAGCCGCACGGGGCAAATTCATACCATGTGAAACTCAATGGTGCGGCACAGGGCAGCTGTTTCTGGGAGCCGTATGTGCTTGACCTTGCCGGAGCATGCCGTGTAGGAGAAAATATTCTGGAAATAGAGTGCGTGACCAGTTTGCGCAACATGCTCGGTCCGCACCATTTGGAGCAGGGCGAAGCGATCGGTGTTCACACCATGAGTTTCAATAAAGACGCAAATGCCGTGGGACATAAAGCGTTGCCGTACAATCCCGGCTACTGCGTGGTTGCTCTCGGAGTGGAAAAAGTACAACTGCTTGGTGAGTGAATTCTCATTTATATATAATTATACAAGTCTTTTTCAAAAACTTACAATTTTTTTGGTGCGGTTTGCTGTATAATTTATAATGAAGTATTGGATGTTTGGTACAAAAATATAACACTATTATAAGGAAATTTATTATGGCAGAAAATCTTGAACCGACGATAATTTCAGAACGCATTATTGTCAATGACGGCGGTACACATTCGATATCCGGTTGTACTTTCAACAACTGCATCAATCAGGTCACCGGCGGGGCTTTCGCTTACGGCGGGGCGATCGGTGTATACAAAGGTGAGATGACCGTTTCCGATGTCACATTTGCCGGAAACACCGCCCAGCGCGGCGGCGGTATCGCGGTCGGGGACGGGGATTTCAACACTCCTCTGGCGACGGTCAATATTATCAACAGCGAATTTCTCGGCAACAAAGCCTCTAGCGGCGGTTATGTCGGCAGTGAATTGTTTGTCAATGGTGACGGTACTGCCAATGTGACCGATTCCCGGTTTGTCGGCACGGTTTGTGTGCAGGGGTATCTCAATATCAACGGGACGGTTTCCATAAACGGTGAAATTTATCATTCCAACCGCGGCATCACCCTTAAATCAGGTGCAACGCTGGTGCTGTCCGGCAATTTCCGTTCCACCGCCAATGCGGTATTCACCGTTGAATCCGGCAGTGTGATCGAGTTCGCCAATACGGTTGTATT
>SUVU01000074.1 GCA_015061865.1 Lentisphaerota bacterium
CCAAGCACAAACGCAAAAAACAGCTGAAACTGCTTCGGCACAAAAACAAATAATCTCCCTTTACCGCCCGGAAACTTTCCGGCGCGGCGGGGGCGGTTTCACCAGTTGCCGCCGCTGTACGGCAGCAAAAACGAAACCGGCTGTTGCGACGTCCGTTTCCGGCATTTGATGTTGGATGCGGGCGTTGTGCTTTTTACGGGCGGAAAACCGCCCTGCAGAATGATTTCAGAACAAATTTTCACATAGCAAAAAAGGATCGGAACAAACTTATGCTGGCAGGCAAAAACCTCCCCAACATTCTTACGGTGAGCCGGATTTTCGCCGTACTGATTTTCGTTGCCATTGCCTCGATGGCACACACTAATTTCATCGCTGATAAAGAGGTGGTTCAGATCATCCGCTTTATCGCTGTGGCGCTGGCACTGCTGGCGGGGTTGACGGATCTGCTTGACGGTTATCTGGCTCGCAAGTATCACTGGATCAGTGACTTCGGTGCGCTGATGGATCCTTTGGCGGACAAAATTTTTGTCACCGGCACGATGCTGATGGCGGTGGAGTACCGCCTGATCCCGGCGTGGATCGCGATCATGGTGCTGTTCCGGGAATTCATGGTCACCGGCTTGCGGACGCTGGCGGCGAAAAATCAGGTCATCATCTCCGCTGACCGCTGGGGCAAACTGAAAACCGCACTGCAAATGACCATGCTCGGCATTGCCGGTATCGCCTGGGCGATCGACGGCGGCACCACCTATTTGCACACGGCGGCGCCGTTCGGCATCCGGCTCTGGTACATCTGGTTTGCGTTTATGGTCGGCATCGTGATCGTCACGCTCTGTTCCGGGCTGGGATATTTTCTCCGTTACCGCAAAATGTTGAAAAACTGACACTTGTATTTTACCGTTTTTCAGTGTATATTCCTTTCAGTCAAGTCAACTTACTGAAAGGATTTTTTATGCTGAAACGACTGAAATTTCTCGCCCTTTTGGGGTGTGCCGCCCTGCTGCTGCCGGCATGGAGCGCCCGGACGGTTTATGTGGCACGCCACGGTCAGGTCGGGGACAAAAAATTTTATGACTCTGCCGTCAAAGAGCCGAAACTTACGCCGCTGGGCATCGAACAGGCGCAAATGCTCGCAAATTTTCTGGTCAAACAGAAAAACTTCAACGGCAAAATCCTCGTTTCACCCATCTACCGGACGATCGAAACCGGTACTTACGTTGCGGCATTGCTGGACAACCGTCCGGTGATCCTGGAACCGGGGATCCAGGAGATCGCCCGCAAAAAAACTCATCCGGGCATGACGCTGGCGCAGATCAATGAGCGTTTCGCCGGCAAAACGCTTCCCGGCAGTGCGTTCAAGGATCTCTGGCGGCTGAGTTTTGAGAGCGACGATGCCCGCCAACTCCGGGTCAATGCGGCGCTGGAACGGATTTTAAAAGAGCATGACGGCGATCTGCTGCTGGTCACTCACGGCGCCGTGGTCGGCAATCTGCGCCGGGCGCTGGAAGCCAGAAAAGTGCCGGGGGCGAAACTTGCCCGCGGTTCAGCGTGGAACTGCAGTCTGCACATCTACGAACTTGATGATAACGACCGGGTCAAATCCTCCGCCTACACCACGGAATATATGCCCGATGCCAAAGTCACCAGCAACTTCCGCACCCCCAAAATCCCCCGCCCCGACGATCCCCGCTACGGCGAAAAAGTCAAAAAATCCCCGAAACGCAAAAAAACTCCCCCGGCAGTTTCCCAACGTCAGCCGGGGGAAAGATTAGTCCTGATCACCCGTCACTGCCAGCAGACCGGCGGCTCCAGTGATCCGTCCTGCATCCGCCCCATTCCCGATGATGCGGGCATTTCGCCATTGGGTATCAAACAGGCGAAAAATCTGGGCAAAGAGCTGAAACGGCTCAATTTCAAAGGTAAAATCTACACTTCTCCTTACTTCCGCTGTGTTGCCACCGGCAGTTATGCGGCGCAGGAGTGCGGCAGCACCGTTTATCCGGATGCCCGGATCCAGCAGCGCAGCCGCCGCAAAGGGGGAAATTTGAAAAATGGCGGTGCCACGCTGGCGCAATTGCGGAAACTTTTCCCGGCTCAAATCGCCCCCGATGCCGTGCTGGCGGATGATTGGATGAATAAAAACGCCGAAACCATGCCCGGTCAGCGCGCCCGGATCAAAGTGGCTCTGGAGCAGATCCTCGCTGAAAATCCCGGCATGGACATTCTGATCGTTTCCCACGGCAGTGCCGTGCCGGAATACGGTTTCAACCTCACCGGCAAAAAGCCTAAAGGTTTCGTCTGGAACTGTGCGTTATTCAAGTTTGCGATCAATAAAAAAGGCAAAGTCCGTTATCTCGGCTACGACATCAGTTTCATGCCGGAAAACGAGGTGACTTCCAATTTGAAACACTCACTGGTCAAAGAAAAAGCCGGGGTCAAAGCCGTCGAAAAATCCGGCGTTGATTACGAATTTTAAGGTGTTTTTATGAAAAAATTTCTGTTTTTACTCATTTTCACCCTTACGGCGCTGCTGCTCGGTGCCGGAGAAACGTACAATTTCTTTATGGTCTCCGACACCCACTGGGGCGCACCGGAATCTTATTCCACCGATCCCAAAGTCAAAACCAAAAAAGACATCTACCGGGCGGAAAAAGCCGCCCCGCACTATCACACCCTTTTTGCCGATATTGCCAAAAAATCCGATGGTGCGACCAGATTTCTCATCCACGCCGGCGATATGATCGAGGGGCGTGCCAAAAATGAAGCCACCCACTTTAACGAACTGGAAAAATCCTGGGCGCTGATGACCCGGTACGTCAAATTGCCGATCTATCTGGTCAAAGGCAATCACGATGCTTCCGGTCCCGGCGGCAAAGAGGCGTTTGCCCGCTTCATTCAGGCGAAATATCCGGCGGCGGCTTCCCGGACCAATTACACCGTCACTTGCGGCAAAGATCTGTTCATTTTTGTCGAATACCACGGCGCACTCAAATTTGTCCGCCGGACTCTCGCCGGTTTGAAAACCCCTCCCCGCTATATCTTTCTGGTCATCCACAACGACATCGTGCCATTCAACGCCAAATCAACCAAAGCATTGTGCGCTCTGGCGGCGAAACACAATATGATCGTCCTGCACGGTCACACCCATGTCACCCGCCAACTGGATTTTGCTCCGCCGACCGGCGGCAGAGTGACCACTTTTTCAGTTGGCACTTTCCTGAATCCGGATGCCGCCCTGATGCGCTATAAAAAAAACGTCACCGATCCGGCACATTTCTTTGCCAGATACCTGAAAAAACGGTGTAAAACTCCGGAAATGGAAAATATGGTCAACGCTGACTGCGTGCCGTATGTCAGTAATTTTGCGGAATTTTCCTCCGGTCAGAAAATGCACGGCTATGCCCGGATCACCGTTTCCGATTCCGGAGTGACCGTCAGCATCCAGAGCGCCGATCTCACCCAAAAACCGGTGGAAACCCGCTTGCGGTAACGGCAGTCAATCTTTGATAATGTATTTTCTGGTGCGCCATCTGCCGGAAATAAAATAGACGATACCGACCAGAAACGGTGTCAGTCCGGCAATGGCGTGACCATACCAGAACCCCAGCAGCCCGAAACCGCAGCTCAACCCCAGCAGCAGCGACAAACCGATCCGCATGACCACGCCGTCCAGCACCCCCACCAGCAAATTGAGTTTGAAGTTGCCGGAACCGTTGATCAGCGCACTTAACGGCGGCCGCAGCGCACTGCCTGCCAGATGCACCAGTGCCACGGGGACAAAGGTCAGCGACATTTGCAAAACTTCGGCGTCAGTGGTAAAAATTCCGAAAACTTTCAGCGGCCAAATCACCACGATCACCCCCATAATAAAGGAGATCGCCGAATTTATCCACAGCGACACGCCGAGGATTTTCGGCACCCGTTTGTAAATTTCCGCCCCGATCGCCTGCCCGATCATCGGACTGGCGGCAGATGCCAGCGAAAAGTTGATGATATTGACGATCATCGAAACTTTATTGCCGATGCCATTCATCGCCGCCGCAATCAAGCCGTAACTGTTGATAAAACTGTTGACAAACAGCATCGAAAAACTGATCGACGCACTCTGCAGCAGCATCGGGATACCCAGCGCCAGCAGCGGCCGCAACGCTTCAAAATCAATGATGAAACTGGACGGTTTGAAATCAAAACCGAATTCCACCCGGTGCCGCCAGAGAAATATCACCGACATTATAAAACTCACCGCCTGACTCAACACCGTCGCCAGCGCCACGCCGAATACTCCCCATTTCAATACGACGACGAAATACAAGTCCAGTATCACATTCAGCGCCGCCGAAACTGCGACAAACATCAACGGATGTTTCGAGTCCCCCATGCCGCGCAGGATCGCACTGATGACGTTATACCCGAAAATAAACAGCAGTCCCGCCATGCAGACGATCACATAAATTTCCGTATCGTGCCGGATATTGTCCGGGGTATTGATCCAATTCAATGCCTGCTCACGGAAAATCACCGTCAGCGTCCCCAGCAGCAGCGACGTGACGATCAGAAATGTGAATAATGTCCCGATGATCTTGCCGATCTTATCTTTCATCCCGGCACCGAGATACTGCGAAATAATCACCTGACCGGCATTGGAAAAACCCATCGCCACAAAACAGAGGAAATGCAGTATATCACCGCCGACAGAAACTGCCCCCAGCCCCTCTTTGCCGACAAATCTGCCGACAATGATCATATCAGCGGTATTATAAAGCATCTGGATCAGACTGGCGCCGAGCAGCGGCAGAGCAAATACCAGCATGGTTCTGGTGACATTGCCTTTATTGAGATCTTTTACTATTGCTACCATAATAATCAAAACATAAAAACGGGTTCAAGTATATTCATATAAAATATCACTTGAACCCGTTTTTTTCAATCAATCGTGACGCATTATTTGTTTTGCGTATCTCCGATCACTCTCACGACCCGCTGCGGGAACGGGATATTCAGACCGGCATTTTCCAGCGTGGATTTAAGCTGCCGTTTGATCTCCCAGTAAGCCGTCCAGTAATCGCCGGAGGCAGACCAGTAACGCAGCTGCAGATTCACCGAACTGTCAGCAAGTTCCGAAATCAAAACTTCCGGTGCCGGATCTTTGATGATGTGTTCGTTGGAATTCATCAGCGCCGTCAGGACTTCCACGCCTTTTTCAATATCATCAGAATAAGAAACGCTGACCACGATATCGGCACGGCGCAAATCGTTGCGGCTGTAATTTTTCACCGGAGTCGCCCACAGAATATTATTCGGCACAGCGATAAAAATCCCGTCCGGAGTTTTGAGCGTGGAGGTGAAAAGTCCCATTTTTTCGACCGTGCCGCTGACAGCACCGTTTTCAATATAATCACCGGGATTATACGGCCGGGTGATCAGAAGCACCAGCCCGGTCGCCATGTTGCTCAGCGTATCTTTCAACGCCAAACCGACTGCCAAACCGACGGTACCGAGAACCGTCAGCAAACTGGCAGTGTTAATGCCGAAAAGATCCAAAATGATCAGCAGAGCAACAAAACTTACACCGTAACGGCAGACTTTGCGGATCAACCGTTCCCCGGCGATGTCACATCTGCCGGTCTTTTCTGCAATTTTCCGGATCATCACCGCCAATGCCCGAATACAGATCCACGCCAGCACCAGCACCAACAACGCCAGCACAACCTTTTTGCCGTAATAAATGACCTCGCCCTGATGCTGACACCAGAAATTGCAAATCCACTCTTTCATAAAAAATCCCCTTTGGTTGTTATTCCAGTACAAAATACCCGGATACCGATAATATACCACCCGGACAAAAAAATATCAAGCCGGACTTTCAAAATGTTTCTCCTGACCTTGAAATGCACACCTGATTATGATTTTTCAAAAACATAAAACGATTTGATTGCACCAAACGATTTGATTGCACCCGGTGGATGCAGCGGGCGCGATGCGCCACCGACTTGTCACGGCGTAGTGCAACGAAGACGGACGGTTAGATTTTATCACAACAAATGAGACAATAATAAAAAAGGCTGCCGCGAAAGCGACAGCCGGTTGTTGCGGGGGCGATCACCAGTTGAACAGCCAATCCCAGAAAGATTTGCGCGGCGGCGGCGGGGGCGGCGCCGGGCGGTGATGCGGTTGCGGTTTCGGCGGCGGCGGAGCAACATGATGGCGGGATTCCCCCGGATGTTTCAAATCATGTTTATTTTTGCCCGGCGCTTTTATATCATGTTTATTTTTGCCCGGAGTTTTCAAATCATGTTTGGGCTGTCCCGGATGCTTCAAGTCATGTTTATGTTTGCCCGGTGCTTCCGGTTTTCTCTCAACTCTGCCCGGAGTTTTCAGTTCATGTTTCTGCTGACCGGGTTTCCGCAGATCGTGCGGCTGCTTCCCGCCATGCGGAGCTGCAGTGACCACCACAGCCGCTGCCACAGCACTGCCCAGCAATAAATTTTTGATTTTCATATTTACCTCCTGAAAAGGACTCCGTTTATCGGAGTGTTCCGGTGTATTATATCACGGTTCTCTGAAAAAGTCAAACTGTTTTTTCGTCCGGCAGGTAAGTTTTCAGTGCATTCAGCCGCAGGATCCGGTAGAGATCGCCGTCGCTCAAGTGCTGTTCAAAGAGCATTGCCAGCATACAGCGCAGGTCGATCCAGTAGATGTCCGTGGCAAAAATCAGCTTATCGGCACCGATTTCACTGATGGCATGCTGCAAAAAGCCGTTATTGAAAAGGTCGCCCGCCAGGTCATTCATGCACTGCGGATGTTTGCGGCACATCTCGACAGCTTCGGGCAAACCGTTGGGTCTGCCGCCGGTGTGACCGAAAACAAACGTCACTTCCGGATAGGAATTCAAATGAGTATCAAACTGTGCCGGGGTGGCAAACTGCTGTGCCTGGTTGTAATCCGAAACGCCCCAGCTGTGGGTCATGATCGGTTTATGATATTTCGCCGCCATTTCAAATGCGTTGGCGTAACGCTCATCACTGCCCGGAGTTTGATGAACTGACGGGTGGATTTTGATACCGATGCACATGGGGTCAGGCAGGCTTTGTTCCAGATCCCGCAGTGAAGCTTCCACATCCCGGGGATCGAAAACCTCAAAATAGCGGCATTTACCGCCGGATTCACGGCACATTCCGCTGATTAGGTTTTCGTTCTTTGCCAGAAGTTTTTCTGCCGGAGTAATGAAACTGTGAGTTACTGCCATATCATCCATACGCCGCTGCCAGTATTCCCATTTGGCTTGTCCGAAATACGGCGGAAATTTTTCCAATGAGGGATCTTCGATCGAATGAGTGTGGGCATCAACGATAAACGGTGCGACTTTGACCAGCGGCACTTCGGGAGGGTAAACCGGAGTTTCGCCGAGCAGACGCCGGAAATTGTTGCCGGCAATGTCGCATTTGGTCTGCCAATCCAATCTGCCCAGCGCCAGCGGCCCCAGCGCCTGACCGGGATCCAGATAAGGCATCATCGTACCGAAAAGCAATTTATCTTTCAACCCCATTGCCACCAGCCGTTCCAGTGCCAGTTCATTGCATAAATTGGCGGTGCAGAGGTAAAGATTCGGATATTTGGCGATCAGTTGTGAAGCGATCTCAAAGTGATAAATCAGTCTTTTGCCACCGGATGCAATAATAAAATTGATTTCCGGAGCATCGGCTGCCATTTTTTCGATCTCGTCAAAGGTGTGTTCCGTCTGGACGACCAGCCGGGGATTGCCGCTGTCAGTACGCAGTTGGCGGTACTCCACCGGTGAAGTCAACGGCACATCCGTCCACGACGGCTGCCAATCCGTCACATAACAATCCAGCCACGGCAGCGCCGCTTTGAGCGCTTCATAATTTTCACGCAGTTTACGCAAATTTTCCATAATATTATATTTCCCTCGGTATGATTTTGTGTCCGGCAGATAATATACTGGTCAAAAAAGAGCGATTCAAGCATTTTTTCTGCAAAATGTGATGTTTTGTATCATTTTTTGTAAAAAAATGCTCTTCCTGATTTGAAAAACTGCTCCCAATGGACTACATTTTCACAAATACATATAATTATGGAGCTGTATTATGAAAGAAAACCGTCTGCCCCGGGCAAAAGTCGCTTATATCGGAGTGTCACTGGAACTGTATCTGACTACTGAAAGTCCGGAAAATCTGCAAACCTGGCGCCGGAATTTCGCCCTCTGGGGCGCTGAATTGGCAAAAGTTGCCGATGTCGCCGTGCAGAAACTCTGCTTTACTGCCGCCGAAGTCGATGCCGCCGTCGCTGAAATCACCGCCGCCGCCCCGGATGCGATCGTATTGTCGGCACTCTCGTATACGCCAAGCATGCTGATTTGTCCGGCATTGCAGAGCCTCGGTCTACCGGTGGTGATCTGGAGTACCCAGCAGCTTGACCGGATCACGCCGGATTACTGCGGGCAGGATTTGAGCAACAACCACACGGTGCAGGGGATTCAGGACATCACCAATATTCTTTACCGCAACAGTGTGAAATTTGCCATCGTCACCTGCCACTGGCAGGATCCGCAGGGATTGGCGTTTTTGCAGCGGGAACTGACGGCGATCCGGGCGGCAAATGCCGGAAAGAAAATCAAAGTGCTGGAACTGGGCGGTAAATTTGAGGGGATGGGCGATTTTGACTTTGACCCGGAAATGGTGCGCCGCTGCTGGGGGATCACCGTGGAGAGCCTCGATCCTGAAAAATTTGCGGCACAAGCGGCGGCGGTTCCGGTTGCGGACGCCCAAGCCGTCCGGCAGGAGGATCTGCAGAAATTCACCGTCGCCGCCGATCTGGACGAAGCCACCCATATTGAAGCGATCCGCCGCAAACTGGCGCTGAAACAGCTCCTTGCCGCCTCCGGAGCGACCGCTTTTACCATGAATTTCACCACGCTGTGCCAAATCCGTAATTTCGGTCAGCTGCCGTTTTATGCGATCAATACTTTAATGGCAGAGGGCATGGGATACGCCGGTGAGGGTGACGCACTGCGGGCGGCAATGATGCGGCAGTGTTACGAATTATCCGGCGAAGCGAATTTCACCGAAATTTACACCGTGGATTTTCAGCGTGATCTGATGCTGATGTCCCACATGCAGGAGTGCAATATCAATATCGCCGGCAAACCGGCAAACGTGCGGCTTTACCGGAAACCTTTCTGGGTCAAAGGCGTGCCTGATTATCCGGGGATGCTTTTTACTTCACAGCCCGGCAAATACACCCTTGCCGCCATAACTCCGATGCCCGGCGGGGAAAAAATGCGGCTCATCACCTTTTCCGGCGAAGTCCCCGAACTGCCGTTTCTGGAAAAATACGACCGCCCCTACTGGCTGCTGCGCCCTGCGACCAAATCCGCCGGGGAATTGCTCTCGGCATACAGTCTTGCCGGCGGGCCGCACCATTTGAGCGCCGTCCCCGGTGAAGCTGCCGCCGCTATGGAACGCATGGCGTACTGGCTGGGATTTGATTTCGTTTCGCTGGATTGACCGTCACTGCGGCACGGAAATTTCCTCCGGATGTGACACTCTGGCACACTAATTTGTGTCATAATGGCACACCGGCACGCTTTTTGACGATTTTTTCTCCCTGAAAACAGTTTGGCACGCTACTTGCTTGTATGATGGTGCAAAACAAACAACTCTTAATAGTAAGGAGAAAAAATCATGGCTAAAATCATCGGTATCGACCTCGGCACCACCAACAGCTGTATGGCTGTAATGGACAATGGCGAGTACAAAATCATCCCCAACGCAGAAGGCAACCGCACCACCCCCAGTATCGTCGCATTCACCAAATCCGGCGAACGTCTGGTCGGTCAGACTGCCAAACGTCAGGCAGTGACCAATCCGCAGAATACGATCTTCTCCATCAAACGTCTGATGGGCCGCAAATTTGCAGAAGTCGGCAGAGAGCGTGAACTGGTCCCCTACGAAATCGCTGAAGCTCCCAACGGCGACGCTCACGTCAAAGTCGGTGACAAACTCTATTCCCCGCCGGAAATTTCCGCAATGATCCTGCAGAAATTGAAAGCCGACGCCGAAGCCTATCTCGGCGAAAAAATCACCCAGGCGGTCATTACCGTCCCGGCGTACTTCAACGACAGCCAGCGTCAGGCAACCAAAGATGCCGGTAAAATCGCCGGTCTGGAAGTCCTGCGTATCATCAACGAACCCACCGCAGCGGCTCTGGCTTACGGTCTGGACAAAAAAAGCGATGAAACCATCGCCGTCTACGACCTCGGCGGCGGTACGTTCGATATTTCCACACTGGAAATCGGCGACGGCGTGTTTGAGGTGAAAGCCACCAACGGTGATACCCACCTCGGCGGTGATGACTTCGATCAGGTCGTCATCAACTACCTCGCCGACGAATTCATGAAAGAAAACGGTGTCGATCTGCGCAAAGATCCGCAGGCGCTCCAGCGCTTGAAAGAAGCCGCTGAAAAAGCCAAATGCGAACTGTCTTCCAGCATGTCCAGCGACATCAATCTGCCGTTCATCACCATGAACCAGTCCGGCCCGGTGCATTTGAATATCACCCTCTCCCGCGCCCAGCTGGAGCGCCTCTGCGATCCGTTGCTTGAACGCACCCGCAAACCCTGCGCAAACTGCATGCACGATGCGGAAGTTTCCGCCGATCAGATCAAAGAAG
>SUVU01000075.1 GCA_015061865.1 Lentisphaerota bacterium
GAAAAAATTACTGTTTCTGTCGGTACTGTTGCTCGGCGCATGGTCGCTGAACGGTGCGGAGGTATTCATCCCCGCCAAAAACAACCGCCCGATCGTCCAGATCAAAGTGTTTTCACACTATGCCCCCATCATCAAAGCGGAAAATGAGTTCCGTGAGATCATGCGGCAAGCTCTCGGCGTGCGCGATTATGACGGCAACAGCGGTTATTACACCATCCAATTCGGCATTGCCGGGGACGACTCCTGTCCGGCGGCGGATAAGTTGATGAAAAAACACGGCATGACCCCGGAAAAACTCGGCCGGGACGGATTTCTGTTTGACAAAGTCAGCAAAAAATCGTTTCTGCTCTGCGCCTACCACCCCAAAGGCGTGCTGAACGGTGTCTATAAAATTCTGGAAAAGACCCTCGGCGTCGTCTCCCCCCGCCCGCTGGTCGGTTTGGAACGCCCCTATCCGGTGACCAAAGTCACGCCGTTGGCACTGCCGTATTCTGAAGTTCCGGCGTTTGAGATCCGGACGTTTTCGCTCTCTGCCTCCACCCACCGCAATCCGCATTATTATATGATGGACTGGCAGGCACGCAATTTGATGAGCAGCGGCGGCCACAACAACATCACCAGTTATTTCGATGCCGGCTGGAGCCATGAACCCTACGGTTTTATCCGTGCCATGGGCGGTCACAGTTTCCACTTCTGGCTGCCGCCCAAAGATCACTTCAAATCCCATCCGGAATATTATTCGCTGATTGACGGCAAACGCACCGCCGCCGCCAAAGGCGCCCAGATCGCTCTGGGCAACCCCGAGGTGGTCGATATCATTGTCAACCGGATGCTTGCCTACAAAAAAGAGCATCCGGAAATAAAATTCCTGCCTTTCGGTTACAATGACTCCTGGACCAACGGTTTCGGCTGGGGCGATGATCCGCTGTGCATGAAACTGGATTCTCCCAAAGATTACCCGAAACCCGGTTCCAAACGCCCCCGGACTTTCTCCACCCGTTACATCAAAACCGCCAACAAGATCATTGAACGGCTCAATAAAGTCTATCCTGATCTGCAGTTGTCTGTTTACGCTTACCACTTTGTGATGATGCAGCCGCCGGATGCGCCGGTACATCCGAATTTGCGCGTTTCGTTTGCGCCGCTGTACAAATGCTGCCGCCATGCGATCAATGATCCGCTGTGTCCCCGCAACCGGCTGTTCAATGAATGGCTGACCGGCTGGGCGAAAAAGACCAAAAATATTTTCATCCGCGACTATTTCCAGAGTTCCAACGTCAATACGCCGCTGATGCCGCTGTATCTGATCAAAAAAGAGATCGAATACTACAAATCCCTCGGTCTGAAAGGCTGGGCGCCGGAACTTGCTCCGGATGGTCCCAACGGCGGCAATGTTTACGGCAAAGAGTATTTCACCTGGCTGCGTTCCACTCCGCGGCAGTATGAAACCCGCTGGGATGCCGCCGGACTGGGATATTTCGCATTCTCCCGGCTGCTCTGGAACCCGGACGAATCTCTGGAGGATATCGTCAAACTCTACTGCGACAACTATTACGGCGAAGCCGCCGGTAAACACATGGCGGAATACCATCTGATGATCAGCCGCAATATCGAAGCCAGCAGCCATCCCGGACAAAAACCTGTCCAGGCATCAGACAGCGATTATACCAATTCCGGCGAATGGTGTCTCTGCTGGAACTGGGAACATCAGGTCGGCAATTACGCCGCACAGCTGTTCATGGCCAAAGATACCGCCGGAATCAAAAAGAATGCCACCGAATTGCTCACTCCGCTGTTGAAAGCCTGGGGTGCGGCGGTGAAATCCAACAACCGGGTGGTCATTGAACGGGTCGGCAGAGATATTGAATTGATGGAAAAATACCTGCTGAGTGTCGGTTTTGAGATTTCCAGAGCCTCTTTCCGCAATTTCAAACCGAAATTCAACCGGATCGGTTTCAAAGATCAGATCAAGCATTGATCTTAACGAGGCATAAGATAAATGAAAAAATTACTGTTTCTGTCGGCACTGTTGCTCGGCGCCTGGTCGCTGAACGGTGCGGAGGTATTCATCCCCGCCAAAAACAACCGTCCCATCGTGCAGATCAAAGTGTTTTCGCACTACGCCCCGATCATCAAAGCGGAAAATGAGTTCCGTGAGATCATGCGCCACGCCCTCGGCGTGCGGGATTACGACGGCAACAGCGGCTTTTACACCATCCAATTCGGTATTGCCGGGGATGATTCCTGCCCGGCGGCGGATGAATTGATGAAAAAGCATAACATGACCCCGGAAAAACTCGGCAGGGACGGTTTTCTGTTCGACAAAGTCAGTAAAAAATCCTTCCTGCTCTGCTCCTACCACCCCAAAGGCGTGCTGAACGGCGTTTATAAAATTCTGGAAAAGACCCTCGGTGTCGTCTCCCCCCGCCCGCTGGTCGGGCTGGAACGCCCCTTTCCGGTGACCAAAGTCACCCCGTTGGCACTGCCGTATTCTGAAGTTCCGGCGTTTGAGATCCGGACATTCGGACTTTCCGGCGTTGCCCACCGCAATCCGCAGTATCACATGCTGGACTGGCAGGCGCGCAATCTGATGAGCAGCGGCGGTTCCCGGAACATCACCGGTTATTTCGATGCCGGCTGGAGCCATGAGCCTTACGGATTTTTCCGCACCATCAACGGCCACAGTTTCCACTTCTGGCTGCCGCCCAAAGATTACTTCAAAACCCATCCGGAGTATTACTCGCTCATCGACGGCAAACGGGTCGCCGCCGTCAAAGGCGCCCAGATCGCCCTGGGCAACCCCGAAGTGGTCGATATCATCGTCAAACGGATGCTTGCCTACAAAAAAGAGCATCCGGAAATGAAATTCCTGCCGTTCGGCTGCAACGACACCTGGACCAACGGTTTCGGCTGGGGTGATGATCCGCTGTGCATGAAACTGGATTCGCCCAGAGATTATCCGAAACCCGGTTCCAAACGGCCCCGGACTTTCTCCACCCGCTACATCAAAACCGCCAACAAAATCATTGAACGGCTCAATAAAGTTTTCCCCGATCTGCAGCTGTCGGTTTATGCGTATCATTATGTGATGATGCAGCCGCCGGATGCGCCGGTGCATCCGAATTTGCAGGTTTCGTTCTGCCCGCTGTACAAATGCTGCCGCCATACGATCAACGATCCGATGTGCCCGCGCAACCGGATGTTCCACGAATGGCTGCTCGGCTGGGCAAAAAAGACCAAAAACATCTTTATCCATGACTATTACCAGAGCACCAACGTCAATACGCCGCTGATGCCGCTGTATCTGATCAAAAAAGAGATCAAATATTACCATTCGCTCGGTATCAAAGGGCTGGCATCGGAACTTTCTTCCGACGGACCCAACGGCGGCAACGTTTACGGCAAAGAGTATTTTGCGTGGCTGCGCGCCACTCCCCGGGATTTCGAGACCCGCTGGGATGCCGCCGGACTGGGGTATTTCGCATTCACCCGGCTGCTCTGGAACCCGGATGAACCGCTGGAGGATATCGTCAAACTCTATTGCGACAACTATTACGGCGAAGCCGCCGGCAAATATATGGCGCAATATCACCTGATGGTCAGCCGCAATCTGGAAATCAGCAGCCATCCCGGCGAAAAACCTTCCACTCCGGTCGCAGGAGATTTCGTCAATACCGGTGAATGGTGTCTCTGCTGGAATTGGAACCACAAAGTCAGCAGTTATGCGGCACAGCTCTTTATGGCGACCGATCCCGACGGGATCCGGAAAAACGCCACCGAATTGATGATCCCCCTGCTGAAAGCATGGAAAGCCGCCTGCGATTCCCAAAACCGTCTGGTCGTCGAACGGGTCGGCAAGGATATCGAATTGATGGAAAAATACCTGTTGAGTGCAGGTTTTGAGGTGTCACGCAAATCGTACCGGACTTTCAAACCGAAATTTACCCGGATCGATTTCAGAAATCAGGATAATAATTAACGGAGTTGATAAAAATGAATTTGCAAAACATTCCTTATCACGGTGAATATGACGTGCTGGTCTGCGGTTCGGGCATGGGCGGGATCACCGCCGCCTGCGCCGCCAGCGAAATGGGGTTGAAAGTCGGTATGATCGAGTATTTCGGTGAACCCGGCGGCATCCCGGTCAACGGCAGGCTCGGCTCGATTTCCGGTTTTGCCAAAGGCGATCAGGTCGCCGTCTCCGGTTTTGCCCGCAAATTCGCTGATACACTCAATTCCCGCGGCAAAGCCTGCGTGCAGGGCGGCGGCAGCAATATCAATCTGCCCCCCGCTGATATCGCCAAACTGGTGTGGGAGCTGATCGACTGCTACCATATCGATTTGCGCTGCTACACCCAGCTGGTGGATGTCATCAAAGCCGATGACGGCACCATTACCGAGGCGATCGTCTGCGGCAAAGCCGGTTTGCAGCGGGTCAAAGCCAAATTCTTTATCGACGCCACCGGTGACGGTGATGCGGCGGCACTTGCCGGCTGTCCGGTCGCTGTCGGCAGGGAGTCCGACGGCAAAGTGCAGTCCGCCACACTGGTATTCATCATCGGCGGGATCGATCTGGAAAAACTTCCTGCCTATATGGATGTCCGCAAAGTCTGGAAAAGCAAAGAGCGCCCCGTGCCGATCAACCACAGCGTGTACCAGTTTGTCCCCCACGGCGGCAAAACCAATGAGATCGCCGTCAATATGACCCACGCCCTCAATGCCGATCCGCTGACCAGCGAAGGTCTGACGGCGATCCGCCGGGAGTGCATGAAACAGGCGGATTATTTGCTCAATGAATTTTTCCGCAAAGAGATCCCCGGTTTTGAAAACGCCTGGATCGCCCAGTTTGCGCCGCAGGTCGGCATCCGGGAAAGCCGCCGGATCGTCGGGGATTATACATTGACGACCGATGATGTGCTTTCCGCCCGTCATTTTGACGATGAGATCGCCCAGGGCATCTGGAGCATCGACGTCCACAATCCCGACGGCATCCACACCGGATGCAGTCAGTATTTGAGTGCGCCCTACGGCATCCCGTACCGGTGCATCACTCCGCAGGGGGTGAAAAACCTGCTGATCGCCGGACGGCCGATCTCTGCCGACCATGTGGCACATTCATCCAGCCGGATCAATGCCAGCTGCATGGCTGTCGGTGAAGCCGCCGGTTTCGCCGCCGCACTGGCGATCGCCAGCAAAGACATCCGCAAAATCGACGTCAAAAAAGTGCAGGAACTGCTGAAAAACGCTGAATACAAGTGTTTTCAGTAACCTTGAGAACCATCCGGAAACTTGCAAAACAACCAATCATGTGCTATATTATGCACGATGTATTTTATGCAGGAAATAAAAATCCGGATGGGACTTATGAACAGAAACAAATTCAGACGTTTTTGCGAATGGCTGGTCTTTTTTGCCGCATTCGGCGGACTTTCGTGGTTTGTGCTGGGCAAAATCACCGCATGGCGCACGGAACAGATCATGGCGGCGCCCTCCGAAGGGTTTGTCTTTTACTTCGGTCTGACGATTTCGGTCATGACGATCGTATTCATGCTGTTTCAGGCGATCCTCTCCTGCTTCTACAAGCCGGTGACGCAGTGGCAGTCGGATAAAGAATTTTCCGGCTGCACCGTGATCGTCCCTGCTTACAACGAGGGCAGCGCCGTCGCCGATACGCTCCGCAGTCTGCTGAAAAGCGATTTCCCGAAAGATAAACTGGAGATCATTGCCATCAATGACGGCTCCAAAGATGACACCTGGAACTGGATCCGGCTGGTTGCCGGTGAGTCCGGCGGTTTGATCCAAGCGGTCAATTTTGAGCAGAATAAAGGCAAAAAAGCGGCACTGCATTACGGTTTCAACCACGCCAGACATGATATCGTCGTGACGATCGACAGTGATTCTCTGGTCGGGAGCGATACCCTGTCCAATCTGGTGCTTCCCTTTGCCAGACCTGAAGTCGGCGGCGTTGCCGGTACGGTGCGGGTCTCAAATATGTGCGACGGTTTTGTGCCGCGGATGCTGGATATCTGTTTTGTTTTCAGCAGCCATTTCATGCGCTGCGCCCAGAGTACCATCGGTGCGGTGCTGTGTTCGCCGGGAGCGATCAGCGCTTACCGCAAAAAAGCGATCCTGCCGCATCTTGACCGGTGGCTGCATCAGACATTTCTCGGTCAGCCGTCACACATCGGCGAAGACCGGGCGCTGACGAGTATTCTGCTCCGCAATGATTATCATGTGGTATTGCAGCAGAATGCCCAGGTGCTGACCCGGGTGCCGACGGATTATCCGCAGCTGTGCCGGACACTGATCCGGTGGACGCGCGGTGATGTCCGTGAAGGTCTGCTGATGGTGAAACACTTCGCCAAACGCTTCCCTGCCAAAAATCTGCGGCTGGGCGTACTGCAGTTCAATCTGGTTTTCCAGCTGCTCGGTCTGCTGCTGCCGATCACGGCGGTGCCGTCGGTATTGGTGGCGCTGGCAACGAACTTGCAGAGTCTGGAAATGACCGTCTATTACCTCGCCGGGATCAGCTGGGTCTGGGCGGCGGTGCCGGCACTGCTCTATGCCGAACGGGAATCTCCGCTGAAAGCCATGCTGGCTTTTGCCGTGGGTATATTCAATATCATTGCGCTCTCCTGGATCTGCGTTTATTCGTGGTTCACGGTCCGCAACTCCAAATGGATGACCCGTGATGTCAAAAAAAGTGAGGAACAGCTCTGCCCGGAAGCCCGGCGGCTCTCCTGACCCTTTCCCTGCTCTGAAAAGTTCTGTCCCCTTGAGCGTACCACCGAAGATTGGATTATAAATGGCAAAATATGTGCGTATGACCAAACTGGTTGCGGTCGGCAGGATGCGGGATAAATTCTGCGAACAGCAGTGCAACGCATTTCTCACCCGTGCCGGAGCTTACGGCAAATGCGAAGTCGTCACCGTGCCGGATTCCAACGTCGCCGGTGAAGGCAAAGCGATCCTGCGGGAACTTGACCGGGAACGCAATGCGCTGATCGTGGTGCTGACCGAGGAGGGCAAAGAGTTCACCACCGCAGAATTTTCGGCATTTCTGGGCAAAGCGGAGAGCAAAATCGTCTTTGTCATCGGCGGGCCGTTCGGCTTGGCTCCGGAAGTAAAACAGCGCGCGGCAGTATTGTGGTCGCTGTCCAAACTGACTTTTACCCACGAAATGGCACGGATGCTGTTCTGCGAACAATTGTACCGGGGATTGAATCTGCTCAATGGCGGAGCCTACCATCACGCCTGAATACCCGGCAGTTAAAAAAAACATTTGAAAATAGATATTTTTGGTGTATATTATATAACACACAAACTTCCTTAAATTTAAAGGGCAGAATACATGAAGATCTACAACTTCTCCGCCGGTCCGGCAATGCTTCCGGAAGCCGTAATGCGTAAAGCTCAGGCTGAATTTCTCGATTTTCAGGGCAGTGGCAGCGGTATGCTCGAACTCTCTCACCGCGGCAAATTTTTCCAGCCGGTGATCGACCGCGCCGAAGCCAATATCCGCGAATTGCTCGGTATTTCCGATGATTATGCCGTGGTTTTCGTGCAGGGCGGTGCCAGTATGCAGTTTGCCATGCTCGCCATGAACCTGCTCAACGGCGGTACCGCTGACTACGTCGATACCGGTGTCTGGAGCAGCAAAGCTGCCAAAGAAGCCAAAATGTTCGGCAACGTCAACATCGCCGCTTCCAGCAAAGAGAGCAAATATGACCACATCCCCGCCGTTTCCGACTGGAAACTGACCCCGGGTGCGGCTTATATGCACATCACCACCAACAACACCATCGCCGGCACCCAGTACATGGATATCCCGACTGCTCCGGCCGGTGTGCCGCTGATCGCGGATATGTCCAGCGACATCATGTCCAGAGTGTTTGATGTCAACAAACTCGGTATGTTCTATGCCGGCGCACAGAAAAACATCGGTCCTTCCGGTGTGGCTCTGGTCGTGATCCGCAAAGATCTCGCCGCCCGTACCGATGATTCCAAAGTGCCGACCATGCTCCGCTACTCCACCTACATCGACGAGGGCAGTATGTTCAACACTCCGCCGACCTTTGCCATCTACATTCTCGCGCTGATCACTGATTGGCTCAAAGAAAACGGCGGTATCGCCGCGATGGAAAAAGTCAACAACGAAAAAGCCAAACTGCTTTACGACTTCCTCGATGAAAGCAGCTTCTACGCCAGCCCGGTGGCGAAAGGCGACCGTTCCCGCATGAACGTCGTTTTCCGCACCCCCGATGCTGATCTGGATGCGAAATTCGTTTCCGAAGCCACCGCTGCCGGTCTGACCCAGCTCAAAGGTCACCGTCTGGTCGGCGGCTGCCGCGCCAGCATCTACAACGCCATGCCGATCGAGGGCGTGCAGGCTTTGATCGACTTCATGAAAAAATTTGAAGTCGCCAATAAGTAATATTTCAACCGTACTTCCGGCGGCATCGCCGCCGGAAGAGGTAATGCACTATGTTTGAAATCGAAATCGACCGGAGTTTCTCGGCGGCACATCAGCTTAAAGGTTATGATGGCGACTGCCGGAATCTGCATGGACACAATTACGAAGTCACTGTCACCGTCGCGGCTGACAAACTCAATGAGATCGGTATCGCCCTGGATTTCAAGAAACTGAAAGCGGCTCTGGATGAGGTGATCGCCCCCTATGATCACCACAATCTCTCGGAATTGCCGGAATTTCAGCAGTTGAATCCGACCAGCGAAGTGCTGGCGCAGGTGATCTATCGCAAAATGAGTGCCGCACTCAACGATGGCAACGTGCGGGTTTCAAAAGTGCGGATCGGGGAATCCAGTTCCTCGCGGTTGACTTACAGCGAATGATGACGACACTTCTGCCGGTCATAGAGACGTTTTCCAGCATTCAGGGTGAGTCCACCCATGCCGGAAAGCGTTGTTTTTTTATCCGTCTGGCGGGATGCAATCTCCGCTGTGTTTACTGTGATACCACTTACGCCTGGACGGGCGGCGAAATGCGCTCTCCGGACGCGCTGACCCGTGAGGCGGTCGCTTCCGGCATGGAGACGGTGGAATTGACCGGCGGTGAACCGCTGCTGCATGACGCCGTACCGCAGTTGGCGCAAATGTTGCTGGATGCCGGTCTGGAAGTGCTGATCGAGACCAACGGTTCTCTGGATATCGGCGTCCTGCCGGACGGGTGCTGCCGGATCGTGGATTGCAAATTGCCCGCCTCCGGCATGGCAGAGCGCAATTTATTTGCCAATTATGAGTTGCTGACCCCGCGCGATGAGGTCAAATTTGTGGTCTCCTCCCGGGAGGATTTCGACTGGGCGATCGCCGTGATCGACCGGTATAAACTGGCAAAGAAAACCCCGCACCTGATCTTTTCACCGGTCTGGGGCAAAGTCGGGTTTGAAGAACTCGCCGGCTGGGTCGTGCAATGCCGCCGTCCGGTGCGGATGCAGCTGCAGCTGCATAAGATGATCTGGGGCGATAAAAAGGGAGTGTGACAAGTGAAAAAACGGGCTATCGTACTGTTAAGCGGCGGTTTGGATTCCGCGACCTGTCTGGCGGTGGCACAACGGGATGGTTTTGAGTGCTATACGTTGAGTTTTGACTACGGCCAGCGGCATAGATGCGAATTGCAGGCATCTGAAAAACTCGCCGCCGTCATGGGGGCAGCGGATCATAAAACCTTTAAACTTGATCTGCGCCAGTGGGGAGGTTCCGCTCTGACCGATGATAATATCGCCGTCCCCGACGGCGGCGGCGCAGGCATCCCCGTCACCTACGTCCCGGCACGCAACCTGATCTTTCTCTCGCTGGCAACCGCCTGGGGCGAAGTGCTGGGCGCACATGATATTTTTATCGGCGTCAACAGCGTGGACTATTCCGGATATCCGGATTGCCGCGCCGGATTCATTGCCGCATTCGCAGAAGCCGCCCGTCGCGGCACGTGCGCCGTGGATGAAAATTGGCAATGGTCGATCCATACCCCGCTGCAAAACCTCTCTAAAGCCGGAATTATCCGGCTCGGCACCTCGCTCAACGTGGATTACAGCCTGACCACCAGCTGCTACAACCCCGATGATGCCGGACACAGTTGCGGCAAATGTGACAGCTGCCTGCTGCGCCATCAGGGATTTGTCGATGCCGGGATCGCCGATCCTACCATTTACCAGCAATAATGTGCCGGTTGGCACCTTTTTGTTGTCTCGCCGCTCCGATGTCGCGGCTCAATCAAGGGCGGCAGTCTGCAAAACGTTTTAATTGGATGCAAACGTTTTTTCACGCCCCGGGGTGCCGGGGTGCCGGTTGGCACCTTTTTGTTGTCTCGCCCTTCGCTTCGCTGGGGCTCAATCAGGGTTTGCAGTCCGCTAACGGTTGATTGCAGACCGGTTGCGAGCCTCTTCGAGGCGAGCGCGCAGTCCGTATGCGAATGAACTGTGCGACGCCAAGCGGAGCAACAGCGGCAAGCGCAAGCGCCGCCGATGAGCGGAGG
>SUVU01000076.1 GCA_015061865.1 Lentisphaerota bacterium
TGTTGTGATAAAATCTAACCGTCGGTGGCGCATCGCGGGCACTTTCGCGCCTTGCTTCTGTGCCGGTACGGTCGAGTACGGTAGTACACTCCCGCACCGTACTCGGCGCAAAACACGACATTGCCGCCCGCTGCATCCACCGGGTGCAATCAAATCGTTTTATGTTTTTGACAAATCATAATGTAAGTGATATATTCTATGTGTCGCCATAAAATGTGTTCATTCGGTCTTGTATGTATGTTTCACAAAATTTTGGACATTACCAATTTTTATTCGCTATGAGTCAGGAAAAGAAAAAAATGGAGATCGGCGTGCTGGCGCCGCTCCGGAAAAATCGTGATTCGTTTGCGCCGCTTCTCCAGTACGGGGTCAAAGCGGCACAGGCGCTCTCCTGGGATATGGAGCTGATCCGGGATTTGGAGTACGCCGAAACGGTAAAACAGCAGATCGCTGATGCCGGGATCCGTCTTGCCGGATTCTGGGGCGGATATTCCGGCAGGATCGTCTGGAATTCATTCGGCGGGCCCAATACCTGCGGGCTGGTGCCGCGGGATTTGCGGGAACGGCGGGTGACGGAGTTGAAATACGGTGCCGATTTTGCCAAAGCCATCGGAGCGCCGGCATTGATCACCCATTGCGGTTTTATTCCTGAAAATCCGATGGATCCGCTTTATCCGGAAACGTTGAATGCGATATACGATGTGGCGAAACATTGCCACGCTCTCGGGATCGGTTTTTGGTTTGAGTCCGGTCAGGAAACGCCGTTGACTTTGCTGCGGACGATCGAAGATCTGGCGCTGCCCAATCTCGGTGTCAATCTGGATACTGCCAATCTGATCCTTTACGGGCGGGGAAATCCGGTGGATGCGTTGTGGGTACTGGGTAAATACGTCCGCAATCTGCATATCAAAGACGGCGTTTTTCCGACCAATGGTCACGAACTTGGCAAAGAGGTTCCCGTCGGCAAAGGACGGGTGGATTTTGAGCAGATCATCAAAATGCTGTACGGTCTTGAATTTACCGGAGAACTGACGATCGAGCGTGAGATCAGCGGTGAACAGCAGATAAAAGATATTCTCAATGCCAAAACATATCTGGAGCAGCTGCTGCAAAAGTATGCTCCGGCAGCGGAGTGAAGTTTCCCCCTCTTCATCCGGCATTAAAACAGCTTGTGGAACAATTCTCACGGTCCGGAGAATTGTTCCACAGCGGATCAAGCAGATTTTTTTCAGCTTACAAATACTGAAAAATATTACTTGAGAATGTCTTTGAGATCTTTGCCGTTGATTTTTACATCGCCATACTGGAGAGAGCTGCGAATACAGTGAGCCGCGGCAGGATCCTTGGAAACGATGACAGTTACATCAGGAGCGCAGGTCACCTCCAATCCTTTGTGCTTTATATTGTGGGCCATATTGAAAAGGTTGTGCAGGTTGAGCTTTTTGATATTTTCCGGAAATTTAGCAGTTTTCGTTGCACAGACTTCTACATCTTCCGTAATAGGAGCATTATCGGTCGCGAATACTTCAAGATGATCAGCACTGACATCAGAAGAACCAAAAAAACCACCTCTATATGCTTTTTCAGAAATAACGAGCTTCCCTTTGATATGATCGGTTTTGATTTTGGTTACGCTGGCAGGAACGTTAAGGTTGCTCAACTGAAGTGCCGGATCGAACCAACCCGGTTCACGCAAATCAACTTCTTCCACACCATCAGGCAGAACTAATTCACTGACATAACCGTAATACTTGCTCGTATCTTCAAGATAAAATTTCATTCCGTCGCTGTCGGTGATTGTACGCAGACTAAGTGATCCGGTGTCAGCAACAATACCACCCAGCAAATCCTGTTTCTTGGGAGCAAAGGTTATCTTTTTTACAGGAAGTCCGTCGATTTCAGCCGGAATAGTGATTTTTCCCTGATTTTTATTGATGATATCATCCAAATTGACTTTCAAGGTGCCACCCTGATCACATTCGGTATTCAAGCCGATCACATGGATGTAGTAACCTTGTTTAGCATCGCCTTCTTTTTTATAAAGCAGGTATTTAACATCGCCACTGTCGCTTGCGCTGTCTCCGCATCCGGTCAACAGGCATCCGACCGTAAAAACTGCGGCAAGCATTCCCATAATTGAGAATCGGGTATTTTTCTTTGAAAAGATCATTTTTTTTCCCTTTTGATTTTTGAATTTGAAATTTCGGATCCCCCAAGGATCCAGTCTGTGACTGTTTTCAGAAGCAAATATTTTTACTTCTGTACATTATGGTACATTTACAGATTGCTTTTGATCAACTTATTATAAAACTCCTGTTGTTTTTGATCGCTTGGATTTTTGCAGCAAAGAAATTCAAAGGACAAACGGAGTCTTCAGAGAATAGCGTGGAATAATGGAGAAAATCGGGACAATAAAAAAGCCGAATACTCCAGAATTGCACTACATCCGGGGCCCGACCAAGAGCCCGCCAACACCAATGCAAATAGGAGCATCCGGCAAGACTGTGCAGAAAAAAGGCACAATCTCACTGGACACAATTCACCTGTGGTGTTGGCAAAAAACATTTTTTACTTGGTCGGTTTCGGATGTATTTGCCGTAAAATGCGAACAGTTTTCAATTAGCCACTGCCGTTATTGGCAGCATTTTTAATATATAACCATAAAAAGGCAAATGCAAGCAGGAAAAAGAAAAATACGCTGATGGTTGTGAATGATTATAACGGAGGATTTTTTGGGGATGCTGATTTCACATGCTTGAATGTTAAGCTGATGCAGACTGCAAACCGGAGCTGAGGCGCATGGGGGTTCCGGGGGAATTTCCCCCGGATGCGCCACATGAGTCGAGTCACCAGCCACGCCATAAAGCGCACCCGCACCCGGAGCAAAATCCCGCTTTGGCGGGCGTGGGGTGCATCCGTTTTCGTTACACTGCGCCGTGACAAGGGCGGCAGAGGCTGGATTTGCAAGTTATCGGATTTACCATTGCCATCTGCCGCCATGATCAATAATAAGAAGCAGGCCAATAATTTTTTGATTTTTTATTTTTCCGGCACTTGACAGTGAAAAAATTTATGGTATATTAGAAAGCGTTTTGAGATAAAACGAGGAAAAAATGAATACAGTTTTCAACAACATCAACAGCATTATTATTATTGCTGCAGTCGTAATTATCGGCTGCGGTACGGCTGGTTGCTGTTGTTGAGCGAGACTTGTAATAGAATAGTTGAACCTCTCACGGCGGTCAGCCGGTGAGAGGTTTTTTTATGGTTTGATTTGAAATAACGGGATATCGAAAAATGAATACGGCACTTTTTAACAACAGCATCAATTCTGTTCCGGCACGTTCTGTGTCCGGTTCTGTTGTCGTATCCGTTGCCGCCGTCATTATTATTGCCATTATTATCAGCGTAATTATTATTACGCCCCCCGGCATGGTATAGGATCAAACAACGCAAGTAGATAAAACCCTGCCGGAAGAAAAAATTTCCGGCAGGGTTTTTTAATTTCAACCATATTTCCAAATGAAAGCAGATAAAAAATGAAAAAATCAGGAGCAGCAATCGTAATCGAGGCATTATGCCGCAATGGTGCGGACACCGTGTTCGGTTATCCCGGCGGCGCAGTTCTGCCCATCTATGATGAACTTTATAAAAATGCTCACCGCATCAACCATGTTTTGTGCGCCCATGAGCAGAATGCCGCCCACGCCGCCGATGGTTTTGCCCGGGTGAGCGGCAAAGCCGGTGTGGTTATCGCCACCAGCGGTCCCGGTGCGACCAATCTGGTCACGGGGATCGCCAATGCTTATCTGGACAGCGTGCCGCTGGTCGCCATCACCGGCAATGTGGCAGTGCCGCTGTTGGGACGGGACAGTTTTCAGGAGGTTGACATTACCGGTATCACGCAGGAGATCGTCAAGCACAATTTCGCCGTCAGCGATGTGAAAGATTTAAATGGTATCCTTGATGCCGCATTCCAGATCGCTTTGTCCGGCAGACCCGGCCCGGTGCTGGTGGATATACCTAAAAGCATCCAGACTGATATGTGTGATGACAGCGAATACACTTGTCAGGAGCTGTTTTTCAACTCCCTGCCGGAAGTTGATTTGAGTGAAACGCTCCGTTTGATAAGTGCCGCTGAACGCCCGCTGATCTACTCCGGCGGCGGAGTGGTTTCTTCCGGGGCAAGTGATGAGCTGCTGGTTCTGGCAAAACGTATTTCTGCTCCGGTGACATTCAGCATGATGGGGTTGACGGCGCTTCCGGCAAATGAGCCGCTGAATCTGGGTATGTGCGGGATGCACGGCACTGCAAGTTCTGCTGAAATGTTCCGTAAATGTGACCTTATCATCGCTCTGGGTGTCCGTTTTTCCGACCGTGCCACCGGCAATACGGTAAAATATAAAGAGGGCAAAAAAATCATTCACATTGATATCGACCATGCAGAGATAAACAAAAATACTGCGGCGGACGTGGAATTGTGCGGCGATGTGAAAGCGGTTTTACAGCAGCTTTTGCAAAAACTTCCCCGTATTGCCCGTCCGGAATGGGAAAACGAGTGTGCCAGAGCCAAAAAACAGGATTTTTACCCGAAAAGCGATCAGCTTACCCCCCGGAATCTGCTGCAGACTGTGGCTTCATACTGCACTCCGGATACGGTGATCGCAACCGATGTGGGGCAGCATCAGATGTGGACGATGCAGTATTTCCCCTTTCAAATGCCCCGCACGCTGTTGACTTCCGGCGGCTTGGGGACGATGGGCTTCGGTCTGGGGGCGGCGATCGGCGGCTGTATCGCCAATAAGCGCAAACCGACTGTGCTTTTTACCGGCGACGGCAGTTTCGGGATGTGTTTGCAGGAACTTGCCACCGCAGTATCGCAACATCTGCCGCTGGTGATCGTGATTTTCAATAACGGGGTTTTAGGTATGGTGCGGCAGTGGCAGACGATGTTTTATGACAAGCACTATTCGCACACGACGCTGAACCGGAAAACCGATTTCGTGGCGCTGGCAAAGGCTTTCGGTGCCAACGGTAAAAAAATTTTCACCCTTGCCGGATTGGAACGGGCTTTATTCAATCCGCCTGCTGATACGCCGCTGGTGCTGGATTGCCAACTGGATATGGATGAATTTGTCCTGCCGATGATCCCGCCGGGCGGCAGTGTGAACGATTTGATAACACGGAGGAATTAAAATGGAACGCTTTATTGTGGAACTCACCGTGGCAAACCATTGCGGGGTACTCAACCGGATCACCGGACTTTATGCCAAACGCAAGTACAATATTGACAGTCTGACTGTTCATGAGACCCGTGATCCCACGCTGTCCGTAATGCGGATCGTTTCCAGCGGAGATACCGCCATTCAACAGCAGATGACCAGACAATTACGGAAATTATTTGATGTTAAAACCGTTGTTCTGTTGAACAACTCAACGCTCTAAAATAAGGAAAAAAGAAAATGAGCAAAATGTACTACAACGAAAACTGCAACCTTGAACTTCTCAAAAATCTGACCGTCGCCGTGATCGGTTACGGCAGTCAGGGCCACGCTCACGCGCAGAATTTGCGCGACAGCGGCGTGAATGTGGTGGTCGGTCTTTACGAAAATTCCAAAAGTGCCGCCGTTGCCAAAGCCGATGGTTTTGAAGTTCTCAACACCCCCGATGCCGTTAAAAAAGCCGATTGGGTCATGATGCTGGTCAACGATGAAAAAATGCGTTCCATCTACGAAAACGGCGTGAAAGATAATTTGAAACCGGGTATGACCTTGAGTTTCGCTCACGGTTTCAACGTTCACTTCAAAGAGATCGTGCCGCCGGATTTCGTCAACGTGGTCATGATCGCCCCCAAAGGTCCCGGTCACACCGTGCGCAGTCAATTCGTCGAGGGCAAAGGCGTTCCCTGTCTGGTGGCGGTACAGCAGGATGCTTCGGGCAATGCGATGGATTTGGCACTCGCCTATGCCTGCGGACTTGGCGCCGGTCGGGCAGGGATCCTCGAAACCACTTTCAAAGAGGAAACTGAAACTGACCTCTTTGGCGAACAGGCGGTGCTTTGCGGCGGGGTGACCGCTTTGATGCAGGCGGGATTTGAAACTCTGGTCGAAGCCGGATATAAACCGGAAAGTGCCTATTTTGAGTGCATCCACGAGATGAAACTCATCATCGACCTGGTGGTCAAAGGCGGTTTTTCGTTCATGCGTTACAGCATCAGCGACACCGCTGAATACGGTGATTACAATACCGGTCACCGCCTGATCACCGATGCCACCAAAGCGGAGATGAAAAAGGTGCTTGCCGAAATCCAGGATGGTACTTTTGCCCGCAAATGGCTCAAGGAAAATGCCGACGGCAGACCGCTTTTTGCCAAACAGCGTGAAGCCGCCAAAGCGCATCAGTTGGAAACCGTCGGCGCAGAGTTGCGTGCCAAAATGAATTGGAACAAATAATGAACAGCGACAAATTGACAACTGGAGTATCTGCCGCCCCCCAGCGCGCCTTATTGGGTGCGCTGGGGTACACCCATGAGCAGATGAAACGCCCGCTGGTCGGGGTGGTGAACAGCTTCAACGAAGTCGTCCCCGGACACCTGCATTTGCCGCAGATTTCCCGTGCCGTCAAAGATGGTGTCCTTGCCGCCGGCGGTACGCCGATGGAGTTCAATACCATCGCCGTCTGCGACGGGCTTGCCATGGGACATGACGGGATGCATTACAGCCTTGCTTCCAGGGAATTGATCGCCGACAGCATCGAATGTATGGTCAAAGCACACTGTTTTGATGCTCTGGTTTTCATCCCCAACTGCGACAAAGTCGTCCCCGGCATGTTGATGGCGGCGGCACGATGCAATCTGCCGGCGGTGTTTGTTTCCGGAGGGCCCATGTTGTCGCTGGACGGCAGAGATTTGAATACCGTTTTTGAGGCGGTCGGGGCTGTCAATGCCGGCAAAATGAGTGAGGCGGAACTTGCTGAAGTAGAGTGTACCGGCTGTCCCGGCTGCGGCTCGTGTTCCGGGATGTTCACCGCCAACAGTATGAATTGTCTTTGTGAAGCGATCGGTATGGCGCTCCCCGGCAACGGGACGATCCCGGCAGTTTATTCGCAACGGATTCACCTTGCCAAACGTGCCGGGATGCGGGTTTTGGAACTGCTCAAACGCGATCTCCGTCCCCGGGATATCATGACGGCAAAAGCGTTTCATAATGCGTTGACAGTGGATATGGCTCTGGGGTGTTCCACCAATACCGCATTGCATCTGCCCGCCATTGCTGCTGAAGCGGGCGTGGAATTTGATCTGCATACCGTAAATGAAATCAGCTCCCGCACCCCCAATTTGTGCCGTCTTGCTCCGGCAGGTAAACACCACATGCAGGATCTGCACCGTGCCGGAGGTGTTACGGCGGTAATGAAAGAAGTTTCTCATCTGCTGAATCTGGATTGCCTGACGGTTTCCGGTACTGCGCTCGGCGAACTGGTCGCCCATGCTCAAGTCAAAGACCCCGATGTTATCAAACACTATACCGATGAGGGCGGTTTGGCGGTGCTGTACGGCAATCTTGCCCCGGATGGCGGGATCGTCAAACGGTGTGCGGTGCGAACAGAGATGCTCAAATTTACCGGCAGAGCCAGAGTTTTTGAGTGTGAAGAAGATGCGGTCAAAGCGATCCTTGCCGGAAAAATCGTCAAAGGCGATTGCGTCGTTATCCGCAATGAAGGCCCCGCCGGTGGTCCCGGAATGAGGGAAATGCTTTCTCCCACCAGCGCCATTGCCGGAATGGGCTTGGATGCGGATGTGGCACTTATCACCGACGGCAGATTTTCAGGAGCGACCCGGGGGGCGGCGATCGGACACATTTCTCCCGAAGCCGTTTCCGGCGGCACGATCGCATTGGTCGAGGAGGGCGATCTGATAAAGATCGACATCCCCAATTACTCGCTGGAACTGCTGGTGGATGACAAAACACTTGAAGCACGACGGGCGAAAAAAGTATTTGCCCCGGTACGGCAGTTGACCGGTTATCTCAAACGCTATGCGGCGTTGGTTTCCTCTGCTGATAAAGGAGCAAAATTATGTTGACACTGGATAAAGTTTACAAAGCAAGTCACCTGCTTAAAAGTGTGGCCCGCTATACCGATATGATCGAAAGCAACGGCTTGACCGATGATTGCCAGCTGCGTTTGAAAGCAGAAAATTTGCAGTTGACCGGATCATTTAAACTGCGGGGAGCTTTTTTCAAAATTGCCAACCTGCCGCCTGATGATCGGGAGATCGTCGCCTGTTCCGCAGGCAATCATTCGCAGGGCGTGTCACTTGCCGCCGGCAAACTTCACCGCAAGGCTGTGATTTTCATGCCCAGTATCGCCCCGATATCCAAAGTGGAGGCAACCAAAAAACTCGGTGCCGAAGTCCATCTGGTCGACGGCGTTTATGACGACGCATACCTGGCGGCAGAAAAATACTGCCGTGAGCATGACAGCATTTTTGTCCATCCCTTTGATGATGAAGATGTGATCGCCGGGCAGGGGTCGATCGCACTGGAGGTGCTGGAACAGTTTCCCGATGTTGATACTGTATTGGTACCGGTAGGCGGCGGCGGATTGGTTTCCGGAGTGGCATTTACTTTGAAACAGCTGAAACCGGATTGCAAAGTTTACGGTGTTCAGGCCGAGGGCGCCCCCGGAATGTGTAAGGCGTTTGCCGAAAAACAGGGCGTTACGCTGGCAAAAGTTTCCACCTTTGCCGATGGTATCGCCGTGAAAACTCCCGGCACGTTGACCAGAGAATTGTGCTGTAAATATGTGGATGGCATCGTCACCGTCAGTGATGATGAGATCGCCACCGCCATATTGACGCTGATGGAAAAACAGAAACTGGTTGCCGAAGGTGCCGGAGCCGTGGGCGTAGCGGCGGTGTTGGCAAAAAAACTTGACCTTACCGGAAAAAATGTCTGTGCAGTGGTTTCCGGAGGAAACATCGACGTCAACATCCTGTCCCGAGTCATCAATCGCGGACTGCTCTCCAGCGGCAGAGTGGCGGAATTGAAAATCGCCATGCTGGATAAACCCGGTCAGCTGCGGGAGGTGTCAAGTATCATTGCCGATCGCGGAGCCAATGTTATTCAGGTTCGCCATGATCCCGGCGGTGAACACGCCGATATCATCGGTTGTTTTCTCCATATCAAAATGGAAACGAGAAACTTTGAACAATTAAAACAGATCCGTCAGGCTCTTGCCGCTGCCGGGTACCAGCTGTTGAATTGAAAATCAAACATTTGATTTCTGAAAAACAGAGAAATTGCTTGATGGCGGCTGTTGCCAAAACAGCCGCTTTGGTTTGATGCGGGGGGCTCACGCCGCCCCCCACCGGTACGGACTGATCACTTGCCATATTTTTCAAAGTAGGGCAGCAGGGATTCGCCCCAGACGGAATAGCCTTTGAATTTGCGGGGATGGAGGTAATCCGGCATCATGCTTCTGGAGAGGTTGCCCTGATCATCAAGGAAGTTTTTACGGATGTCCATCCAGATCACTTTTTTGCCGTCACAAATTTTGACGATCTCATCGTTGACCTGCTCATTGACGATCCGGAATTTATCGGTTTTGTCTGCGCCGCGCGGGAAAATGGCGTAAAGCAGTATTACCGCATCCGGATAACGCCGGCGCACACTGTCCACAATATATTTGATCCCTTCAGCCGTTGCCTGCGGACGGAAACGGTTGTTGGTGCCGATCATAATGGTCACCAGTTTCGGGTTGATCAATTCCAGAATACCGCTTTTTTCGATGATCCAGATCGTGCTGCTGGTGCGGTCGCCGCCGCATCCCAGATTGAGGACATTGTAGGGCGCGATATATTTTTCATGTGCCTGGGCGGCGGCGGGATATTCCCATTGATGGGTGATGGAATCGCCGAGCATCAGGATTTTGATTTTGTCTTTGTTGGCTTCAGCATAGATTTTTTTATCTGTCAACCGCTGGATGTGCCGTTTATGGCGGATCGGTTTTTTTGCCCGGGCGATCTCCTGCTTGAGCGTCAGGGGAGCTTTAGTCTTTTTTTTAGTTTTTTGAGTGGTGGTGGTCGCCGTCGCCGGCTTTTCAGCACCATTGAGAGTTGAAATGCCGACCATAGCTGCCAGCATCAAGGGGAAAATACCGTTGAATTTCATTTTTTACTCCTTATGGTTGTGATAATATGACAGGTTAATGTAGCATATAAAATGGTAAAAGGCAAGGATTGTGTTGTGGTAATGAAATGCTTACTGCGGTGTAATGCCTTGTTGTTCAATAATATAATATACATCCACTCTTTTTTTCAACCAGTCTGCCATTTTCATAATACAAATCTATCTCGCTGCCGGCTGCCATTTTCTT
>SUVU01000077.1 GCA_015061865.1 Lentisphaerota bacterium
AGTGGATAAAGCGCTGGTGCATTCCTACAAAGGCCGTAAACAGAAAAAACAGCAGTACCGTCAGCTGTGGATCGTGCGTATCAACGCCGCCTGCCGCGCGCTGGAGGTCAACTACAGCACCTTTATGAACGGTCTGAAAAAGGCCAACATCGGTCTCAACCGCAAAGTCCTCGCCGACCTCGCGGTCAATGAACCGGCGGAATTTAAGGCTCTGGTGGAGAAAGTCACCCAGGCCTGAGGTGGGGGTATGAAAGATTCCGGCGGCAATACTTGCTCAAAAGGTAACTGCCGGAATCATCACGATACCCCGGGACAACCGGAAAAAACAGCTTGGAAATGGTGACTTCTTCACCGGATTTCAAGCTGTTTTTTGTTTTTTTCCGGGTCAGACGGTCCGGTTTTCAGCAAACGGCGCCAGCGGTGCCGGGTGCTGAAAACAAGATCGTAAAACCTTAAAAATTGAGGATTGCTATTTTATGAATGAGATCATTGAAGCGGTGAATCGCGCCGCAGCTGATGCCGAAAGCAAAGCGGCAGTTGCCGCAGATGCCGGTGCATTGGAAGCATTGCGGATCGAATATCTCGGCCGCAACGGTTTGTTTCCGGAACTTTCCAAAAAAATGGGCAGTGTCCCGCCGGAACAGCGCAAAGAAACCGGCAGTGCCTTCAACACCGGCCGTACCCGGATCCAGCAGGCACTTGACGCCGCGGCAGCCCGTTTGGGCGGCGGCAGCAAAAAAGAAAAAGATGCCATTGACCTGACCCTGCCCGGCCGCCGCAGCGGTGTCGGTCACCGTCACCCGATCACCCAGCTGGCTGATGAGTGCGTTTCCGTATTCCGCCGCATGGGATTTGTGGCAGTTGACGGCCCGGAAATCGAAGATATTTACCACAATTTTGATGCGCTTAACACGCCGGACGATCACCCGTCACGCGATCCCAAAGATACATTCTATTTCCCCGACGGCAGAATTCTGCGTTCCCAGACCAGCCCGGTACAGATCCGGGTGATGGAAACCCACGAACCGCCGGTACGCATCGTCGCTCCGGGGCGGGTGTTCCGCCGGGATACGCCGGATGCCACGCACGGGATGAACTTTCACCAGATCGAGGGTTTGAGCATTGACAAAGACCTCTCGATGGCGGATTTGAAAAGCGTTTTGCAGTCGTTCGCCTGGGAAATGTTCGGCAAAGATGTCAAAATCCGGCTGCGTCCGCACTTTTTCCCGTTCACCGAACCGAGCGTGGAGTATGACTTCAGCTGTGTGGTGTGCGGCGGCAAAGGCTGCAATGTGTGCAAAAATTCCGGTTGGATCGAAATTGCCGGTGCCGGTATGGTCGATCCCAATGTGTTGAAAAACGTCGGTTACGACCCGGAAATCTGGAGTGGTTACGCTTTCGGTCTGGGCTTGGAACGTTTGGCGATGCTCCGCTACCGGATTCCGGATTTGCGTTTCCTGTATGATAATGATGTCCGTTTTCTGGAACAGTTTTGAGGTAAGTTGATCATGGATATTTCAAGAAAATGGTTGAGCGATTACGTCGCATTGGATTGTGACGATGCGTATTTGTGCGATAAATTGACCATGGCGGGTATCGAGGTGGAAAAAGTGGAAAACAATTCCACCATTCCCGCCGGAGTCGTCACGGCAAAAATTCTCTCCCGTGATGTCCATCCGGGCAGCGATCACCTCTCGGTCTGCAAAGTCACCGACGGTACGGAAGAATTGCAGATCGTCTGCGGCGCTCCGAATTGTGATGCCGGCAGCATCGTGCCGCTGGCAAAAATCGGCACGGTTTTCCACACGGATGAAGGGGATTTCAAAATCAAAAAATCCAAACTCCGCGGCGTGGAATCATTCGGCATGATGTGCAGTGAAGCCGAGTTGGGTATTTCGGACAACCACGACGGATTGATGATTTTCCCGGCCAATACGGCTCTGGGCGTGGCGGTCACGGAAATGTATCCGGGCGATACCAGGATCGAATTGGAAATCACCCCGAACCGTCCGGATTGTCTGTCGATCTGGGGCGTGGCACGGGATGTTTCCTGTCTGCTCTCCACTCCGGCGAAATTGCCGGAAATTTCCGTACCGGAATGTACCACTCAACTTCCCGGTCTGGTCACCGTGGAAGATCAGGAACTCTGCCCCCGTTACATCGGCAGAGTTATCAAAAATGTCAAAATCGGCCCCTCCCCCGCCTGGTTGAAAGAGCGTTTGGAGAGCGTCGGTCTGCGGGCGATCAATAACGTGGTCGACGTGACGAATTTCGTCATGCTGGAACTCGGTCAGCCCCTGCACGCATTTGACCGTGCCAAACTTGCCGGCGGCAGAGTGGTGGCCCGCCGTGCCAAAGCCGGTGAAAAAATCACGCTGCTGGATGGTCAGGAATTGACTCTGGAAACCAAACATCTGGTCATTGCCGATGCGGAAAAACCGATGGCTCTGGCTGGGGTGATGGGCGGAGAATTTTCCGGTGTCACCGACGACACCACCGAGATCCTGCTGGAAAGCGCCGTATTCAAAGCCTCGCAGATCCGCAGCACCAGCCGGGAATTCGGCATCTCCACCGATGCCAGTTACCGCTATGAACGCGGTGTGGATTACGACATGGCGGAACTGGCATCCATCCGTGCCTGCCAGCTGATCCTGGCGACCGCCGGCGGCGAACTTGCCAGTGCGCCGATGGAAGTTGCCGGCATCCGTCCGGCGGAACCGGTCATCACCTGCCGTTTTGCCAAAATCCGCAGTTTGATCGGCACCACCGTGACCAATGAACGCATCGTGGATATTCTGCAGAAACTGCATTTGAAAGTTGAAAATATCACCGCCGAGAGCTGCGTGGTCACCGCCCCGCTGTTCCGTCTGGATCTGACCCGTGAAGCTGACCTCGCCGAAGAGGTCGCCCGGGTGGACGGTCTGGATAAGATCCCGGCGATCCCGGTTGCCGGTAAAGTCTGTCATCCGGACAGTGAAGATGCTTATTCGCCGCTGCGGATTTTGCGTGATGAAGTTATCGGCATGGGCTTTGATGAATGTGTCCACTACAGCATCGTCAGCAGTGCCAGCGCCGCAGTGGACAGCCGGTTTGAAAAAAGTGATCTCATTGAGTTGAGCAATCCGCTGTCACCGGACAACGGCTGGATGCGGCCGGGATTGCTGGGTGAGATGCTCGGCACGATCGGGCGCAACTTCGCCCGCAACTGCCGGGATCTGCGGCTCTTTGAACTGGATAAGGCTTTCTGCAAAAATCCGGCAAAATTCCCGGAAGAACGCAACGAATTGCTGATCGTGATGACCGGCCGCCGCCATCCGGAACTTTTCTCCGGTGCCGGTGAGGAAAAATGCGACTTCTATGATATCAAAGGTACGGTCGAAACGCTGTTGGAAAAACTGGCGATCCGCAACTACCGCATGGTCGTCCCGGCTCAGGCTGACGGCAGATGCCGTGAAGGACACGCATTGGTGTTGCAGCTGGAGGGCAAAGATGCCGGTATTTTCGGTGAATTGAATCCCAAACTGGCATCCTCGTGGCGCGGCGGCTCGGCGGTATTTTTCGCCCAGATCGATGTCACGGCGCTGTTGAATGCCGCCGGCAGAGTCAAAAAGAGCTGTGCGCCGCTGGCGCAGTATCCCGGCACCAGCCGTGATATTGCTTTCACCGCCCCGGCTTCACTGACTCACGGCGAAGTTATCGACTTCATCCGCCGCTGCAAAGCACCGAACTTTGAATCAGTGCGTTTGTTCGATATTTTCATCGACGATGAGTTGAAAAAGAGTGGCAAAAAAAGCATGGCGTACAGTTTGAGTTTCCGCAACCGGGAACGCACGCTTACTGATGCGGAAGTCAATACCGCCATGGATAAATTGAGAACCCGTCTGGCAAACGAACTGAAAGTCGAATTGCGCTGACGCTAAAACTGAAAGGAGCTTATCATGGAAAAAAACGCCGGAAATATTTTTGAGGGCACTCTCAATGCCGAAGGTATGAAACTGGGTATCGTCTGTGCGCGGTTCAATGATTTTCTCGTCAGCCGCCTGCTCTCCGGTGCGATCGATGCCATCGTCCGTCACGGCGGCAACGCCGATGATATTGCCGTGGCGTATGTCCCCGGTTCATACGAAGTGCCGTTTGCAGTGAAAAAAATGCTGGAACGCAAAGAATATGATGCCGTGATCGCCCTCGGTGTGGTCATTCAGGGCGAAACGCCCCATGCCTCCTACATCAATGGCGAAGTTGCCAAAGGTCTGGCACAGCTCGGTTTTGAATACGGCGTGCCGGTGACCTACGGCATGATAACTGCCGATAATCTGGAACAGGCCATTTCCCGCAGCGGCGTCAAAGCCGGCAACAAAGGTGTCGATGCGGCACTGGCGGCGATTGAAATGGTCAATCTGACCCGGGCGATCAAAAATGCGTGATGACAGCACTGTAAACAATGCCCCGGTACCGCATTCCAAGCGGCTGGGCAGAGAGTTGGCGATGGAATTCCTGTTCAGCTGTGAGTTGAAACAGGAGTTGCCGGGAGCAGCAGCATTTGAGTTGTTCATGGAGTCGGTGCAGGAGGAATTTCAACTGATGGACAACCGCATCACCCGCCGGGCGCGGGAATATGCGGTGAAACTCTATGAAGCGGTCACGCTGGAAAAAGATAAAATTGACGGCATTATTGCCAAATACTGCCGCAACTGGGATATGGATCGCCTGTCTCCGGTCGATCGCAATATCCTGCGGGTCGCCGTCGCCGAAATGACCGGTTTCCCGGATGTGCCGCCGGTGGTGAGCATCGACGAAGCGGTGGAGATCGCCCGGGATTTTTCCGGAGCTGATGCCGGGAACTTCATCAACGGCGTACTGAATGCGATCAAAAACAGCGAAATAGCGGAGGTCGGCAAGTAAAATGTCGATATTTTCCATATTTAAAAGGGGTCTGGAAAAAAGCGCTACCAAACTTTCCCGGGTCATCGGGGGAGTTTTCACCGGAATCAAAGCGCATGGCAGCGCCAGTTTTGAAGATCTGGAAGCGATGCTGATTGCCGCAGATTTCGGCGTGGCGGCGGCGAAAAAGGTCGTCGCCGGACTCCGTGACCGTTATGAACGCGGAAAAATCGCCACCGATGCCGATTTGGTGCAGGTTGCCCGGGATGAGGTTGCAACGATCCTCAAACAGGGAATGCGCCCCATTCGCACTGCTCCGGAAAACGAAGTGCTGGTGATCCTGATGGTCGGAGTCAACGGCAGCGGCAAAACTACGACGATCGGCAAATTGGCTGCCAAATGGCAGCAGGAGGGCAAAAAAGTCATCCTCGGCGCCTGCGATACATTCCGGGCTGCCGCAGTGGAGCAATTGCAATTGTGGGGCGAACGCACCGGCTGTCAGGTCGTTTCCGCCAAACACGGTGCGGATCCTGCCAGTGTGGCATTTGATGCGACGATGGCGGCGAAGTCCCGTAATGCCGATATTTTGCTCATCGACACCGCCGGACGCCAGCAGAACCAGCAGAATCTGATGGCGGAATTGAATAAGATCTGCCGTTCCATCGGCAAAGTCCTGCCCGGAGCGCCTCACGAAGTATGGCTCACTGTCGATGCGTCACTGGGTTCAAATGTGATCAGCCAAGCCCGTGAATTCGGCAAAACTGCCGGAGTTTCCGGCTTGATATTGACCAAACTTGACGGTACCGGCCGGGGCGGTATGGCAGTAGCACTGCATGAGGAATTCGGCTTGCCGACATTTTTTGCCGGCTTCGGCGAAGCGCCGGAGGATCTGCAGGAGTTTGACCCGGATTTTTATGCTGATGCCTTGTTTGGAATGGAGCGTCAATGAGCAATGCCAAATTCATGACCGAAGCGCTCGCTTTGGCGCAACTGGGGTGGGGATTGACGAATCCCAACCCCATGGTCGGTTGTGTAATTGTAAAAAATGACACCATCATCGGCAGGGGATTTCACCTCAAAGCCGGGACGGCACACGCCGAAGTCAATGCGCTTGACGACGCCCGGAAACACGGTCATGACCCGGCAGGGGCAGTTCTGTATGTCACGCTGGAACCCTGCTCGACTTTCGGCAGGACACCGCCGTGTACCGAAGCGATCATCAATGCCAAAATCGCCAAAGTCGTATGCGGCGCACTTGACCCCAACCCCAAACATGCCGGACGGGGTCTGGAACTGCTGAAAGCACATGGTATTAAAGTCGTGTGCGGCGTGGAAAACCGGAAATGCTGCGATTTGAACTGCCATTTTTTCCACTGGATCACCAGTGGGAAACCGTTGGTGATTTTGAAAATGGCGATGACTCTGGATGGTAAAATCGCCACTCCGGCAGGCGAATCCAAATGGGTGACAGGTGCAGATGCCCGCCGCCGGGTACAGCAATTGCGGAGATTATCAGATGCGATCATGGTCGGCGGCAATACGCTGCGTGCCGATCATCCGCAATTAACAGTCAGAGAGCCGGATAACTGGGGCCGGCAGCCGCAGCGGATCGTCGTCTCCTCCACGTTGACAACAGAGGAGCTGCAGGAGTATTTCCCTGACGGCAGAGCCGAAGTCGTGGCATTGCCCGATGCGGCGGCGTGGGAAAATTATCTGCTGGAGTTGGGCAAACGCAATTACACGGCGCTTCTGATCGAGGGCGGCGGCGAATTGGCGGCGGCGGCATTACGATCCGGTGCCGTAGACATGGTAGAGTTTCATATTGCCCCGAAACTGCTCGGCGGCAGGGAAAGTATTCCGGTTCTCGGCGGGCTTGCCCCGGATGGCATGGATGCGGCACTGCCGCTGCATAATATCAGTATAACCCGGTACGGCGATGATATTGCTGTGACCGGATATTTGCGGGAGTGGTAAAAAATGTTTACCGGATTAGTCCAGTGCAAAGGCAAAATCATTTCACGCGGCGGCGGCGCTCTGATCATCCGCCCGGAACAGCAGATCGAAAATCCGCTTTACGGTGAAAGTATCGCCGTGAACGGCTGCTGTCTGACGTTGGAAAACGCCGGGGGCGGAGATTTGAAATTTCATACGATGGAGGTCAGTCTGCGCCGCACCAATCTCGGTATCCTGCCGGTGGGCAGTTCGGTCAATCTGGAACGGGCGCTCCGGATGGGCGACCGTTTGGGCGGTCATATCGTGCAGGGTCATGTCGATACAGCAGCACGGGTTTTGGAATGTGGACGGCTGCCGGACGGGGATTTTCTGTTGAAAGTCGCTTTGGACGCTGAATTTGCCCCGCTGGTCGTTGCCAAAGGCAGTATTGCGGTGGACGGGGTATCTCTGACCGTTGCCGAAGCGGGGATGGATTACTTCGCCGTGCGGCTGATCCCGGTCACCCGGCAGGATACGGCGCTGGCGGAACGCAGTGCCGGAACTCAGGTCAATCTGGAATTTGACGTCCTCGGACGTTATGTTTTGCGGCTGGATGAATTGCGCCGGAGCGAAAATAAATCTTCTGCGATCACCATGGACACATTACGGGAAGCGGGGTTTCTGTGAAAATCCATTACGGAGTCAGTATCAACAGCGACAGCGGCGTAAATGATTTACCGGATTTACCGGCTCTTGAGCTGGTGGAAGTACCGGGAGATTGGTGCGGCAGTGCGGAGTTCGCCCTGCCCCGCAAATGGCGCCGGAAAAAATTATGGCTCCGCAACAGCGATGACATCCGTTTTTTCCGGTCACTGCCGGATGCCGGTTCGGGGGTCAGACAGGAATTTTACCGGCTGTTTGCCAAACGCTGTCAGGCGGCGGTGACGGCAAATGCCGGTTGTTGTTCGCTTGCGCCGGATCTGGAATATGCGCTTAACGAACCGGATCCTGCCGCCAAACTGCACCGGACTCTGGGCGTTTGTTTCGGCATTGCCGAAAAATGCCGCCTGCCGCTGACCCTGGAAGTGCGTATTCCCGGAACTGCGGCGGCAAAAACAGCAGATTTTCTCCGGTTCAAACACGCATTGCTCTACCCGTTGCGGACGATATGCGCCATCCATCCCCACGAACCGGGAGCGTTGGAAGCATTGGAAACATTTGCCGGAGATTGTAAATTTGACTGTGATATTTTCCGGGTATGTTTTGATGCGGCATCCGGCAATTACCTGAGCGATAATCTGTTCAATAAACTGCGGCAGTTTCTCCGCAAATCCGGATTTGCCGATCCGGTAATAATTTTTGATCCCGGGTACGGTGCAGATAAAAATACTTATCTGGAACTCAACCGTCTGGCGGAGTGCGGAAAATGAAAATCCAGCCGGGAAAATTGCTCAAAAGCAGTTTCGCTGTCGCATTGGCGACTTTCGCCAGCAGAGTGTGCGGTTTGCTCCGGGTGCGGCTGGAATCTGCCGTGCTGGGCGGCGGCGCGCTGGCAAGCGGCTGGTTTCTGGCGGTGACGATCCCGAATCTGTTCCGCCGGTTGCTGGGTGAAGGAGCTTTGGGAACGGCGCTGATCCCGCTGACAGCAGAAATCGAGGAAAAAGAGGGCATCACCGCCGCACGGCGCAAATTGGCGGTCGTATTTACCGTTCTGGGCGCAATACTGGCGCTGATCGTCCTGATTTTTTCGCTGGCGGCACTCATAACCGGCAAATACTGTGCGGAATCCGGCAATGATTTCTGGCGCAGTGACCGCATCACGACCATGCTGAAGTTATTGCCGTTATTGATGCCGTACGCATTTTTCATCTGCCTGACCGGAGTAATCGGGGCGGTGTTGAATTACGCTAAAATTTTCGTCCGTCCGGCATTGACTGCACTGCTTTTCAATATTTTTATGCTGGCGGGGCTGAGTGTGGCGTTTTTCGGCGGCTTCAGTGCCGAAACTATCCTGCCGTTTCTGGCAATACTGACTCCGGCGGCAGGGGCGGTGCAGCTGGCGCTGATGATCTGGATGCTGCACTCCTGCGGCAGATTTCCGCTGTTCGGGCGGGGATTTTCACAGCATTGGGAAGTTGTGGGCAGACTTTTCCGGCTGGCAACTCCCGGCATCCTCGGCTACGGAGCATTGCAGTTAAGTTTTGTTATCGACCGGGCATTGGCGGTATCATTGGGCGACAAAGCGGTTCCGGCACTGACTTATGTTGACCGCATCATCGACCTGCCCATCGGAATTTTTGCCGTTTCTCTCGGCTCGGTGCTGATGGCTTCGATGTCCAGGGCCGCGGCGCAGGGGGATAAAGCAAGTGTGCTGGAACAGTTGGAATTTTCACTCCGCCACGTCTGGTTCATCTGTGCGCCGATGGCGGCGATGGTGGTTTTCTTTCACGCCGATATTCTCCGGGTTCTCTGTCTGGGCGGGAAATACACCATGGATGACCTCCATGCCGCCAGACAAGTCGCCGTTTTTTACGGACTGGGAATTCCTTTTTTCTGCTCGCTGAAAGTTTTACTGCCGGCGTTTTATGCCCGCAAACAGATGAAAACCCCGTTTTATATCTCGCTGGCGGCGATCATGGTAAATATCGTGCTGAATCTGATTTTGATGATCCCGTTGAAACAGGGCGGTTTGGCTCTGGCGACCGTGATTTCGTCGCTGACCAATAACTCACTGCTGCTGCTCATGCTGCGGCGGCAGGGATTTGCGTTGAAGTGGTACACCCTGCTTTCGCCGTTACGCTCGATGGCTATGGCAGCTGTTTCCGCATCGGCAGTGTGGCTGATTTTGCAGCAAGCCGGAATTACAATCAGCGGTCTGGGGTCGATCGGCAAAGATATCCTGCTGCTCATTGCCATCGGCGGAGCGTTTACGGTATGTTATTTCGTTCTGGCAATGCTCTGCCGCAGCAAAGAAATCCGTGAACTTGCCGGGATTCTGCAACGACGGCGCCAAAACAGTTGAAATTAATCATTTCCGGCGCTATATTATCTTTTGGTTGCCCGGGTGGTGGAATGGCAGACACACGAGACTTAAAATCTTGTGCCGCAAGGCGTATGGGTTCGAGTCCCATCCCGGGTACCATTTTTGGAATCAGCGAGAGCAGTCCTGCGTAAAAATCAAGTGACAGCTTGAAAAATAAATTTTTCCACTGGCACTTTGGATTTTTACGGCAGACATTTTTGCGGTATGCAAAAATGGGACTGCTCTCTGCGGATGGGTTGCCTTCGCTGGCGCTCAGGCTCGTCGGACTGAAGTCCTCCGTCGAGTCCCATTACGATATTAGACGGAAATCAAGTGACAGCTTGAAAAATAAATTTTTCCACTGGCACTTTGGATTTTTACGGCAGACATTTTTGCGGTATGCAAAAATGGGACTGCTCTCTGGGGGATGGGTTGCCTTCGCTGACGCTCAGGCTCGTCGGACTGAAGTCCTC
>SUVU01000078.1 GCA_015061865.1 Lentisphaerota bacterium
GAATGCGGCATGACGGTATTTGATCCCGAATTGAGTGATATCAAAGTGAAAATTCTCATGTTTGCCATCCTGTTTGGCACTGCGGGCGATACATTTGGAAACGTTTTCCACTTTGACTTCGCCGCTGACCCGCGGGCCGGGAACGGCGTTGGTGGTCAACTGGATCACCACATATTTATTCTGGTCAAATTCCGGGGCATCCTCGCCCAAAGCACGCATTTCGGTACGATTGTCCAGCAATTCCACCGATGCCAGCGGTTCGGCGGCAACGATTTTGCCCCGCACCCGGTAGGAACCGTCGGGATTCAAACTGATGGTAACATCCAGGGATTTCACCTCGGCAGCTTCACGCAATGCCACCCGGACATACTGGTAAATCGTGTTGTGCGCCGGCGTGAAGCGGATATACAGATTACCGGCGTAGATCCGTTCATTTCCGGCGGCATCGGTCACTTTCAGCTCCGGCACCAGCAGCTGATGAGCTGCAAACATCTCACTGGGCAGCGTTTGCGTGACCGCTTTGAACTCACTGCCGGAAACCGTCACCTGCGGCAGAGTGTGAACGACTTCACCATTGGCATCTTTAAGCGTGATCTGCGCTTTATAATCACCGTATTTGCCGCCATCGGGGACGTTGAGCATCTCAAACCGCATCACATCGCCGAGTTTGTACGCATAACGGTAACTCAACAGCATATTGGGGACACTCAGATCATCCCCCGGCAGCGGCTGCAGTTTTTTACCGTCAAACAGACTCTGATAGTAGCGGATGATGCGGCGATAACCGGAACCTTTATATACCGACGGCTCAAAACAGGTGTTTTCGTTCCACTCGTTCCATTCAAAAGGCACGATAAAGTCCGGGTCATATTTCAGCGCACTTTCAAAACTTTTGCGGAAAGTTTCACTGCCGTACTCCTGGGCATTGACCATGCCGGTAAAGTGGTTGATATAACCGAGAGTGGTGATCACACCGAGAATTTTGCCTTTATTCTGCGGCCGGGCAAAAAGTTCCAGAATCACCGGACGGATGTGGTCGGCAAATTCCTCATCCACGTATGTGCCATACTCTCCGCCCTCCTCATAGGAACTGCGCCGTCCGGTAAAACCGATATAAAGACCGTCGGTGACATCCAGATATGCCTGCAAATCATCCTGCAGTTTTTTCGCCGCCGCCGGGTCGGGATTTTTGCGGTTGGCATCATAATGCCGGCGGTAATAATTCGACAACGGGATTTTTACATCAGCAACGAACAAAAATCCGTCACCGACCTCTTTGCGGGCCTGATCGAGAATCTCTTTCATCCTTGCCGGAGTACGGTCTTTGGATGCCGCCTCATAACTGTTGATCACCACTTTGCCGTTGATGCGGAAAACTTTGTCAGATGCGATCGCCCGGCGGAGGACTTTATAGAGTTCCGCCGGCTTGGCGGCAGAGGCATAAGTAATGCCCGGCAGATAAACCGCCGGCAGGATGCGGAAATCTTTCACATCATTTTTTTCCGCCGCATTGAAAAGTCCCTGCGATGTACTCATCCCCCCCAGCGGCGACAATCCGGCGACATTATATGATTTTGCCAATTCGATCTGCTTCATCACGCTCGGTTCGGTGGTAAAAGTAAATTTATTGCCCTCGTACCGGTGGGCGGGATTAACATACAGCGGACGGTCTTTCCAGTAATGCAGAAAATTCTGGAACGTACCGTAGTGTGCTTCCAACTGCGGAAATATCAGGATCTCATTGGTCGCTTTGCCCGGACGTTTGGTGATTTCCAACGCCGGAGCGATCAAACTGACCGCCATCAGCATCAACAAAATAAATTTTTTCATGCCCCGTCTCCTTTATATGATAATTGTTTCATTAAAAATACGCAGGATCGTGTTTCGGATGAGACGTGCTGCCGTAATAAAACGGCACCGTGCGCTGTACCAGTTCCGGAGTTTTGTCCCAAGTACTGCTGTTTTGCAATTCTCCGCCATCATTAAGCGACTCCACGTGACCGTCAATACAAACAAAATTGGTACTTTTATTATGCCGGAATGACACCCTGTCACCGCCTTTGCCGCTAGAGGTGTACCCATTGGCGACACAACCTTTCAATGCACCACCTTCGCTGACGTAAATCCAGTCGGAATCAATAAAACTGATCCAGTTCGAGGGCAATCTAACCCGGGTACGCCGGAAAAATCGGTTTTTCTCATCCGGAGAATCCATATTCCCCATCACATACCCCACCAGCGCATAACTGATCGAACGCGGCTGATAGCCGCTGCTGCCGGAACCGCCGGCGTGACTTATTTCCAAACTGCGCTCCGGGCAGCCGTTGATGGAATCCCCATTCAACCACCGCTGCGTCGCCACTCCGCCGGCGGCAATCGTGCGGATATAACCGCCGTAAGTGTACCAGGTCACGGTGTCACCGTAACTTGCCTGATTCACCCGGTCATAAGTATTATAATGTTTATAGCCCAACAGCCAGTCATCATAATCATTGCTGTATTGGATACTCGCTTTGCCGATCTGCCCCAAATTGGACAGACAGCTGGCAGATTTGCCCCGGCTCCGGGATTTTTGCAAAGTCGGCAGCAGCAATCCCGCCAGAATAGCGATAATAGCAATCACGACCAGCAGTTCAATCAGCGTGAACGCTGATTGAGTGAAGATGTGAAGGTGTGAAGAGCTTTTTTTGCGATTGCCGCTTGCGGCAAGATCACAAAAAAATCGTGAAGTGCGCCCTGACGGGCGTAAGGATGTGCAGTTTTTATGAATTTTTTTGAGGCAATACAACGGTAAAACACCTATTTGACAAGTTTTGCTCACCAGCAACTCAATCAGCGTAAACGTCGATCTCAGTTTCATAATAAAACCTCCTTTTGCAGTTATTTCCATTCCGGTAAAAACACTGTATCGGCAATATTTTTACCGGAATGTTCCGTGCCGGAGCATATCCGGCACGGACATTGAAGCGGTAAACTTACTTGATGACTTCGACCTTCAGATTACGGATCTCAAGCGGGATCATCGTCGTTACGACCGGTTCCAGATAAGCAGTGCCTTTCCAGACTTTGTAACGCGGATTATCGCGGATACCGGTGCTTTCGCCGGGGACGGTGGTAAAGGTAAAAGTCTGCCATTCGGGGGAAACTTCGCAGATTTCATTGCCGATCACGCTCCAGGAATTCTGATGCTGGCGCACAGCAGTATCAGTATCCAGCGTGACTTTGGCAGGCGCAGTCAGCGTGATTTCACCGGTGGCACGGTTGACTTTGGAGATATTGCCGAGGACATTGAAATTGGGCAGGTCGCGCAATTTGCCGGTGGGGTCGCAATCAAAAACGATGTAGGTACTGTCAGTAGTGCGCCATTTGAAAGCATCTTTGACTTTGACCACGGTATCGCCTTTTTTGACCGGTGCTGCCAACAGCGTATCGGTGCCGTCAATGACAAACAAATTGACCGGACTGAGAACTTTGTAATCGTCAGAGAGCGGCATCAAACCGAAACGGACTTTATGTTTACCAAGTTTGGGAAGATCATCGGCTTTGGCTTTCATATCGACGGTCACTTTATATTTCGCAGTGGCATCGAATTTGATTCTTTTCGTCCCGATCGTCCAGCTGCGTTTGACGATCTGCAAACTGTCAGCATTCTGTTTCACCTGACCGGCACGGAAATCTTTCGGAGTACTGAAAACGATCGTTTCAGCGAACACCGGGAGTGCGGCAAACGCTGCCGCACAAATCAGCATGGTTGTTTTTTTCATCTTTTTTCTCCTTGTTTGTTAGGGGACATTGCCCTGTTTATAGTATTTCCGGAGCGATAGATCGCATCCACGACCTGACTGGTCACAATACCGCTGCCGCGCTGTGCCATCGCTCTTTCCATCATATCAAATGCCGATTGCGCCAGCAAATCATACTGCTGCTGCAGTACATCGATCACAAACGGCTGTTCCGGGGACACACTCTGCACCTCAGCTCCGAGCCAGTTGAAGTCCCTGCCCGGTTTCAGTTCCGGATGTTTTTTCAAATACTCCGCCAGCGCAATGGTAAAACCGCAGGTGGAGGTAAAAACCGTATCAAATTCTCCGGCGTAACGGGAAAATATCTCATCAAAAAATTTCTCATCCGCACCATTGTCCCGTGACGGCACGATATAACATTCAATGGGTTCTGCCCAGTGAAACGCATTGCATCCGGCTTTGAAACCGACACAGCGCAAACTGCTGTCGCCCTCACTGCGTTTATAACCGCAAACCACCGCCCGTTTCCCGTAACGGTAAAGCAATTCCGCCGCCCGGAAACCGATGCGGAACAAATTACTGCCTACCACCGACAGCGCCCCCGGCACGATCGGCACGTCCAGCGCAATGATCGGATAATGTTCCCGGTACACCTCATCAAAAATATCGCTCCAACTGTTCGCATGTGAAGCATCGACGTGAAAAAATATTCCGCTGACTGCAGGATCTTTCATGATCTCCGTGACCAGCTGAGGACGGTCAAAATCCATCATGTGCATGACAACTTCACATCCGCGCAACGTCGCTTCCCGGCGCAGTGCCATGGAGAACCCCCCCTCCCCGCCTCTGGAAATCAAAGCAAACTGTTTGCCGGAACTGGAATTTTTAAGCCCGGTTGGAGCAATGAAGTAACCGTTATTCGGGCGGCAGAGCAAAACTTTTTCCTCCACCAGTGAGCGCAGTGCCCGGTGTACCATATTCTGCGAACAGCCGAATTCATCAGCAAATTTTCTCTCGCTCGGCATTCGTGTCCGCAGCGGGAACTCGCCTTTAAGGATGCGTTCCAAAATTTTCTGTTTTACATCTTCCATAACTGCACCAAAAATCCCGACTTTGTTCAATTATACTCCAGCAAAAGATAAACTGCCACGGGACAATAGAAAATTTTACTGAAAATCCGCAAATTGATTTAAATTGATATAACACATGTCTAAAAAAAATCCCCTGTTCAGATAAAACAGGGGAAATCACGCTTATTCGAAAATCACATCGCCGATATCGTATGCGTCACAGAAAATCATGCACAACCGGTCAAATCCGATCGCACATCCGGAACTTTCCGGCATGCCCTGTTCCAGAGCTTCCAGAAAATCGGTCGCTTCGGGGTACTCCAACATCCCCTGTGCCGCCCGGAATTTCAACGCCTCCTCAAACCGCCGCCGCTGTTCCGCAGCATCGGTCAATTCGCCAAAAGCGTTGCCCAATTCCAGTCCGCAAATATACAATTCCCACCGTTCCGCCACCCGGCGGTCTGCCGCACTCAACCGGGACAGTGAAGCCCGGTTTGCAGGGTAGTCGATGAGAAATTCCGGGTGCGTTTTGCCCAGCTGCGGCTCGACTTTCAGCACCATCAATTCATCAAAACTGCCGTCGGCATCCGCCTCAAACGCCGACACACCGGCATAACGGCGAAACGCCTCATCCACCGTGATAAAACTGTGCTGTCCCAGCTCCACCGGCTGTCCCTGCCAGACGAGCTGCGTTTTACCCAGCACTGTCTGCGCCGCCTGTGCGATCAATCCGGCGGTAAATTCCGCCAATTTCCGGTAATCCCACGCCACGGCGTAGTACTCCAGGATCGTGAATTCCTCGCGGTGTTTTCTGCCCAGTTCCTCCGCCCGGAATGCCGCCCCGATCTGAAAAATCCTTTCCATCCCGCCGCAGAGCATCCGTTTCATTGCCAATTCCGGACTCGTCCTGAGAAATCCGCCCTGACACGGCACTGATTCGATGTATTCCTCCGGCGCCGGAGCCGGAATTTTTACCGCCGTGGCAACTTCGCAGAAATCCTCTTTATAAAAACCGTCCCGCAATGCCCGGAGCAATGCGGAACGTCTTTTCAAATTCCCGGTTTTACTCATTTCTGCCACTTCAGGTACGCTTCGATGAACCGGTCCAAATCACCGTCCAGCACCCCGGAAGTATCACTGGTTTCCACATCCGTGCGCAAATCTTTGACCATCTGGTAGGGCTGCAGCACATAACTGCGGATCTGACTGCCCCAACCGTTATCCATCTGCTCACCGCGCAGTGCGGCAGCGGCATCCCGGCGCTTGCGCTCCTCGATCTCAAACAACCGGGCTTTGAGCATTTTCATCGCCGTAGCACGGTTTTTGTGCTGGGAACGCTCATTCTGACAGCTGACCACCAAACCGGTGGGCAGGTGGGTGATCCGCACCGCACTGTCGGTGGTATTGACGTGCTGACCGCCGGCGCCGCTGGAACGGTAGGTGTCAATACGCAAATCGGCTTCATTGATCTCGATTTCAATATCGTCGTTGATCTCCGGAAACACATCCACTGAACAGAAACTGGTGTGGCGGCGGGCGTTGCTGTCGAACGGCGAAATCCGCACCAGACGATGCACCCCGTTTTCACCTTTGCAGTAACCGTAGGAAAAATCTCCCGTGACATGCAGTGTCACACTGCGGATACCGGCTTCATCACCGGGCTGATAGTCGATAAGTTCCTCTTTCCACCCCCGGCGCTCGGCATAACGGCGATACATCCGGAACAGCATACTTGCCCAGTCGCAGGACTCGGTACCGCCGGCTCCGGCGTGGATGGTCAGATAAAAGTTGTTGCGGTCAAATCTGCCGGACAGGAAACTTACGATCTCCAGTTTATCCAATTCAGCACTCAGATCCGGCAGCAGCGCCTCGGCTTCTGCCGCAAATGCTTCGTCTTCAGCGGCAAGTTCCAGCGCCGTGACGAAATCCTCCAGCGCACCTTCCATTTTGCGGTACGGAGTAATGATGTTGCGGCAGGATGAAACTGCCGAGATCGTCTCCTGCGCCGCTTCTTTGTCATTCCAGAAATCCGGAGCATTCATTTTTTCTTCCAGAGCGGCAAGTTCCTCCTCTTTTTCCTCAACTTTGAGAAATTCGCCGACCTGAACGAGCCGGGATTTGAATTCCGCTTCTTTCTGTCGCAATTCTTCCAGCATCATCATTTTTTCAAGCTCTCCAGTTTCCACATATCATCCAGCAGCCGCTGGATCTGTCCCAGACAGGCACCGCAGGCACCGCCGGCTTTGCAATAATTGGTCACTTCAGCGGCTTTTTTCAAACCATTTTCTTTGGCGACCCGCAGAATTTTCACATCGGTGATACCGAAACATTTGCAAATCAATTTACCCTCGTGATCATCCATTTTTTCAAACGGATTCGGCTCGCCGCGGTAATCAGCGATCGCCGCCTGCAACGCCTCCATGCCCATAACGGAACAGTGCATTTTGGCTTCCGGCAATTCACCCAGCAGTTTCACAATGTCCTGATTGGTAACTTTTTCCGCCTCCTCCAGAGTCATGCCTTTGATCAATTCCGTCAAAGCCGAACTGGATGCGATCGCACTGGCACAGCCGAAAGTTTTGAATTTCACATCAGCGATTTTACCCTGCTCATCCAATTTAAAGGTCAGTTTCAACGCATCGCCGCATGCGGCGTTACCCACCTGCCCCGTACCATCAGCATCGGCGATCTCGCCGACATTGCGGGGATTCATAAAGTGATCGATGACTTTATCTGTATAGTTCCACATTTTATTTTTTACTCCCTGGAGTTGCTTTTTTCACCTGTGCTTTTTTTACTGCGTCGGCAATCAGCGCCGCCGCAAAATCATCCGGATACAACTTGCGTTCCCGGATCGTTTCCAAATAAAACCATAACAACCGGTGTCCCTGCCGCAAATTGGAGGCCAGCGACCACTCTATGGCGGCGGCAAAGAGAAAATTGCGGAATTTCTCTTTTTCCTCTGCAGACAGCGGCTCTTTTTTTGCCGTTTTGGCTTTCACCTCATCGACAGTCATCATCGGACGGCGGCGGCACTCATTTATCAGCCGCTGAACCGGAGAAAAACGGCCCGTTACCAAAAACTCCATCCAAAGGGCATCGAGCTGCCAAAGTTGGGTGACCTGCTTGAATTCCAGCGGATTCCGCCCGGCAAACAATGCGATATTCGCCTGCACCTGCGGGGCAATGATCTCTTTATTCGCCTTTACCGCCTCCGCACCGAGTCCGGCAAAAATCAATGCATAAAACTGCTGCTGTTTTTCCGTTTTTGCTTCAGCGGTGATCTGCGCCAATTCCTGCCACAACTGGGGATTGTGCTGCAGCGCCAGCGTAAACCCGTACAGCGCAGGCCGGGGATCGTAACGGTTTTTCTGTTTCCGCTGCAATTCCGGTTCGGCGACATGGATGAAATATTTGCACATCGCCAACAGCCGTTCCGGTTTGGGAGCAGTGTAATAACTGCTTAAAAACTTGCTCAACTCCGGCATCGTCACCGGAGAATCGTGGCGCTGTTTTCCGGTCAGTGTAACTTTTCCGGTGGCAGTTTTGTTCTCCACGCCGTCTGAAACGTTGAATTCGACCGCATAAACCCCGTCCGGATCGCTGTTTTCCATGATGACTTTGACCAGATGCCCCGAAGTAAACACGCCACGGCTGTTTTTCTGCAGCTGAAAAAACGTGCCTTTTGCCATCGTGGTCCGTTTGCCTGCCGGTGAAATCATCACTACTTCGCAGTTCAATTTCAGCGGCTGGGTCAACGGCTCTTTCAAACCGGCGGCGAAATAAAGATAAAACGGCTGTCCCCGTTCCACTTTTTCCAATTGCGGCACATATATTCCCCGTCGGGGCAGCACGAACTGCATCTGATCGTGGATATTCACCCCGAGTGAGGGGAATACCATCACATCCCACGCCAGCAGCGGCAGCGCAGTCAGGCAGAGCGTCAGTAATATGGCGGCAATTTTTTTCACAGCTTATCGGCTCCGGATCTTCAACACTCAAATTCAGCCAGCGCAGCTTTGACTTTAGCGGCGATGATCTCCGGCACTTCATCCAGCTGGAGCCGTTCCGAATCACGGCAGGCACGGGTGCGGAATTCCACCTCGTTTCCGGCGAGAGTTTTGGGAGAAACGACCAGACGCAGCGGAATACCGAGCAAATCGGCATCGCTGAACATACTGCCGGCTTTTTCGCCGCGGTCATCATACAAAACCTCGATGCCGCGCGCTTCCAGAGCGGCGACCAGTTTTTCAGCCGCTTCGCCGACCCCGGCTTTCTGCGGGTCGATCGCACAGATCTGCACCTGATACGGCGCAATGGACATCGGCCAGACCGGACCGTAATCATCGTGGCTGAACTCGATCACCGAAGCCATCGCCCGACCGACACCGATCCCGTAACAACCCATGATCATCGGGTGACTTTTGCCGTCTTTGTCCAGATAATTGCAGCTCATCGACTCGGAATATTTTGTGCCGAGCTGGAAAATATTGCCGACCTCAATGCCCCGGAGCATCTGCAGCGGCTCACCGGAACCGGGGGCGGGATCGCCCTCACGCACCGTGGCGATGTCAGCGGTGACGAATTCCACACCGTCAAGATCACGCCCGGCATTGAAGTTCAGATAGTGATATCCCGGCTCATTGGCACCGACGACCAGGTTGCTGCTCTCCAGCGCGGAACGGTCAACGATGATCCGGGCCTTTTTGCCTTTCAGATTCAACGGGCTGGCATATCCCGGCACCGCACCGGCGGCGAGAATGGACGCATCATCGGCGAATTTCAGCTCCGCGATTTTAAGCGCATTGCAGAGTTTGCTCTCATTGACCTCGAAATCTCCCCGGATCAGCGCAAAAACCAGTTCGCCGGTGCGGGCATCCTGATAAAAGACCGCTTTGCCGGTATTTTCGGCTTTGACATTGAGAAATGCGGCGACCTCCTCAATGGTTTTGCAATCGGGCGTGGCGACTTTTTCCAACTCTTTGGCGGGGGATTTCTCAAATTTCCAATCGGCGACGGCGATTTCCCGGTTGGCACGGTATTTGCGGTCGGGAGAGACAAAAATGGTATCCTCGCCGCAATCGGAAACCGCCATAAATTCGTGGGAAACTTTGCCGCCCATCATACCGCTGTTGGACTCGATGCTCAACACATTGAGCAGACCGATGCGGCGGAAAATGCGTTCGTAGGCTTCATGGGCGCGCAGATAGTATGCTTCCAGATCCTCCTGACTGGTGTGGAAACTGTAAGCATCTTTCATCGTGAATTCCCGGGTACGGATCAACCCGGCACGGGGACGCGCCTCATCCCGGTATTTGGTCTGGATCTGATAAAGCATCACCGGCAGCTGTTTGTAGCTGTTGATCTCGGTACGCACCAACGCGGTGATGCACTCCTCG
>SUVU01000079.1 GCA_015061865.1 Lentisphaerota bacterium
TTCCGATCTGTAGCGGGGAAAATTCCTGATACCACCATCATCCCGGCGGCAAAAAACGTTTGCGGTACCGTCGGTTACGCGCCTTATGAAATTCCCGGCAGCGAAGCTCTGGGCAAAAGCGTTGCCAAAGCCTTTGCCGCCGGACACAGCACCATTTTGCTGGAAAACCACGGTGCGTGTACTGCCGGTGCCACGCTGCTGCAGGCGTTTCAGCGGTTTGAAACGCTGGACTTTTGCGCCCGGCTCATCAACAACGCCATCCGGCTCGGTACGCCGAAATCCCTGACCGAAACCGAGATCGAATTTCACACTCTCGACCGCAACGCGGATTTCCGGCCGTTTGACATCTCGGAAAGAAGCAGTAAAGAGATCGAATTGCGTACCCAGATGGTGCAATTGATCCACCGCGCCTACCGTCAGCGGCTTTTCAACAGTACCGAGGGATCGTTTGCCGTGCGTCTGGATGAAGATTCATTTCTGGTCTCCCCCTATGGTATCGACCGCGGCAATCTGATGGCGGACGATCTGGTGCTGGTGCGCGGCAAACGTTATGAAGCCGGCAAAAACCTCAGCAAAGCGGCATGGTTTTTCAAAGCCATTTTCGATGCCCAGCCGGAGTTGAAATCGGTGATTATCGCCCATCCGCCGTATCTGATGGGGTATGCCGTTTCCCACGCGGATTTTGATCCCAGAGTCATTCCGGAAAGTTACATCATGCTCCGCGAAGTGCCGGTGTTTCCTTACGGCGAACATTTCCGCAATGTTGCCAAAGTCGCTTCGACGGTTTCGCCGCGTTATCCGGTCTGCATGATCGAAAACGATGCCGTTATTTCCGTCGGCAAAAGCCTGATCGAATCATTTGACCGGCTGGAAGTCGCTGAATACAGTGCCAAAGCAACCATCAGTGCCGCCGCACTCGGCGGTATGAAACCGATCAGCGATGCCCAGGTGGCAGATCTGGTCAAAGCTTTCAATCTGATCCCGTAACGGAGGATATTATGATCACGGAGCATTTACAGCAAATCCGTCAGGCGGCAATGGACGTGCTGCATCCCAGTGAAAAAGATTTGGCTCACGGTCTGGAACTGCACCGGGAAAGTTACGTTTTTGATGCCTATGGTTTCACCCCTACTGCCGGCGGCATCTGCCCGCGCTACGATGAAGCGTTTGAGCGTGGTGCCGGACGGGATGAATTGAATCTGCTCCGCGAAGAATTCCGCATGAACGGGGCATTTGATGACCCGGAAATGGTCGCCAGACTGAAAACCGCCTGGGAATTTTCCGGGGTGGACTGCATTTTTCAAAACAGCGGTTTCGAGTGCAACAATGTCGAATTGATGCTGCTGCGTTTGAGCAATTACACCAATTTAGTCGATAAATTGCCGGATGTTTATGAACGGGCGGTGTTTCCGCAGCAATTGTCCGGGATCAGGGAGCGCGGCAAACGGGCGTTGTATATGACCACCAACGGCGTGCCGCTGCCGTCCCAGTTGAGTTCCACCGCTGAAGCATTGCAGTATATCGGGGTGTTTTTCCGTCTGGGTATCCGGATGATGCACCTGACCTATAACCGCCGCAATCTGATCGGCGACGGCTGTGCCGAGAGTGCCGATGCCGGATTGAGCGATTTCGGTCGGGAAGTTATTGCCGAAATGAACCGGGTCGGAGTCATTCCCGATGTGGCGCACAGCGGTCAGCGCACCAGTCTGGAGGCGGCGCAGGTTTCCAAAAAACCGGTCGTCGCCAGCCATACGACGGTCAGGCACTTTTCCACCCACTACCGTGCCAAATGCGATGAAGTTATCGAGGCGGTCAAAGCTTCCGGCGGTTATGTCGGTATCTGCGGACATCCGCCGTTTCTGCAGGGCAGCATGGATCTCAACGCCATGCTCGATCATGTGGAATATGTCGCCAGAAAATACGGCGTGGATCATGTCGCCATCGGCACCGATAACGGTTTGGATCTGGATGTGGATAAAAAAGCCCTTGCGTCCCGTGCCTCCCGCCCGGTCTGGGAAGCCTATTGGCCCGCGCCGGGGGCCGGATATGAATTGATGACCAAAGAGCAGTACGCCTCGGTAAATTGCATGAATTGGCCCATGTACACCGTCGGATTGGTACAGCGCGGATTTACCGATGAGGAGATCCGCAAAATCATCGGCGGCAACGTCCTGCGGGTCATCAGCGAAACTTTGGCGTAAGTACGGCGTTGATTGTGCGTTATGCACTTGAAAAATCCGTGGTCAGGCGGTATATTTCATACATGAAAAAATGAGTATGAAAATTCAAGGGTAGTATTACGTATGGCAGATTTGAAAAATATCCGCAACTTTTGTATTATCGCACACATTGACCACGGCAAATCCACTCTCGCCGACCGGATGCTGGAAATCACCCGGACGGTGGAGAAACGCGATTTGCAGGATCAGCTCCTTGACGGCATGGATCTGGAACGTGAACGCGGTATCACCATCAAATCCCACCCCGTGCGGATGATGTATACCCCCGAACCCGGCGGCGAAACTTATGAACTCAACCTCATTGACACTCCGGGACACGTGGACTTCACTTACGAGGTCAGCCGCAGTTTGAGCGCGTGCGAAGGAGCGATTTTGCTCATTGATGCCACGCAGGGCGTGCAGGCGCAGACCGTTGCCAACGTCAATCTGGCTTTCCGGCAGAAATTGAAAGTCATTCCGGTCATCAATAAAATTGACCTGCCTGCCGCCAATCTGCCGCTGTGCTATGAACACATGGAGGAGATCCTCGCTCTGCCCCGTGAAGAGGCATTGCTCGTTTCCGGCAAAACCGGCGAGGGCGTGGAAGAATTGCTTAAAGCCGTCATCGAACGCATCCCCCCGCCGCAAATCGGCGATGAGGAGGGTGCCGCCGCACTGATTTTTGACTCCCGTTACGATACATTCCGGGGCGTGGTCAACTTCGTCCGGGTCCAGCGGGGCAGTTTCAAACGCGGCACCCGGCTGAGACTTTTTTCCAACGGTCTGGAGAGCGAACTTAAAGAGGTTGGCCACTTCAGCCCCGATATGAAACCCGATGCCGTGCTGGAAGCCGGCAGCGTCGGATACTTCATCCCCAATTTGAAATCCCCCGCCGACACCCGGATCGGCGATACCATCACCGATACCCTGAATCCCTGCAAAGAACCATTGCCCGGATTCCGCGAAGTGCGCCCGATGGTGTTCAGCGGCATCTACCCCATTGATACCGCAGACTACGATCAGCTCAAAGCCAGCATGGCGAAACTGCAGCTCAACGATGCCGCATTTTTCTATCAGGCAGAGAGTTCCGCCGCCCTCGGTTTCGGCTTCCGCTGCGGCTTCCTCGGACTGCTGCACATGGAAGTCATTCAGGAACGGCTCCGCCGGGAATATAATATGGACATTCTGGCAACTTATCCGTCAGTGATCTACAATGTCTATATGAAATCCGGCGAAAAACTGGAGATCGACAACCCCGTCCATCTCCCCGATCCCTCCGGGATCGACTACATCGAGGAACCCGTCATCAACTGTCATTTGATGATCCCCACCGAATATATCGGGGACGTGATGAATCTGGTCATGAGCAAACGCGGTATCTGTACCAATACCGTCGGCGTCGATGCCAACCATGTCATCATTACCGCCGAAATGCCCATGCACGAAATCCTGATCGACTTCCATGACAAGCTGAAGTCTATCACCCGCGGCTACGGCAGCATGGATTACGAACCCGCCGGATACCGTGCCGGAAAAATGGTCAAACTCGATATCATGGTCAACGGCGAACCGGTCGACGCTTTCAGCAGTATCGTCCACGCCGATATGGCTTACGAACGGGGCAGACAAATCGCCGAAAGACTTAAAGATGCCATCCCGCCGCAAATGTTCCAAATCGCTATCCAGGCGGCGATCGGCGGCAAAGTCATCGCCCGTGAAACTATCCGCCAACTCCGCAAAAACGTGCTGGCAAAATGCTACGGCGGCGATATCACCCGTAAACGTAAACTGCTGGAAAAACAGAAAGAAGGCAAAAAACGGATGAAACTTATCGGACAGGTCAATATCCCCCAGGAAGCATTCGTCGCCGTGCTGAAAGCCCAGGAGTTTAATCAGTAAAAATGGTTGTTTTTTCAGGGGCGGAGACAAAAACTTTTTGAAAAAAGTTTATTTTCTCCGCCCCCGAACCCCCACCTCTTTTTACAAAAACTTTTAAGCGCAAAACGGATTTTGAGAAAACTCAAAATCCATTTTGCAACTTTAAAGATGAGTGTCTATCAAAAAGTACCGCCACTTGATTTTTGGTTACAAAAATCAAGTGGCGGCAAAAGTTTTTTTGAAAAGGGTGCGGGAAAAACTATTTTTTCAAAAAATGTTTTTCCCGCAAAACCCTCTTATTCCCCTTCCTCCACCTCTATGAATTCGCCGCCGCACTGGGACTGCCAGTTGGGGAAGTTCCATTTTTCGGGGAAGTTACGGCACTGGCGGGGTTTGACCGGTTCGATGGCGCAGGCGGGGAAGCCGTTATCATCGGTGGTCAAATAGGCACATTCGCCGTTAGGTTTTTCGCAGAGTGAGAGGTGTTTCCGGTCGGGGGTGAGGCAGGTATGGTCAGCGAGGAACTCATCCAGCGGAATATGGAGGAACCCGGCGACAGCATCAACTTCGTCGGGTTCCACTTTAACTGCGCCTTTCCAGCGGCAGCAGGCGCCGCAGCGGCGGCAACGGAATTTTTTTGCCATGACAGTTCAGCGGTTGAAACTGTCAAAAGTCAGGTCATCCTGCCGGATATCGACCAGGAAAAATCCGAGGGCGAAATCGAGCCATTCGACCGGGTGGATATAGAGATCGCCGTCGACGAGGAAACCGAGGGCACCGCCGATCGCCCAGAAATCCCGGGGACCTTCGAAGTAATCATAGACGCGCATTTCCGGAGTCGGGATACCGGCGCGGCACTCCACATATTTATCCACGAGCAGCGAGCCGTCCCGGACGCTGAATTCCTCCTCACCGACGGAAATGAACGACCAATACCAGCCGTCTTCCACGCCGATACCGTACTGGCGGTTATGACCCTTATAAACTTTCCAGGTGGAGGCGCTGTAACCGGCGCCGACATCGGCGAGGCGGGTTCCCATCAGGCGGGCTTCGGCGACCGGGCCGACACCGAGGGAGAGAGAGAACATATCAAGAGCATCCAGCACGCGGTTGGGCAGATAGAAAGCGAGTTTTTCGCCCCAGTTGATATCCTGAAAACTTCCGGCATTGGCGCTGAAAACCACGGTGCAGGCGGCAAGGAGAGCAAAGAATTTTTTCATGCTTAAAAAACCTTTCTTTTTATAATATTGTCACGGTTATACTTACATCCATATAAACTAACCGCTGCAAACGGATTTTTCAAGTCATTTCAGAAAAAATTTCTGCAAACCTTGCCATTGCTGCCGTCAATACGGCTTACTGTACCAGAGTTACTTCGACGTTGAGCATCCGGCAGAGGTCGAGCAATTCCGGCACGAAGTCCCCGTAAGTCAGGACGTAATGGTGTTCCCAACCCTCGTTGATGATGGTTTCACGGACTTTGTCACAGCCGGCATCGAAGCGGATTTTCAGCGGATTGCCCCGGACAAAAAGATCGGTGTCGATCGCTTCGCCGGTGGCAATGAGCATCCGGAAGCCGTCGCCGTCACGTTTTTCGCCCAGACGGGCAAGGGTGACTCTGCCGGGTTTCAGCGGAAATTCGCCGGTAACGCCTTTGACACCGCCGCCTTCGACGGTGGAGCTGCAGCGCAGTTCCTCATGGCAGCCGGGTTTGCAGAGCCGGCACGGGGCGGCGCCGCAGTGCCACGCCACGCCGTAGTCGCCCTCGGCGATGATGAGGTCGCAGAAAAACGGCATATCGCCGGAAATGGATTTGCCGATCTGCATCATCACTGCGCCGTAAACGTCGCCTTCGCAGGCGGTGGTGAAGCCGTGGTTGGTCAGGTGACCGATGGTGGAGCAGACGACGATACCGTACAATTCATCGGCGATGAATTCCGGCCAGCAGCGCATGGCAAAAGTATCGACCAGAAATTTGTTTTTCATTTTGCCGACGGCGGCGAAAAGGGCGGCGGATTTTTTCAATTGTTCGGCGCTGGGGCCGTCAGTGGGATGGACTTTGCCATCAGAAAGGATCACCTGCATTGCCGCATCGAGTTCGGCATCGGTCAGAGTGCGGGCGGCGGTGATAAGTTCGTGTTCGGTAATGACTTTTACTTCCGGGCCGATCTGGGTGCGCAGGAGCATTTCATCACAGCATGAGGTGTAGAATCCCGGCACTCTGCCGCCGATAAGACCGACCCGCATTTTGCGGAGCATATTGCGCGTTTGAGTGACCCGGATCGCTTTTTGCAGTCCGGCGACAGCTGCAGCAGAGCCGACAGCGGCGTGGATGTGAAAATACGGCACGTGCATCCGGTACATGAAGTGGGCATTCATATTGGCGGCGCAGAAAGAGTTGTTCTGCAATCTGCCGCCTTTGGGATCGGGTTCAGTCATCGACCAGAGAACGACCGGAACATTCAAACGCTGGGCAAACAGCGGAATGACCACGCCGAGCGAAAAAGTCAGAAAGTGGGCAATAATGAGATCAGGCTGTTCTTTTTCAAACCGGTCAAGTTCGCTCAACGCCTGATCTTCCAGACAGAGCATTTTTTCCGGAGCGATCACTTCCACGCCGGGCAGCTGTTCCAAGTAAGCGATCGCATCGGCACGCGCTTTTTCCAGTGTTTCATTCGTCCAGTTGACTTTGGTCAGCGGCAGATAACCGATTTTGAATTTTCCAGCCATGGTGTTTTCTCCTTTTTATGGGCTTAAAAATATTGCTCTTTGTATATTATAGTCATGGTAAAGCAGTTTGACAATATCCGTTCAGAACAAAATTATAGCCAAAACAAACATTTTCCGACCGTATTCCCCGACAGGAACAGAAACCGTCCGCAGACGGCATAAAAAACGGAGCTGTTTTGCAACAGCCCCGTTGAGCGATAAAAGTGGAAGTGGTGTTATCAGTTTTCCACGACGTCGAGGATCACGACGTTTTCGGTCGGGACGTCCTGATGCATGTCGCGGCTGCCGGTGGCGACTTGAGCGATGGCATCGACGACTTCCATGCCGCCGGTCACTTTGCCGAAAACGCAGTAGCCGTAATACTGCGGGATCGGAGCTTTGAAATTCAGGAAATCATTATCCACGAGGTTGATGAAAAACTGGCTGGTGGCGGAATCCACGACCATCGTCCGTGCCATTGCCAGCGTGCCGCGTTTATTGGAGAGCTGGTTGGCGGCTTCGTTTTTGACCGGGGCTTTGGTCGGTTTCTGGTTGAAATCAGTATCAAAACCGCCGCCCTGGATCATAAATCCGGGGATGACCCGGTGAAAAATGGTATTTTTATAGAAGCCGTCTTTCACATAAGCGAGGAAATTTTTGACGGTTTCGGGGGATTCTTTTTCAAACAATTCGATTTGGATGTCGCCTTTGGAAGTTTTGATCGTAAGCATAAATATTTTTCCTTTCAAGTTAAAAAAACGCCGGAAAAAATCCGGCGTGTGTTGATGAGTCAAAAACGGATAAAATTATCTCAATTTATCCAGATTGTCTTTGTCCACGATGATCCAGCGGTAGTTGAACGCACCTTTCAAGTCGTCTTCATCGGGGCGGAATTCGGGATCAAGTTTTTTGCCGTTGCCGGAAACGACCGCAGTGATGACGCCATCTTCGATCGCACGTTTCAGAGCTTTTTCGCTGATCATGCCGGAGTTGGTCAAAAAGACGATTTTCTCTTTGAAATCAGGCACATTGTAACCGTCCGGCAATCCGACGGTCAGCACGAAAATATCGGCGCTTTCGTGGGCTGCGACCAGTTTGTCAAAGTCTTCGGCTTTCATCATATCGGCATAGCTGCCGCCATCTTCTTCATTGAGGCCTTCGACTTCAAATTCGACGACTTCGACGCTGCTGCCGTAGGCTTTTTCAAAGGCTTTGACTTCGGCATCGAGCAGTTTTTTGCCGGCTTCATGGCTGGCAATGCCCGGTTCGACGACCAGCACGACAGATTTGCCGGCGGCTTTCTTTTTCAGATAATCGCCCGCACGATCCATGATGGAGCACTGATAAATGATGCCGTCCTCCATATTGCCGTCATCGCCGGACATGTAATTATAAGCGTAAACACCCAGTCCTGAAAGCATGATCAGCGCCATCAGGATCGCCACCGGCTGGATATTCGGATTGGTTTTCTGCATTTTAGCGCAGACCAGAACTCCGAGAAAACCCGCCACCATCATAATAATACCGACAGTAGTACCCATAAAATACCTCCATGAAAAAAAGTTGATTTACTACACCGTAAACATGTGTGCGGCTATATTTTACTTGCTTTTGGGGCAAAAGTCAAGGTCTTTTAACAAAAAAATTGGTTTTATATTGCAAATATTTGCGAAGTATGCTATATTTTAGCGGTATTTCCAATTGAAACACACTACAAACACGAGGATAAAAAAATGACAAATTACGGATGGGTGGACTTGCAGGTCAACGGCCACAACGGCGTGGATTACAGTGATGAAAATTTGACCAAAGAGGGGATTTTGCGTTCCATTGAGGAGCTGCTTGCCACCGGGACAGATATTTTTCTGCCGACGATCATCACCGGGGAGTTGGGCAAACTTGCCCGCAATGCCCGGATGATCTACGAAGTCGTGGAAGCCAACGGTTTGCTCAAACATGTGCCGGGCATCCATTTTGAGGGTCCGTTTATTTCCAACGTTCCCGGTGCCGTGGGGGCTCACACTCCGGCATGGGTGCAGAAACCGACTCCGGAAAATGTGGCGGCTCTGATAGATTCCGTCCCCGGTTATATCCGGATCGTCTCCATGGGCGCTGAAACCGAGGGCGCACCGGAAGCGATCGCCATGATGAAAGAACGCGGCGTGGTGGTCAGTGTCGGTCACCACATGGCAACTTCCGAACAGGTGCGTGCCGCCGCCGATGCCGGAGCGCAGCTGCTCACCCATCTGGGCAACGGCTGTCCCAACCTGCTTGACCGTCACCGCAATCCTTTCTATGCCGGACTTGCCGAAGACCGCCTGACCGCCATGATCATCACCGACGGTCACCATCTGCCCGGCGAATTGATCAAAATCATCCTGCGGGTCAAAGGTGCCGACCGCACCATCATCACCAGTGATGCCTCCAGTCTGACCGGCTTCCCGCCGGGAACTTACAGCACGCTCGGCAATGAGGCGGTGCTGTATCCCAACGGTCTGCTCTACAATCCGGAGAAAAAATGTCTGGTCGGTTCGGCATCCACCATCAGCGACTGCATGAAGTTCCTCGCTTCGCTGGATATCCTCACTGATGCGGAACTCAAAAAAGTCGGCAGAGACAACGCTCTGGCGATTTTAGGCATGAGATAAGATGTCCGCAGAGAAATTTTTTCAGCTGCCCGACGGCAGATGGGCGTCATTGTACCGCTTGCGTCTGCCGGACGGTTTCGGTGCGGACATCACCGATTTCGGCGGCTGTCTGTGTTCGCTCTATGCGTTTGACCGTTTCGGCGAACTGCGGGATGTGGCGCTGGGGTGGCAGGAGCCGGCAGTTTATCTGGAAAATCCCGGCTATCTCGGCGCTCTGATCGGGCGCATCCCCAACCGCATTACCGGCGGCAGATTTACGCTGGACGGCAAAATCTACCAGATGTGTCTGAACGATCAGGATTGCTGTACGCTGCACGGCGGATTCGGGTACTCCCACCGCTTGTGGCAGGCGGAACAGCCGGATGAACGGCATCTGGTGCTGACATTGTTCAGCCCGGACGGTGACGGGGGCTTCCCCGGAGCGCTGACGGTGCGGGCAAGTTATACGCTTGGGGCAGATCACACGCTGGAACTGGATTTTTACGCAGAAAGCGACCGCAAAACCGTGGCGGATCTCACCAGTCATGCCTATTTTAATCTGGAAGGCGAAAATTCCGGCAGATGCGACACTCATCATGTCACACTGCATGCTGACCGAGATCGGA
>SUVU01000080.1 GCA_015061865.1 Lentisphaerota bacterium
TCCGATCTCCCGACATCCACACAGCGGTCAGGGTATTGAGCTGCAAACTCCGCCAGACCGGTTCCCTCCAGCATTGCCGGACAAACGGCAACGATTTTGTCGTTTCCGGCGGCGAGCCGGGTCAGTGCTGCTCCGAAAGCACCGGAAAATCCGCCGCCGGAACTTTTCATCTCCCCGGTATCCGGGTCACATCCGGAAATCCCGTGATAGCGGGTGGGCGCTTCGCAGGCGAATTTGACCCCGTGCCCTTTTTCAGTAATAACGTGCAGCAGCACCGGCCCGTCAATATCCCGCAACCGCTGCAGCATTGGAAGCAGCTGTTTGAAATCATGACCGTTCACCGCACCGAAATAGCGGAAGCCGAAAGATTCAAACAATACCGCCGGGGGCAGAAACACACTTTTTCCGGCATCATACAGCCGGGAGAAAAACCGTTTCAACCTCGGCACCGGCAGCAGAAAACGTTTCAACGCCGCCCGGAAACGGTTGTAGGATGCCGCCGCAATGACCCGGTTCAAAGCCTGGGAAACTGCTCCGACGTTGGCGGAAATCGACATCCGGTTATCATTAAGCACCACGATCAACCGGCGGGAACCGGGACAGGATGAGACGTGATTCAGCGCCTCCAGAGTGACCCCGCATCCGGCGGCACCATCCCCGACGACGGCGATCACTTTATTTGGGCAATCCGGGGCGGCGGCAGCGACACCGAGAGCTGCCGAGAGAGCCACTCCGGCGTGACCGGAAACGACCGGATCAAATTCCGACTCCTCCGGGTTGGTGAATCCGGAAACTCCGTTATTCCGGCGCAGATTGGCAAACTGCTCCCGTCTGCCGGTGAGCAATTTATGAGCATAAGCCTGATGGCCGACGTCAAAAAATATTTTTTCATCCGGCGTATTGAATATCCGGTGCAGAGCGATGATCAACTCCACCGCCCCCAGACTGGATGCCAGATGACCGCCGTTACGGCTGACCGATTCCAGAATTTCCCGGCGCAGCGTGGCGGCGAGCTGCGGCAGCTGCTCTTCCGGAAGCTGCCGCAGCTGTTCAAGATCATTTATCAACGGCGCCACCGTCTTTTTGCTCATTCAAGCCGCCGAAGCGCCGTTCACGGCCGTCAAAAGCCTCGATTGCCCGGCGCAGATCATCGGCACCGAAATCCGGCCAGTAAGTTTCCGTGACATAAAGTTCAGCATAAGAGAGCTGCCACAGCAGGAAATTGCTGATCCGCAAATTGCCGCCGGTACGGATCATCAGATCCGGGTCGGGCATATCCGGCAGATAAAGATAGTTGCGGAACTCCTCCTCGGTCATTGGGGCATCGGATTTGCGTTCTTTGAGAATTTTATTTACCGCATCGACGATTTCGGCCCTGCCGCCGTAGCTGAGGGCGATATTGATGGTCAAACCGTCGTTGTTTTTGGTCAAATCGATCGCTTTAAGCAACGCCATCCGGGAAGCCAGCGGCAAATCTCCGGTTCTGCCGATGGTGCGCAGCCGGACATTATTTTTCATCATCTGCGGCAGTTCATTGGTGGCAAATTCTTTCAGCAGTGACATCAGTGCGGTCACTTCCGGCTCCGGACGTTTCCAGTTTTCGGTGCTGAAAGCGTAAAGGGTCAGACTTTTGATCCCCATGGCTCTGGCGGCATCCGCCACCACTGAAATCTGTTTCGCCCCGGCCAGATGTCCCTCACTGCGGGAAAGTCCGCGGGCGGTCGCCCATCTGCCGTTGCCGTCCATAATTATGGCGATATGCTCGATCATGGTCTTATCTCCTGATATATTTATTATTGCATTACATATAAGATACCATCTGCCGGCGACTTTTTCAAGCGGCGCTCCGGAACGCTCACCGGCAGTTTATTTGAGAAATTGCGGTAAATATGCAAAACATGACTTGACAAAAGTTTTCGCCGGATTATATTAATAGATGTGTTGCGGGTGTAGCAAAACGGTTATGCTCCAGCTTCCCAAGCTGGCGACGCCGGTTCGACTCCGGTCACCCGCTCCATTTTTTCGCATCTGAAACCGCTTTTCTGGAGAAGTTTGATGAAAAAACTCCTTTGCTCTCTGCTCCCTGCCGTAATGATGCTCTTTTTCTGCGGCTGCATCGCCGCATCTGACAAATTGCCGTCAGAGGATATCGAAGTATTGGAAAAATATCAGGATATCATTTCCGTGCTGCGTTCGCCGCACTTTCCTCCCAACTCCAAAGAAAAATACTTCGCCGCCAAAGAACTTATCGAAAAGGTCGATCTCTACTTTACCCGGGAAACCCGTACCGTCGATAAATTATTTTACCACCGGGACGCATTTGTAGATGCCCCCGCCAGCGACAATCCGGTTTTCACTTTCACCTACCGGTACAAAGACAACGTACTGCGGATCCGCTTTTTCACCTATACGAAATTCATCACCCGGGTCGAGATCACGGAAAAATGAATGATTCCGACTTCATGCGTGAAGCCCTGAAAGAAGCCGCCGCTGCCGCTGCTGCCGGCGAAGTGCCGATCGGGGCGGTCGCAGTCAAAGACGGCGTGATCGTCGCCCGCGGCCGCAACCGGGTCGAGGAACTCCACTCCGTTGCCGCCCACGCTGAATTTCAACTGCTCCACGAACTGGAAAAAATTTCCGGTGACTGGCGCATGAGCGATTACACCTTTTATGTCACCAAAGAACCTTGCCCCATGTGTGCCGGAATGTTGATAAATTCCCGGGTCAGACGGGTGGTTTTCGGAACCTCCGACCCCGCCGCCGGCGGCATGGGCGGAGCATTCAATTTAAATGACGTACCGGGACTGCTCTGGCACTGCGAAGTAACTGCCGGGATCCTTGCCGATGAATCGCTGGCTCTGATCCGGGAATTTTTCCGCCGGCGGCGCAGCTCATCCAAATAAAACAGCTAAAACGCTTGTTTTCAGCCGTTTTCGGTGGTATATTATAAGATGAGTATTTTTTAATCCGGAACAATTAAGGTTTTTTCTATGGATCAGTTGACCAAATCTATCGGAGAACGGTTGCGGGAACTCCGCACTATTCTGGAGATTTCACCCGCCGAAATGGCTGCTGCCACCGGCGTCAGTGAAGCTCAATATCTGGCTCACGAGGGCGGCAATGCTGATTGTCACTTCTCGTTTTTGTACGATTGCGCCAAGCGGCTGGGCGTTGACCTCAATGCGATCGTCCGCGGTCAAAGCCCGAAATTGACCAGCTACACCCTCAACCGTGCCGGCAGCGGCGTGGCGATCGAGCGCAGCCATGAATTCAAATATCATCAGCTGGCGGCGGATTTCAAAGACCGCATGACCGAACCGCTGTTTGTGGTTGCCAAACCGCAGCGTCCGGGCTTGCCGATCCCGCTGTCCACCCACCCCGGTCAGGAATTCGACTACGTTCTCCGGGGCAAATTGAAAATCCGCATCGGGGACAAAATCGAGATCCTCTCCCCCGGCGACAGCCTTTATTACGACAGCAACCAGCCGCACGGTATGGTGGCGGTCGATTGTGATGAGTGCGAATTTCTGGCGATCCCCATTCAGGGCGACGCCAAAAAAGCTGAAGCCCCCGTCCCGGTCAAACAGGTCCAGCAGATCATCAATCCCAACGAAAAACGTATCTGCCAGAAATTTATGCATGAAACTGTCGATGACAACGGTCATCTGGTCTCATGCCGGTTTGAGTACCCGGCGAATTTCAACTTCGCCTACGATGTGGTCGATGCGCTGGCGATCAAATATCCCAACAAACTGGCAATGGCATGGGTCGGCAAAGACCACGTCCGCAAAGATTTCTCGTTTTTTGACATCGCACTGGAATCCTGCAGGACGGCAAATTATCTGACTTCTCTCGGCATCAAAAAAGGCGACCGGGTCATGCTGGTAATGAAACGTCATTATCAATACTGGTTCGTTATCAACGCTCTGCACCGCATCGGCGCCGTCGCCATTCCCGCCAGCAATCAGCTGCTGGTCAAAGATTTCGTCTACCGTTTCCAGGCGGCAGGGGTCAAAGCGATCATCGCCACTGCTGACGGCGACGTGACGACGTTTGTCGATGAAGCCGCCAAATCCTGCCCGGAACTGGAATTGAAAATCATCGTCAACGGTCAGCGTGACTCGTGGCATGATTTCAACGCCGAATACGACAAACACGGCGATACGTTCCCCCGCCCGACCGATCTGGTGGTGACCGATCCGATGCTGATGTTTTTCAGCAGCGGCACGACCGGATACCCCAAAATCGTGGAACACAGTTTCTCCTACCCGCTGGGTCATATCATGACCGCCAGATGGTGGCAATGCACCAACCCCAATGGTCTGCATCTGACGATTTCCGATACCGGCTGGGCGAAAGCGAGCTGGGGCAAAATCTACGGTCAGTGGCTCAATGAAAGTGCGGTTTTTGTCTACGACTTTGACCGTTTCGATGCGGCGGATATTCTGGGATTGTTCAAAGAACACCACATTACCACGTTCTGTGCGCCGCCGACGATGTACCGTTTTTTCATCCGGGAAGATCTCTCCAAATACGATCTTTCCAGTATCGAACACGCCTGTATCGCCGGTGAAGCTCTCAATCCGGAAGTTTTCCAGCAATTCTACAAAGCCACCGGCTTGAAAGTGATGGAAGGTTTCGGCCAGTCCGAAAGCCCGGTGATGCTCGCCAACCTTTTCGGCATGACCCCGAAACCCGGCTCCATGGGCAAACCGACTCCGGCATTCCCCATCGAATTGATCGACCCGGACGGCAATCCGGTCAAAGACGGTGAAGTCGGCGAAATCGTCGTCCGCGCCGAACCGGATCAGCTCTGCGGACTTTTCCGCGGCTACTACCGGGCGGAGGAAAAAACTGCAGAATTGTGGCACGACGGTCTTTATCACACCGGCGATACCGCATGGCGCGACGAGGATGGATATTACTGGTACGTCGGCAGAACCGACGATGTGATCAAGTCTTCCGGCTACCGCATCGGTCCGTTTGAGATCGAGAGCGTGATCATGGAAATGCCGTATGTTTTGGAGTGTGCCGTGGTCGGCGCTCCGGACGAGATCCGCGGTCAGGTGGTGGAGGCGTACATCGTCCTCACCCGCGGCACGGTCGGCACCGAGGAGATGAAAAAAGAGATCCAGGAATACGTCAAAACCCACACGGCGCCGTACAAATATCCGCGCCGGATCGAGTTTCTGGATGCCATGCCCAAAACCACCAGCGGCAAAATCATCCGCAACGAATTGCGCAAACTTGCCGCTGAAGCGGCGGCAGCAAAATAATCTTCTCCGGGAATATTTTTCTTGCAAAGGGAGTTGTTGCCAAACCAGCAGCTCCCTTTTTTTTATTGCAGAAGCTCATGCCACGGTTTGACGGCAGCTGGTCGGGTGGGCAGTATGCAAACGGTTTGCATGCAAAATGAAACGGGATATTGCCCATCTGTCACAGATTACGGCAACATCCCGTTTTTATACCAAACTTTTTATTCAACCGGTCATTTATCGGTTTTAGACGTGTAATCGTTCCACAACATTATACCGTAACGGCTGCAATCACGGCACTCTTTAGTACCATTTATACTGAATCCCAAACAACCCCCGCATTTCAAACTCAGCTTATTTGTTAAAAACGGTTGCACACATTTGCGGAGTACATCATTACGATCGACACTTGCTTCATCAACATCTTTCATCGTCAGATATGATTTTTCCAACAACTCATTTAATCTGGCGTCTTCCTGTTTTATATAACGTTTTACAAAAGGACCGAATTCACGAGACGGTTTGACCAGATATTTAATAAATTCCCATGTATCCCAAGTACAAATATCCGGGCACTCATATTTTACCCACATACCGTTTGCCACATCTATTCTCGGTTGCTTAAACGAATATGAACTTCCAAACCATCCAGTTGTTCTCTCCTTGCTATTATCCTCTTTCTCCCATAAAGCTTTTACCGGTGGAGAAATAGTGTACTCGCCTCCAGAAACAAATATTTTATGTTTGAAAAACTCCGCACATATCACCTGATCGGTAGCATCCAGAGAACGCATCAACCGCCAAAGTTTGTCTCTCATGTTTTCAACTTTGATTTTGAAATCACTTATTTCCCAGGCTGTTTTAGCCGCATCAATCCGGTCAGCAATTTTGAAAATATAAACACGCAGAATCAGAATATACGCAACTTTGCGGACATCTTTCACCCGGGGATTCTGAATAGCCGCTTTTTTGCTGTCGTTGATGACTTTTTCCAGTGCAGTATAATCCAGATGCTGTCCCATTTTGGTCATTTTACTCTTTTTCAGCAGCAGCAATGCTTTTTCATAACGGGCTTTGCCTTTGACCCGGGAAACTTTGGCGACGTCAAGATTGAATTCTTTCTGGGAAGCGGCTTTTTCTTTTTTAAATTGCTCAGCCTGTCTTTTGGCATCCTCTTCGGCATTGCGGGCTTTGATTTCCTGTGCGATTTTGTGTCTGCGCTTCAACTGTTGATACTCTTTGATCTGGTCAGCGTATTTTATTTGTTCGCTTTCAAGCAAATCTTCCGGCTTCAATGCGGACAGACCGTCGGAGTGCGAAAAAATCAATCCCCGCCGGGACACTTTTTTGAACTCGGCGTTGCGCAAAAAAGTGCCGTCTTTCAACTCAAACGCACCACAGCAGCACGCCGCCACTGCAATAAAAGCTCCCAACAGAACTTTCGCTCTGTTCACCATTCCAGTCCCCACTGCCATAAAAAAACTCCTTTACTGTCTGACATTGTTTCTTGTACAATAAAAACTTATATCCGTACATTATATCACAATTGCAAACAAAATACAACCTGTAAAAGAAATTTCAATCAAAAAAAATTGTATTTCATGCCAAAGCGGACTATATTAAAATAATGTCAAAAAAAACAATCATAATTTGCAAGGACGATTAAAATGAAATGTGGCATTATCGGCTGCGGAGTCATCGCTCCGACTCATATCGCCGGATTGAAAAATTTACCCGACGTGGAACTGACCACACTCTGTGATCTGATCCCGGAACGGGCAGAAAAATTGGCAAAGGAACACAACATTCCCAAAGTCTGCAGAGATTACCATGAATTGCTCGCCGATCCGGAAATCGTCGCCGTCAATGTCTGCACCGACCATGCCAGCCACGCCCAAATCGTCTGCGATGCTTTGAATGCCGGTAAACACGTTATCTGCGAAAAAGTCCCCGGCCGCACGCCGGAAGATCTGCAAAAAATGGCTGATACCGCCAAAGCTCACCCGGAATTGGTCGCCGCCGGAATTTTTCAGCACCGGTTCGTGCCTGCCAATATTGCCCTGCGCGACTTGCTCAAACAGGAGAAATTCGGCAAATTGCTGGTGGTAAATCTGAATTTCTGCTGCCTGCGTACCAATGAATACTACAATAAAGATGCCTGGCGCGGCACCGTCGCCGGTGAAGGCGGCGGAGTTTTGATCAATCAGGCGATCCACTTCCTCGATCAGCTGCGCTTTTTATTCGGAGAGATCAAACAGGTTTCCGCCCAGTGCGCCAATCTGACCCATCAGGGCGTGATCGAAACCGAGGATACGGCGACATTCAATATCGAATTTGCCAGCGGTCTTTTTGCCACAGTCGGGGCAACCAACTCCGCCGCCGCCAGATGGCGCAGCGCACTGACGATCACCGCTACCGATGCTCAAGTCGAATTCATCAATGAAAAATTGACCTTTTTACTGCACAACGACGAAAACAAAGAAGCAGAGCTGCGTTCCATTCTGGAACAGGATCACTCCGCCCAGAGCGTTGTCGGCAAAGCCTATTACGGCTCCGGTCACAACGCCCAGATCGCCGATTTTATCGCCGCGATCCAAAACAAACGGGCTCCGGAAGTCACCCTCGCCGATGCCGCCAATACCGCCGCACTGGTACACGCCGTTTACGCCTCTGCCGCCTCCGGTACCTGGCAAAAAGTGGCGGATTACCTCGGCAAATAACGCCATATAATACCGCAACGGAGCTGCTGCTTTTTGAAGTATTCCTCAAAAGCATCAGCTCCGTTTTTATATCCGGCATGCCGTCAGCGGACTGCAAGCTCAAGCCATGCTTGTATTGTACCGTATTTTATTTGGCGCCCCGGCAGAAAGCGACTTCAATAATGGTTTTCAAAAAGATGTAATAATCGAGCCAGACCGACCAGTTTTTCAGGTAATACATATTGAGAAAGACCCGGCGTTCATAGTTGGTATCGCTGCGCCCGGAGACCTGCCACAGTCCGGTAACGCCCGGTTTGATACGGGAGATCAGGCGATAATTTTTGCCGAAATATTTTTTTTCCTCCGCCACGATCGGGCGCGGTCCGATCAGCGCCATGTCGCCTTTGACGACATTGATAAACTGCGGCAGCTCATCCAAAGAAGTTTTACGCAAAAATTTTCCCAGCGGCGTGATCCGGGGGTCTTTATCCAGTTTGAAATTGCGTTCCCACTCCAGCGCCAGCAGCGGATCGCTGTCCAACAGTTCTTTCAGCCGGGCATGGGCATCTTTATACATGGTGCGGAACTTGATGCAATAAAACGGTTTACCATTGCGGCCCAGCCGCTTTGCCATATAGAACACCGGGCCGGACGAAGTCAGTTTGATCAACAGGGCAATTATGATCCCGGGGATCACCAACAGCGACAATGCCACTGCAGACAGGACGATTTCCACGGAGCTTTTCCAAATTTGCAGAGCTTTGTACCGCAATTTGTTATGGATCCCGAATGCCGGCAGTCCATTCAAATCCACCGGATACGTCCAGCTGATCGAAAAACTGCTGTTGGCGGCAATGATGATCAGATGTTCAAACGACCATTTCCATCTGATCCGGTGGCGCTGCAGTGTGTAGATCGGCACGCAACTGACCAGCGTGGAAATTTCCATTTCCCGTGAAACTCTGACCACATCACTGATCCTGCCCAGATACGGGATCCGGCGGTATTCCGTCACGGTATCGTCGAAATACCCCACCGGCTTAAAGCCGTAAAATTTATCCCGCCGCAATTCGGTAATGACTGCCTGCCCGATTTTGCCGCACCCGGCGATCACCACCGGGATAATACCGATACCGCTTTTTTTCATAAATACCCGGATCGCATAGCGGAACAGCGGAACGGCAAAAAACGTCAGCCCCGTACAGATTATCATTGCCCCGCGGGAGATGACTTTAACATTATGCTCCAGTGCCAGCGTGGTAAACAGCACCAGCGCCCCGGCGACGGAAGTCAGCGTGATCCGCCGCAGTTCCTCCGCCGGATTGATGCACGCTCCGCCGTAAAAAAAATTCATCCCGTAGAGTTTGCCAAAAAATGCCACCAGCACAAAACTGACCACAAACGGCCAGAATTGCAGTGCCATCTGCATCGAGTATCTGCCGCCGAAAAAACGGTATATTATCAATGATGCAAACACCGATGCCGTCAGTGCGCTGACATCTGCAAGCAGCAATAACACATTGCGGATAAAGGCACTTCTTTTATTCAAAAAAACATTTTTCATCGTTTGGCACTCCACAGTTGAAACTCTTTTTCCCCGTCATCGGTTTTCAACAGCATTTTCCCCGGCCGGGATGGTTTCCGCGGCGGCGGAGCAGATTTTTTCCACACATACAGTACATAGTCGCCATTGGAATCGACCAGTTTCACGTTGGCAAAATATGACACTACCAGATTGGCGTTGCGGTTGCGCCACCATCTGCCGTTGCGGTATTCAAAATAGATCATTCCGGTTTTGCAGGGCGGAACATATTCCAAACGGTCGATCAGACAACTGCCGTCATCGTCAGTTTCCACTCCGTGAGTACGGATTTTATCAGCGATCCGGTGAAGCTCGGTCAAAGTACGCTTTTTCTGCCCCTGCCCGACCAGTTTCAACACCGGCACATAGGCAAAAATCATATAAATCATCAACGGCACGGCGATCAATACCGCCGCCGCTGTCCGC
>SUVU01000081.1 GCA_015061865.1 Lentisphaerota bacterium
GTCAGATTGCCGCTGTTGTAGATCACCCCGCCGGAACCGGTCACATGGTTGCCGGAGAAGGTCAACCCGTACAATTCGGCATTGATACCGCCATTGTTCCGGATCGCCCCGCCGTTGGCAGCGGCACTGTTGTTGAAAAATCCTGCGCCGTCCACGCCGATGATCACCCTGCCGTCAGCCAATTCCATCCACGCAGTCAAGTCCGAAACGGTATAACCGGACATCACCAGCGTTTTTCCGGCTTTAAGCGCACTGTCAAGTGAGCTGTAACCGGAGCTGTAATAATCTTTGCCATTATAACTTGCCTGATAAACATCGCCGTTAACGGAGAGAATCGGAGCTATCGTCAGAGTCAAACCCTCTTTCATAACAAACAAGTCGCCGTCGATGACAGTCGTGGTCACGGAGTAGTTGAGCGTTTCATTTTTCAAAGTCACCGCCGCCGGCAGGGTTATCGCCGCCTGCGTGTCAAAGACTTTATTGAATACTTTATCATCGGAAAGGAACGCATCACAATCCACCGTCCATGTCCCCTGACCGGAAATCTTATCAGCCGCCGTCACGAGGGTGATAAGACCGTTGACCGTCACCGTTCCGGTGTTGTTGATCGCTCCGGCGGCGTTGTTTTCAAAATAAACGTTGCCGACCGTCAAAGTTCCCTGATTGTAGAGAGCCGCAGTCCCGGAATTGCCGATGAATTTGGAATTTTCAACGGTCAGCACTCCACCGGGATTGTTGTTGATGCCGCCGCCACCGCTTCTGGAGTAGTTGCCGCTGAAAGTCGAACCGCTGACGTAACCGGTACCGGCATTGTGGATCGCTCCGCCGGTATACCAGGCACTATTGTTAACCAAAAGCAAATTGCTTGCGCGGAAACTGTCGTTGACAGAGTTCAGGAACGCACCGCCGGAACCGGCAGTGGTGTTGCCGGTAAAAGTCATACCGGAAATTTCAATACTCTGCCCCTTTCCATCCGTCCGGAACGCACCGCCGTCAGTAGCAGAATTATCGAAGCACACGGCATTGCAGGCAACAATATTTCTGGTGGACACATAAAGTTTTTGAGTGAGACCACTGTACTCAACGCCGATAACCAGACTGGTTCCGGAACCGAGCGTCCCGACATCGCTGCCGGCGACGGCACCGGCAATCACCGTGCCGTCCAGCAGCGTGGCGTCAGCACCGGATGCCGAGACGATCCGGGAGATATTTTCGGCATCAGTAATATAAAGGTCGTTGTTGAAAACGAACAACACTCCGTCACCCTCAACGGTATACCCGCTGAAGTCACTCTCCGCATCGCCTCTGGCGACCAGCGCCACTTCCGGAACTTTGCCGGAAAGATATTTGGATGCCACGATCACATTGTTTTCACTCATGTTTTCCTCCACTTGATATATAAGCAAAAATAAAATCTTTTCCATTGTCCGGCACGCAGCCGTAACTAATTATATTATACATCTAAACTGCTTGAAATTCAAGAGTTAATTAAACTTTTAAGTTCTTTTTATGCAACATGATATTATTCTTTGTCGCCCAAAATGTACATTGCCGTAAACGGCGGCAGCGTACCGGACAGAATTATATCCTGACCATCCTCCTGCCAGACCGGTTTACCGATGGAGGTGCGCTCCGGTGAAATCATATACGCTTCTGCGGCGGCAAGTTGATTTCTGTCCCATTTGAAGTTGCGGAAATACTCTTTCTGCAGCCGGATGGTGAATTTTTCCGCTTTGACGTTATCGTTGTAGACCACGAGCCGTGCCGCTTTTTCCGTGAGCCACGCCGAAGTATAAAGCGGATACATCCGGTCTTTGCCGTTGGGCAGACGCACCACGAAACTTTTGATGATCAACGGCATCGCCACACAATCTTCAGCCATGGTCAACATCTTTTCCGGCACCCGGGAAACTTCATCCAGATACGCCGGAGCCGCCCCCAGAGCCTGATCCATCAAATTCATCCGCAAATGGCACAGGCGGGCGAGTTCCAAGCGGTTTTTCAGCAATTCCGGACGTTTTTTCAGAATAAAGTCCAGATATTTTTTATTCAGCGCCAAACCTTCTTCGCTGAGCCAGGAACTTTTGCCGTTGGTCAGGTTCAAAATCACCGCACCTTTGAAAAGTCCCACCCGCTCGATACACGCCATGGCGTTGCCAAAGGCTTTGATAAACTCATAGGTGTACTCGTTTCTGCCGCCGAGGGCGCCGTTTTCCAGAATGATCATGTCGCTGTAAAACGCCGTGGGGCCGCCGCCGCACTCATTGGTAACCACTTTTTTGCCCGGATGTTTCTCCTGCAAGTAATTGTAGAGCCGTGCCTGAGCCGCAAAAATCCCCGGATGATCCGAGCGCCACGCCATATCCCAGCCGATGGCTTTGGTATCGTAATACGTCACTGCATCCTGAATTTGTTTCACATAGAAATCAAGATATTCGGGATTGTCAAAGTCAAATGTTCCCCACGGAATATCTTTCCAACCGAGTTCTTTCTGCATCGCCGGAGAAATTTTCACCCGGTACGCCCCCTCGTAAATATCCAGCGAGCCACCGGCTTTGGTACGGAACCAGCTGGCGGGGAACTTGGTGCCTTTCAGATTCAAATTGGCCAGCTGACGGCAGTACAGCGCCAGTTTGTGACCGTTATTCTGCAGCCGGGTAACTTCATCTTTCAGCTGTTTTGCCGAAACTTTGTGCCATTCGCCCCGAATGATATTGTTCCACCACTCACCGGAAGTCGGATAAGTTTCCGTCGCCCAGTCCAGCCAACCGAACCACCAGACGTTGCTGCCGGGGGACAGACGGGCTTCACGGCTCTCCATAAAGAAGGTACAGCCGACATGCGCACCACGGAAATACGTCCGGTAGGGGCGCTCTTTGTACGGCACGAAGTCTTTGATAGCCGGGTTGTTGCTGTAAATATTTTTGGAGTATTCCCGCCACACATCCCGGAGCAGATAGCGGTCGCCGGGGTAGAAGCGGCAATTGTAGACGAATTCAAAAGTTTCGCCTTTTTTCACCGACAGCGGATTTTTCTGCAAACTGGGGAAATATCCCTGCGGCATATTCGGGGAGATGGTGACGAATTTGTCCAGATCAAATGAACCTGCCAGCAGAATACCGTTTTTGCCCTCAAGCAAAGTCAACGGATAAAGGGCGTGCTGATATTTGTCCCATACCGACCGGTTGCGGTCATTGTCTTTTTCACTGTAAGAGAAAACCGTGCTTTTGTCCGCATCCACCACCCGGGTCGGGTACAAAGCGCAGATGATTTTGTCCCAGTTTTTGCTCTCAAATCCGTGCCGGACGCCGAGCTGCAGCGGTTTGTTGACCGCTTCAAGCGCAGTCAAAACGACTTTTTCAGTAAAAAATCCGTTGGCAATTTTGTACTCCACAACGGCTTTGAAAGGGATGCTTTTATCCACCGGGAGCAATTCGGCGCTCACGGTATTGCCGGATTTCACGACCTCTTTGGCACTGCGTTTGAATGCGATCGTTTTGCCGTCGATACGGATGTAAATGACCGTGTTATCCGCGGCAGAGGGATGGATGATCTCATTTCCGGAGCGCAAAGAATCCAGCAGGCCGCTTTGCGTGTCGATAGCGGCGGTCAAGCCGTCACCGGTCAAATTGACCGTAGCGGCGGCAGGCTTTTTGGCGTTGGGGTCAAAGGCTTTTTCGTTGCCGTATTCCGAGAAAAAGAGGTTGTCCCAGTGGATCACATCATCTTTGCTCAAACCGATCTGTACCAGATAAAACTGCAATTTTTTCGTCTGCTTCGCAGGAGAAAAGATTTTTTCCTGCAATACATAGGGCGAATCATGAAGTGTCAGCGGCAATTCCTGATAGACCACGGTTTTGCCGTCGGCATCGACTTCACGGATGGCGATTTTCACATATTTACCGCCGTCAGAGCGCAGCTGCGCCTGGGCAAAGCCGCCGAAAACGTATTTTTTATCCGGCGACGGCACCACATTCACATCCTGCACCAGCGTAATAAATTTGTTGTAACTGTTGCTCTCATCACCGCAGGAGCGCAGATGAAATTTGCTGGAGCTGTTGCGGCCGCCGGGAACAACTTTAAAGAGTTCCACCTGACCGAATGGCTGCTGGGGACTCGTCCAGCCGTCCAGTTTGCCGTTTTCGAAATCGCCATTCCGGATCAACCCTGCTGACGCCACGGCACTGCCGAGCAATAACAATGCTGACAATGCAATTTTTTTCATTTTCACACCTCCTATGGTTGAAATTATGCGTTCCACGCTGAAAAACTCACTGTTTTTACCGGATATCCCTCCGGAATAACTGCCTCAATATCCACCGTTTCACCCGGCAGTAAAGTTACATAATTATCCTGCCAGTAAATCGCTTTTTCCGGCACCTCCGGACAACTCAAACGGAGTTTCAACGCCGCCACGGTGCCGGTATTGCTCACGGTGAAGCGCACTTTGTCCCCGGCACTGCTGCTGACGGCGCAGACCACTTCCGCATGCGGCAGCTCAAACGCCGTTTTGAAATCCGGTACGCCGTAAAGCCGGGTATCGGCAAACAGCACTTCGCCGTTTTCCCCGGTAAATCCGGTACGCACCAGCATCACCCCCGGTGCCAGCGGCAGATCATCCAGTTTGACCGCTTCAGTCGTGCCGCACTGCCACGCATCGAAAACTTCTTTGCGCCACAACAGCGTCCCGGCAGTATCAAATGCCTCAAAAACCGCAGTTCCGGTACAATCCTGCGGCACGGTCACAAAACCGGTGCCATGGAAAGATTTGCCGTCAATGCACCAGGAATCATCGGTGATTGAAACCAGATACGGCGAATTGGCTTTTTTCAAGGCATAATACGCCATTTTCGGCACGGTGTAGTAGTCCACGAAACTGAATGAACACGTCGGCCACGGCTCATTGTACTGCCAGATGAAACAGCCGGATGCTTCGGGAGCCAGTTTCCGGTAATGCTCCATGATATATTGCAGTGCATCCGCCTGCGCCGCCATGGATGCCTGACATAATTGCGCCATGTCATGATATTCAAATTTTTCCGCCGGCAGCAGCAGGGATTTGCGGTCATCGGCAAGATCATTGAAAAAATGGTAACGCAGCGCCTGACCGTGCATGGCTTTGATCTCATATTCCGGAATGAATTTCTGCAATGACGCAAACTCCGGCATCCCGTTGCAGCCGATTTCGCTGGCAAGCAGACGGCGGTGAATGTTGTAACAGGAGTGCTCCACAAACGTCCACGGCCCGTGATTGCGCTCGCCCGGACGGGAGAGATCGGGACAGGAGACATGATACGGCAGATGCGGTGCCAGCTCTGCCGCCAGAGTTTGATACTGGAGCAATACCGGAGAATCCGGAATTTCGCCGTAATACTGCATCTCATTGCCGCCGCAGAGCATGACCACGGAAGCATGGTTGCGGACTTTGCGGATGATCGCCTCGCCCTCACGTTTTTTGAACGCCATGAATTCGGGATCTTTGGGGTAATTGCTGCAGGAGTGCATAAATTCCTGCCACACCATCACCCCGTACCGGTCGCAGGCAGCATCAAATGCCTCTTTTTCCACCATGCCGCCGCCCCAGATGCGGAAAAGGTTGAAGCCCGCCGCCGCCGCCAGATGCACGATCCGGTCATAATCCGCCGGAGTATTGCGGGCAAACATCAGATCAATCGGGACGTAGTTCAGGCCCCGGGCAAAAATTTCCTGACCGTTGATGGTGAATGTCAACGGATACGCCCCCTCCGGTGAGCCGGGATTATAGCGCATTTCCAGAGTTTTGAAGCCGGTGATTTTAGTTTCGGTATTGCCGTCCAGCGTCACGCTGACCTGATAGCAGTCCGGCTTGCCGTAGTGAACCGGATTCCAGAAGTGCATATCCGGCAATCCGATCTCCACCGTGCAGCGGTTGCCGCCCGGAGACAAAGCAACTTCGGTATGCAAAGAACCGCTTTGTCCGGTAAAATTATCCGGCACCACGGCGGCATCCAGAGCCACCGTACCGCTGATGAGCGATTCGATATCCAGATCCAGAAACACTTTGCCCGCCTCATGACGGATGAAAAAGTCTTTGACTCGCGCCTCACGGTAACCGATCAGCTCCACGGAATCCCAGATCGCCGCCGCACACATGTGGCGTGACCAATCCCAGCCGTAAGCCATCTGCAAGCGGTGAAATTGAGTGAATTCGGCATATTGTTTTTCAAAATGGTTCGGCGATGCCTGCGGAATGGGTTCAAAACAGAATGCCACCATATTTTCCTGCCCCGGTTTCAGCAGTGCAGTCACATCCACTTCCGCCGGGATAAACATCCCTTTATGCCGGCCCACCCCGGCACCGTTGACCATGATATCAGCTTCGTAATCAATTCCCCGGCACCGCAAAATCACCCGGCGGAATTCACTCCATGACTCCGGAAGAAAGAATTTTTTGCGGAATGCCCAGGCGTGCTCCTCCGCCCAGCGTGTCCGGTCAAGATTGCGCCCGAAGTAAGGGTCGTCGATCAAGCCGTTTCCCTCCAGAAACGTCCGGTCACACCCCGGTATCGTCCCGCGCAAACAACCTGCCCCGTCATACTCCGGACGGGCAAAGTCGGCGAAATACACACTGTCCATCAATTGATTGTGCTGTAACCGGGGGTTGACTTTCCAATCTTTATAGTTTTGCAGTGAGATAAAATAATCGGCTTCCCAATCTTTGCCGTCAAGCAGCATATACATTTTTCGATTCCTGATATTAATATTTCTGGTTGTTCTGGTCAAATTTACGCATAATAGTGTTTATCGACAATAAATCCGACGGCAGCAGTTCCGCCGTGGATTTGGAGTGTACTGAACCGTCGAGCAGTAATACATTGGCACGTTTGCTGTGGATCATTTTACCGGGACAATTATTCCCGGCTTTGCTGCCGACATGGTCACACATGATCGCATTGCCGGGGTTGTCTTTGCCGACTTTTGCCCGATGCAGCCACGGGCGGTTCGGCTCCTGATCCTCCCGGTAATGCGATTGCAGATAACTCATATTGGTATAACCGCCGTTGTCTTTGCCGAAATAGTGGTTATCCGACGGACAGCCGAAAAACTTCTGCGCCACTTCGATCGGAATAAAATCATCCCGGTTCTCCGGGCGTCCCAGATACCCGTGCGCAATCAGCATCGACGCCGGACGCCAGTTATTGGCCTCTTTGGCAGCAGCAGGCACTGAAGATTTATCCGTCACCATATTGCTGGTCACGCTGGACGGTTTGGTTGCCCCTCTCACCATCCCCTGCGGGATCAGTCCGTTATTGGCATCGGCGTACATCAAATTCGCCTGACCGATCTGCTTGAGCTGGTTCATGCACTGTTTGGATTTCGCCTGCTCCCGGGACTTCTGCAAAGTCGGCAGCAGCATGCCTGCCAGAATAGCAATGATGGCAATAACAACGAGCAGTTCAATCAGCGTAAACTTTTCTCTGTGTTGTTTCATAAACTCACCTCTTATATTTCAACTTCGTCAAATCTGCCCATCCCGCTGACCGGGAAACCGAGGGTAAATCTACCGTATTTTTCCACATCCCGGAAGCCCAGACCGGATTCCGAACGTACCGGTCCCCACGCCCCGCGGTCGCCGTTTTTACCGATCCGGCTGCGGCAGAAATTCGCCCGCAATGAAACTCCCGGCACCGCATCTTTAACATTCAGATCCGTCCACGGGATCGCCGCCATGACCATATAGCCGCCGCCGGCAAGCGGCGTACAGCGGACTTGGGCGTGCCGCAGGGAGCCTTCCGGCAGGGCGACAAACCGGCCTTTGCCGTCCACGCACAACTGGCAGATGGTTTTATCCATAGTCTCCAGAAAAATATCCACACAATCATTGGCATACGGCACTTTGGACGGGGTCTGCACCGCCCGGGCGGTTTCATGGGCAAACATGACGACATACAGCGCTTTGTCATCGTAACTCAAATATCCGGTCGTGCGCTGGGTCAGCTCCTCGGTCGCGCCGTAGGGCTGCAGTGAGGCGATTTTCGCCCATTTGCCCAGAGCCGCTTCGGTCAGTTTTTCCGGCAGCTGCCGGAGTTTGGACAGATAAAGTTCCGCCGGGATATGACCTGCCTGTTTCGGGTCGCCGACATTTTTGCCGGTCACGAAATCCCCGGTATTGCGGTCGTTGAACTTCAAAATGGCAAGTTTGAACATCCGGTTGGCAAGGATGTGATTGTTGCCCGCTGCCAAAATCACCGTGCCGTCCCAGTTTGCCGGAGCATATTTTTTCAAATCCAGCGAAAACACCGTTTCCGGGCGTTCCAGAAAATCGCCCAGCCGGATGTAGACATCCTGCTTTTTACCGGTACCCCATCCGGGGAAACGGTTTTCCAGATAGCGGGTGCCGATGCCCCAGGAGAAAATCACCCGTTTGGCATACTTGCCGTTCACCCGGTAATCGACCACGATACCGGAAAAATCGAGTTTGGACTTCTCCCCGCCGAGCCAGACGTGCGAACCGGCCTGGAAAAACGATTGCGCCTGCAAAAAGTTATGGGTCAGTTTCAACTGTACACACTCCGCCCCGGTGAATTCAAAGCCGCCGTAATGGTTGATATCCAGCGTATCGTTGCGCCGGGTGGTTCCGGCGGTGATGGTCAATGTTTCCGGGTCAGCCGCCGCCACCGCCGGCGGCAGATCGCGCTGCAAATTACGCAGTTCCCGGTGACCGCTGATAAAGCTCCCGGCACGGTGGACGGTTACGCCGTCTCTGGTCACATTGGCGCTCTGCCACTGGGTTTTGGGCGCAATATAAGGGTTCATCCGGTGCTGTACGGCACTGTTTCTGCCGCCGGTCAGGGTCACTGCGGTGCCGCCGGTCAGGTTTCCGGCACGGCGGATGCGGTATTGACCATTCTGAAAGTGTTCCGGCAGCATCAGCGGCGACCGGCCGGTCAGACAGCTGAAACCTGCCTGCTCGATAACATAGAGTCCGCCGTCATCATTTTTGACCGTCAGTTGTCTGCCGTTGCGTTCGATTTCCAGCGGAGAAGCCGCTGCCGCCGCCGGACGGGGAAGACGCTTGTAACTCAATGTATGCGTGCCGGCGGGAACGGTGATTTTCTGCATCAATAACCCATTGATGTCACACCATTTGGCAGCGACCGGTCTGCCGTCAAGACAAATATCCGTAAACACTGCCGTTTTTTCGCCCAGCAGGATTTCCGCACGGTCACGGGAAGAGACGATCTTATTTCCGGAAATCTCCACCCCTTTGCGTTTGGTGAAAAGATACGTTCCCGGCTGATCGTTCACCGCATAAACCACCGCCGGTGACGGCACGATAACATACTGCACCAGATCATCTTTGCCGATGTTTTTGAATGTGTGTTTGAACACTCCTTTATTTTCACCGGAGTAAACCAGTTCCGGCACGGCACTGCTCAAATTGAACCAGCCGTGTTGACGGTAGGCTGCCCGGATCTCTTTATCACTTAAAATATAGTGGAGTGCCGCCCCCTGCGGGTAACGGTGGCGGTACGCCCAGATATTGAGCTGTGTCCCCACCGGGTAAGCAGAAATACCGAGATCGACCGCCACCGGCAGATCGGCAGTTTTGCCGGTACGGTTGATAAACGAGATCACCGTATCATTGGAATTCACCCGGCGCACGGTGTACGATTCCCACGGGGTATTGGGGTCACGTTTCCAATCCGGGGTGTAATGCACCTGCTGCGGCAGGGTCTTACCCATTTCATACGCCGCCCGCATCAGCGTTACCGAACCGGGATTGTTCCGGGCGATGTCGCCCAGCACCGGCACCCAGCCATTGGCAAGC
>SUVU01000082.1 GCA_015061865.1 Lentisphaerota bacterium
GATCTCTCTCCGTTATTCAAAGGCAAACGGCTGTTTCTGCCCCGCTTCGATGCCGAGCGCGGGGTCTATGAAATAGTTGCCGTCAACGATCTTGAGCTTGATTTGCTGCCGGGTAAATACAATATCCCGGAGCCGTCGCCATCCCTGCCGGCGGCAGACCCGGATTTTGTTGCTTCCCAAGTGCTGTTTCTGGTGCCGGCGGTCGCCTGTGACCGTCAGGGACACCGGTTGGGGCGCGGCGGCGGATACTACGACCGTCTGCTTGCCGGGGTGAAAAAACCTCCGGTGGCGGTCATTTATTCCTGCCAGCTTGCCGAACAGTCGCTGCCCGGCACGGCACACGACATCCCGATGGGGATGGTCGTGACCGAAAGGGAAGTTATCAGTGTGATGCAGGGGACAGGAGAATAGATTTATGGATACATGGACGTGGATTTGGATTCTGATCGGAGCCGTCGTTGTTACTGCTGCGATCTCTGTCACCGTGCTGCTGGTGATCCAGCGGCTTACTCACGATGCGGCACGGCACAGTGCGGATAAAATTCGCTCGGAAGCGGAAAAAGAGGCGGAGCATCTGCTTCGTGATGCCCGGGTTTCCGCCAAAGGCGAAACTATCAAAATGCGTGAAGAATGTGAAGCTGAACTCAAAGAACGCCGCCGGGAGCAGTCCAATGTGGAAAAACGCCTCGCCCAGCGTGAGGAATTGCTCGACCGCCGTGCCGATTCGATGGATGCCAAACTGAAAAATATCGAACGGCAGGAAAATGAGATCGCCCAGCTGCGTGACCGGGTTTCCGCCCGGGAACAGGAGTTGAATAAGAGTATTTCCAAACAGATCGACGAACTGGAGCGCATCAGCGGCTATTCCCGTGAAGAGGCACGCGAAGTGCTGTTGGAAAAACTTAAAAACGAGGTGAAAAACGAGTCCGGACTGCTGGTTCGTGATGTTTTGGAGGAGGCGCGTGAGCGCAGTGAAAAAGAGGCGAAACGCATCCTGACTTATGCGATGCAGCGCTATGCTTCAGACTGCACTTACGAGCGCACCACCACCACGATCCCGCTGCCCAATGATGAGATGAAAGGCCGGATCATCGGTCGTGAAGGCCGCAATATCCGTGCCATTGAGAGCGCTACCGGTGTGAATATCCTCATCGACGACACTCCCGAAGCGGTGGTCATCAGCTGCTTTGACCCGGTGCGTAAAGAGGTCGCCCGCAAATTGATGGAAAAACTCATCAGTGACGGCCGCATCCACCCGACCCGCATCGAGGAGCTGGTCAAAAAAATCAGCAAAGAGCTGGATGAAGAATTGTTCCAGGTCGGCGAAGCCGCCGTGCTGGAAACCGGCATCCCAGGTGTTTCGCCCCAGATCATGCGGCTGCTCGGCCGTTTGAAATACCGTTACAGTTTCTCCCAGAATGTGCTGCAGCATTCGCTGGAAGCGGCGTATTTCATGGGGATCATCGCTGCCGAATTGGGATTGGATGAGAAAAAAGCCAAACGTATCGGTCTTTTCCACGACCTCGGCAAAGCCATCGACCACGAAGTCGAAGGTCCCCACGCCCAGATCGGTGCGGATGTCCTGCGTAAACACAATGAAGCCAAAGACGTCGTTCATGCCGTCGCCGCCCACCACGGCGAGATCGAGCCGGAATCGCTCTATGATATTCTCATCAATATCTGCGATACGCTCAGTGCTTCCCGTCCGGGCGCCCGCAGTGAGACTACCGAATTGTATCTGAAACGTCTGGAACAGCTGGAGACCATCGCCCATGAATTTCCGGGGGTGGAGAGCTGTTTCGCACTGCAGGCGGGCAGAGAAGTCCGGGTCGTCGTCACTCCGGAAAAAATCGGCGAAGGCGAAGCCCAGATGCTTGCCAAAGATATCTGTTCCCGGATCGAAAACGAGATGACCTATCCCGGTCAGATCAAAGTCACGATCATCCGCGAAACCCGTTCTGTGGAATACGCCAAGTAAGCTGTTATTGCTTCAGGAAGTGGTAAAATGGCTCGGGTGATATACCGTATCGATCTGGCACAGCTGCGGCAGAATTTTGCCGTGCTGCAGCGTGCCGCCGGCAACTGCAAATTGATGCCGGTACTCAAATACGATGCTTACGGACTGGGGGCGCTGGCGATCGGGACGGCACTGAAACAAGCCGGTGCCGTCAGATTTGCGGCGGCAACGCTGGATGAGGCGTTGATACTGCAGCAGTTGGGGCTGCCGGTGCAGATTTTAGGTCTGCTGCCGGCAAATGAGATCGCCGAAACTGTCCGGGCCGGGATCATCGCCCCGGTGGCGAATATGGCGACGGCGCAGGCACTCTCCCGTGAAGCGTGCCGTCAGCAGACTGCGGTGAAAATCGCCGTCAAACTGGATACCGGGATGGGCAGGGTCGGATTTCAGGCCGTTGATGCGGCCCGGACGGCGCAGCAGATCGCCGAAATCGTGAAACTGCCCGGTTTGGAACCGGATTCGCTCTTTGCCCATTTTTCCACAGCCAGTCAGCCGGATCTGTTTTTTGCTGAATTGCAGCTGCGGCGCTACCGTGAAGTATATGATTTGCTGACCGCCGCCGGGATAAATTTCCCGTACCGCCACCACGGGGCGGGCGATGCGGTGATGAAACTGCCCGGTGCCACGGCAGAGCCGTTCAATCTTGCCCGTCCGGGCGGGACGATGTACGGCGAAGAATTTGATACCCCCTGCCGCCAGATCGTGGAATTGCGGACATTTATCGGCGACATCCGGGAGATCCCGGCGGGCGGTTCGATAAATTACTTCCGCACTTTTATTGCGCCAAAAGCGATGAAAGTGGCGGTGCTGACCGCCGGTTACGCCGACGGCATCCCGCTGGCTTTGAGCAACCGGGGGCAGGTCATCATCAACGGCTGCATGTGTCCGATCCTGGGCAGAGTGACCATGGATTATGTGGTGGTGGATATTTCCCATGTCCCCGATGCCGCTGTCGGCATGGAAGCGATCCTGCTCGGTAAACGGGGTGAAGCAAAGATCTCGGTCGGTGACTGGGGGCGGTTGAAAAATACTCACGGTCACGACATCTGGTGCGCCATCGGACACCGTGCCGTCCGGGAATATGCAGGTTGATAAATGGATAAAACAGCCGTCTGGAACACCTTGGCAGATTATATTTCAATTCGCAAACAGGAGCCGGTGCCGCTGAAACTCCGGCGTGCCAAACTGCGTATTTTTGCCGGGGAACTGGCAAAATGCAAAGAGGAACTCTATGCCGCACTGGCGGCGGATTTGAACCGGGATGCGGCGGAAACACTGCTGTCAGAGTTGATCCCGCTGCTGGACATTACCCGGTTTCTGGCACGCAAACTGCCGCGTTTACTGCGGCCGCAGCGCCTGCCGTGGAGCATGGCGACATTTCCGGCATCGGCGCAGCTGGTGCGGGAACCATACGGCAGAGTGCTGGTGGTATCGACCTGGAATTATCCGTTATTGCTGGCGCTGGAACCGGCACTGGGGGCATACGCCGCCGGGAACCGGGTGGTTTTGAAACTTTCCCCCCGGGCGCCGCACACCAATAATCTGATCCGGCGGCTGCTGGAAAAGGTTTTTGCATCTGCGGAGATCATGCTGATCGGGGAGGAGCTGACCCTCACGGAAGTATTGCAGTTCCGCTATGATTACATCTTTTTGACCGGCAGTAAAAAATCCGGTCAGGAGGCACTGCGTGCCGCCGCTGAATACTGTACGCCCGCCACGCTTGAACTCGGCGGCAAAAATCCCTGTATCGTCACTCCGCAGGCGGATTTGAAAATCGCCGCCCGCCGGATCGTCTGGGGCAAATTTTTCAATGCCGGTCAATCGTGTGCCGCCCCGGATCATCTGCTCGTGCATCGGGACGTGAAAGAAAAACTGATGCTGTATTTGAGCAGTGAGATCAAAAAACAGTACGGCGATCATCCGCTGGATGCCGGGAAATTCGCCGCTATGCCGGATCGGCAGGCTTACGACCGCATCTGCCGGCTGGCGGCATCCGGGCGGCTGATCCACGGCGGCGACCGGGATCCGGAAAAATTCGCAGTCGAACCGACCGTGATCGACCGGCTGGATGCAGATGATAAACTGCTTGCCGAAGAAGTTTTCGGGCCGGTACTGCCGGTCGTGGAGTACGGCAGTGAAACTGAATTGCTGCAGATCCTTGCCGGGCAGGAGAAGCCGTTGGCGCTTTATTGTTTCGGCGGTTCGCGCAAACTGCGCCGGATTTTGACCGGGCAGATCGCCGCCGGTGCAGTGGTTTTCAACGATGTGCTGATCCATTTTTCCAATATGCACATTCCTTTCGGCGGTGTCGGCTCAAGCGGTTTCGGTGCTTATCACGGGGTGCGGACGTTGACGACGTTCACCCACGAAAAGCCGGTGGTCAGACAATTTGCGTCGCTGGATTTCCCGGTGCGCTACCAGCCGCACGGCAGGTTTTTCCGGCGGCTGTTGGAATTTTTTGCCCATGTCCGGTAAAATCATCGTCATCATGGGGCCGACCGCTTCCGGCAAAAGCGCTTTGGCACTGCGTCTGGCGCAGGAGCAGAACGGCGAAATCATCTCTGCTGATTCCATGCAGTTGTACCGGGAATTGCCCATCGGCACCGCCCAGCCGTCTGCGGCGGAACGGGCGCTGATCCCCCACCACCTGACCGGAATTTTTGAGTTGTCGGAACGGGCGGAAGTTTTCCGTTTCTGTGAGATGGCAGCTGCGGCAGTGCAGGATATCCACCGCCGGGGCAGGACGGCGATCATTTGCGGCGGCACCGGATTGTATCTGAAAGCGTTTCTGTACGGTCTGGATGATATGCCCGCCGATCGCCGGCTGCGTAAAGAATTGGATGAAAAATACGATTCCGAAGCCGGTGAAGCACTGCTGGCAGCCGAAATGCTCCGGCTCGACCCGGCGGCGTATGAAAAATGGAAACTCTGCCGCCGCCGGTTGATCCGGGCGCTGGAAGTGCGTTTGATCACCGGAGAGAGCATATTGACTCTGCAATCCGGCAAAAATACCACGTTGCGCTATGATGCCGAAGTTTTCCGGCTCGACCCTGAAGCAGATGAACTTAAACAGCGCATCAATTCCCGTGCCGCCAAAATGCTCGATAACGGCTGGATCGAAGAAGCCGAACAGGCGATCGCCCACGGTTTGTTCACTTCGCCGACCGCACATCAGGCATTGGGGTATAAACAGATCGCCGCCTATTTGAACGGTGAATTTGACCGTGAAACGCTGTTGGCAAAAATCTGTACCGCCACCTGGCAATACGCCCGGCGCCAGCGCACCTGGTTCCGCCACCAGCACCCCGAAGCCCGGATAATTTCCCGATAATCACTTATTTTTCAGCACTCTGCTGACACCCGGCGCGGAGAACGGAATTTTTTTTGACTTGCAGTGAATTCAGCCGGACTCCGGCGAAATCGACCAGCACGGGGCATTTGACTCTGAACAGGAAAAAGACATTACCGAAATCTTTTTCGCCGTAGAGCGACTCAAAGTTCCCCTGACCTTTGGCAATGACCAGATCAGCGCTGCGGATGGCACGGAGAAATTCCGGGGAGCTGGTTTTCAGCGACACTCCCGGAGTACGGCTGCCGCTGTCGATGACAGGCATCCCGGTCAGTCCGGAGGCGGTCAGCTCATTTCTGGTGACATCATTGAGAATCGCTCCGCCGCGGACAGCAAGGGTGATTTTTTCGCTGCCGATCTGGTCGATCAGCAGCCGGTCAAAGACGGCTTCACCGCAATTATCCAGCAGATAAATGATATTTTTGGCGGCGGCGGTCTGCTGCCGGAGTTCGGCGGCGGCGCTCATATCCAGCGGCATATCGGCGGCTTCACGGACTTTGGCGGCGGCGGTACTCAGATCGAAATCGGGCATCACACCGTAATCAATGATATTGCCGCCGATGGTGAAGCGCAATGCAGCGATAAACGGATCACTGGCAGCGGCGACTTCGGCGGCGAATTCGGGATATAATTGTTGTGCCAGTTGGGTGGAGAGGAGTTTTTTCTCCAGGTACGGGTCTGCGATCCCGGTGGCTTCATAAAAGACCCGGAACAGTGCTTCCGCCATTTCCGGCGGGGTGGAAGTTTCCAGATGTTCCGCCACGGTTTGCAGATATTTGCCGAGCATCCGGTTGCGTCCGGCGGTGTCGGATGCCGAGGCGATCGCCAGATCCGCACATTGATTGAGGATACATTTATAACAATTCTGACCGATAAGCATGATTTACTCCACAGCTTTTAAAATTCCCAGATAAAAAGCCCGCCGGCGGCTTCTGCCGAAACGGGAGGCATAACTGTATTCCACTTTTTCAAATTTCACCGTTTGGGGGTCAATGCCCGTCGCCTCGAAAAACGGTTGGAATTCGTGCAGTTTGCCGATCAGCAAAGCGCCGCGTTTTTCAATCGTCCGGCGGTGCAGCTGCAATGCTTCCGGGTCGCCGGTTTCGCAGGCGGGCGGGCGGTGCGGCAGGTAATTTTCCAGCAGGCAGGCGTAATAACGGCTGCCGACGACGACGGGGATCTCGCCGCCGGGACAGTGCCGCTGATAGAATTCGGTCGCCGGAATGGTGAAGTTTTCCGGTTTGCTGTGCAGGCGCGGCCGGGAAGCACAGAGCAGATATACGCTGGTGAAAGTGAATACTGCAATACAACCGGTCAGCAGCAGCAGACAAATGCGTTTGAAAAATACCCCGTCGATCTCTTTGGGAAAGAGCGCCACAGCCGCAATTCCGGTAAATGCCGCCATACTGCAGAACCACATCATTATCACCCCGTGACCGCAAAGCGCCAGCACCACAACTGCCGCCGCCGGAATCACGCTCAAAATCATCATTTCCCGGAAAAGTTCCGGGTCGGTTGTCCCGGCGGCTCTGGTTTTGCGGTCAGGCAATACGGCAAGAAACAGCACCGCCGCCACGGTGGCAAACGGATAAAGCGCTGTCGCCGCAGTGACCGGGAGCTGATACCATTTATAAGTATCATTCAAGCGGTAACTGACGTGCTTAAAACAACTGAAATCGTGGAAACAGAGCCATTTCAGATGCGGAGCGATCAGCGCCAGAGCGCAAAATGCCGCCAGATACGGACCAGCGGTTTTCAGCGCACTGCGGTAGCGGGCATTGCTGAAAAACACCACCGCCAGGGCGATCAGAAACAAACCGCAGGAGTATTTATTCAAAATCCCCAGGCCGGCACAGATCCCGCAGCCTGCCCAGCTGTACCATTTTTGCGTTTTTACCGCATGAAAAAAGCAGTAAACCATCCCCGGCACGAGCAGCATTTCCAGCGGATAGGTGCAGAATTTGGTTTCCGAGGGGTTGTAGTAGTAGAGAAAATATAACAGCAGTGCCGCAGTTCCGGCACGGTACGGGGTCAGAAACAGTCTGGCGGTGCGGTAGACGAACCAGACCCCGCCTGCCAGACAGAGCTGCGCCGCCAGATACATTGCAAAATCGCAATGCCCGGACAACCGGGAAATCCCGTACCCCAGCCAGCCGGACAGCGGCGGATGTTTGGCATGTCCCCACACGCCCTGGGCGCCCCAGGTGATCGTTTCCAGCACGTCCAGTCCCAGAATATTCTGCAGTAATGAACATTGCAGAGTATAAAATCCGCAGATCAGCACCGCAAAAAACAGCACTGCTCTGCCGGGATCGTCAAAAATTTTCAGCTTTGCCACGGGATTTTTCAACATTCAAATTTCCTTTTTACATATCAGTCATAATATAGCGGCAAAAACTGAAATGTCAACAACACTTCACAATGAGTGTAAAAATCATTTTTTCAGCTTTAAGCGGTTGTTTTTATCGCTTTTGACGGCTATATTATGAAAGAATATTATCAATTATGCGAAGGAGAGTTCTCATGGCATATATCGCTGCCGTAGATTTGGGATCCAGTAACGGCAAAATACTGCTGGGGCGAGTCGGCAACGGCGATTTGACTGCGGAGGAAATTTACCGTTTTGACCACACTCCGGCAGCTCGCGGCGGCGCTTTGTACTGGGATTGGGAACGAATTTGCGCCGAAGTCATCCGCGGTCTGCGTCTGGCGGCGCAGGCGGCACCGGAAAAAATCATCGCAGTAAGCTGTGATTCGTGGGCGCAGGATTTCGGTTTGCTCGACGGCAGTGGCAAACTGCTGGAAGCCCCCCGCTGTTACCGGGATCCGGCTTTTACCGCCGCTGTGCCGCTGACTTCGGTGAAAACTCCGGATGAGGAGCTTAACGTCAATGCGATCTGCACTTCCCCCATCACCACGCTGAACCAATTGGTCTGGCGGCGTAATTTCGATCCCGGAACTTTGAAACCGTGCCGCAAGATTTTGCATATTGCCGATCTGCTCCATCATCTGCTCGGCGGCACGGTCACCGGCGACCCGACACTGCTGGGCATTTCGCAGCTTTTTGACCTGCGTACCGGCAAACCGGATCTGCCGCTGCTTACAACTCTGGGACTTGACCCGGCGCTCGTACCGCAGCCGGCGGCGGGGATCATCGGGGAGATCACTCATCCGGAGCTGAAAGAACTCTTTCCCGGTACTAAAATCATTGCCGGAGTGGGACATGATACGGCGGCGGCATTTTACGGAGCGCAGACGAAAGCGGATGAGTTGTTTATTTCGCTGGGTTCGTGGCAGATGAGTGGCTGTATGCTGCCAAATACGGTGAAAAAAGTAACGCCGCCGGGAGTTTTGCTGACGCTCCGGGAACGGCAAACCGGATTTTTTACCGGCGGCAACGGCATGTATCTGGTGCAGAGATGCTGTGCCAAATGGAAAACCGAACCGGAAGCGTTTTCATTTGCCGCACTTGATGCGGAAGCGGAAAATTCGGAATGTGACGGCAGATTTGATGTTGACGATCCGGATTTCAGCGACCCGGCAGCTGATTTCCCGGCGCTGATCCGGCGCAAAATCATTTCCGGAACCGTCCCGGTCAGCCGCGGCGACATCCTGCGGTCGATCAATATCAGCCTTGCTGATGCCATCAGAGAAACGGCAGTGCGCTTAAGTGCCGTGCGGGACAGAGAATTTACCGGAGCTGTCATGGTTTCCGGCGGTATCCGCAACCGGGAATTGGTCGCCAATTTCACCGCCCGTACCGGCTTGCCGCTGCGCTGCGGCGAGCAGGAGTCCAGCGCCAGAGGCAATCTGCTCAATATCGCCGCCGCCATGGTCACAGCTTGACGGCTGTGGTGAGGGGTGCATCCGTTTTCGTTACACTGCGCCGTGACAAGGGCGGCGGCGTGAGTTCCTGCAATTCCGGCTTTGCAGTCTGCAAACGTTAACGGGAACAGGGCGTGTGGGAACGACAAATTTTTGCTCCATTTTGCCATCTGTCTTGCATGAAGTTGTTTTTCATGGTATATTATAAAAATAGGTAATGTCCCAAATTTTGTGAAACATACATACAAGACCGAATGAACACATTTTATGGCGACACCTAGAATATATCACTTACATTATGACTGGTCAAAAACATAAAACGGTTTGATTGCACCCGGTGGATGCAGCGTGCGGCAATGTCGTGTTTTGCGCCGAGTACGGTGCGGGAGTGTACTACCGTACTCGACCGCACCGGCACAGAAGCAAGGCGCGAAAGTGCCCGC
>SUVU01000083.1 GCA_015061865.1 Lentisphaerota bacterium
ATATGCGTGCGGTTGACCTGCTGGAATCGCTGCCGTTCGTTATCAAAGACAAAATCGGTGCCACCGGAGCTTCCGGCGGCGGCAACCAGACCATGTGGTTGTCGGCACTGGATGAACGTATCGCCGCCGCAATGCCGGTGGTCAGTGTCGGTTCATTTGAGTCCTACGTCAACGGCGTCAACTGCGTCTGCGAAGTTCTGCCTGACGGCATGACCTTTACCGAAGAAGCCGGAGTCCTCGCCCTGATCGCCCCGCGTCCGTTGAATATCGGCAACGCCCTCTGGGATGTCAACCACACTTTTTCGGTCGCTGAAATGCTCAAAACCTACCATCAGGTCGAGGAAATGTACTGGCATCTCGGCGCTGCAGACAATTTGCGCTACACCGTCTCCAACCGGGTTCACGGCATGCACGATGAACAGCGTGAAGCTCTGCTCGGCTGGTTCGACTGCCACTTAAAAGGCATTGGCAACGGCAATCCGGTGCGTGAATATGAAAACACCCTGCCGCCGAATAAAGAACTCTGCGTTTTCGATGATCCCGATGCCCGTCCGCAGGAAGTGCGCTCCACAGAAACCCACTGTAAAATCGTGGGCGCCCAATTACGCCAGAAAATGCTGGATACTCCGGAATTCAAAATTTCCGCCACCCGCAATGCTCTGGCAAAAGTTCTCCGCATCCGGCAGCTGCCCGCCACAAGCAATCTGAAACGCTATCCGGCAAAAGATGGTATCGAACGCATGGCTCTGGAAGTCGGCGACCATCTGATCCCGATTCTGATGAAACCCGGCACGGTCAAAGGCAAATACACCATTTTGCTTGATACTGACGGTAAAAATGATATTGCCGATGCCGAAATTTCCGCCGCCGGCAGTGACGGCTCCACGGTGGTTTTGTTCGATCTTTTCGGTACCGGCGAAACTGCCCGCAGCATCCACACGCTGGGCAAATATCACCAGATATTCCGTCAGCTGCTCTGGGTAGGCAGAAGCGTCCCCGGCGAATGGGCATTTGATATTCTGGCGATCATCAGAATGTTGAAACGCTCTTTCCGTGCAACCGATATTAAGGTTAAAGCATTCCGGGAAACCGGATGCTGCGCTCTCTTCGCACTGGCGCTGGGCAAAGCGGACTTTGCATTGGAAGTGGTCAATGCTCCGGCAAGTTACCTGTTCCGGAGAGATTCCATTGTGACATTCAAACTTGATCCATTCAAAGACCGCACCATCCAGGGCTGTCTTTACACTCCGGTCATGTCCCTGCCGGGCTTCCTCAAATGGGGAGATATTTCTCTGGCGGCGGCATTGTGCAGCGACAAGGTCAAATTCACCTCTCCCCGTGCCTACGACGGTACGACCTACACCGCTGAGGAAATTGAGGCATTCAATGCCGAAATCAAAACCATGACAGCCAAATTGCGGTAAAATTACGGAGCAACACCATGAAATTCACCTTTTTAGGCACTGCTGCCGCAGAGGGAATCCCGGCACGATTCTGTGAATGCCGGGTCTGCAATCATGCCAGAAAACATTTGGATAAAAACTTGCGGCGGCGGGCATCTTATGCCATTGATGATGATATTCTGGTCGATCTCGGCCCGGATTCATTCTGGCAGGAGATTACGATGGGCGTTGACTATCTGAAACTGCGCCACCTGATCATCACTCATCCTCATGAAGACCACCTCTGCCCGGACGAACTGCTGTACCGCAAAAAAGGTTTCAGTCGGGTTTCGCAAAATCTCAATATCTACGGTGGGGTCAAAGTCTTTACCAAAATCATGGGAACTATCGGAAGCAGTTACGGTGCCGCATCTCCGGCAGATCTGCATTTTACTCCGGTCGTACTGGAACATGGTAAAACGGTCTGTGAACCGGACTTTTCCCTGCTGCCGCTTAATGCCAAGCACATGCCCGGCGGCACACCGTTTTGTTATGTCATTGAACGCAGCGGCAAAAAAGTACTGATCGGCAACGACAGCGGTTCTTTCCCGCCGGAGTCTTGGGATTTGCTCGCCGGTCAACTGATAGATCTCGTCATTATGGACAGTACCTGCGGCCTCGCCTTTCCGGATGCAGATTCCAGCCATCAGGGGGTGAATACCGTACTGAAAACGGTGGCAGAATTACGCCGTATCAATGCAGTCAAACCGGATGCAGTGATCTACGCCAGCCACTTTTCCCACAATGGCGGCGGTACTCACGAGGAATATTGCGACTTTTTCCGTCCGCACGGCATCAACGTTGCCTATGACGGCTTGACCGTCAACATCTGATGATCATTGTCAAACAAAATGCGGAGCGAAACATTTGTTTCGCTCCGCGTTTTGTTTATCCGTTTTTCAGCGGACTTCTTCAAAGACCAAGTTTCTGACCTCTGCCCATGATTGATCATCCATATCCAACGCCATTAAATAGCACTGCAGATTATCAGTTTTGCTGTCCAGCGGAACAACCATACTGACTTTTTTCCAATCCTGCGTAGCGGTCACATACGGACCATCATAACTCAACGATTTATCTGCGCCCTGAATCCGGCGGATCGCCAGCTGGAATTTACCCTTATTGATATTGCTTTTCACCTCGGCAGTGACCCGGATTTTCTTACCGGCAGGGGACGGCATATTCAAATCAAAACGCGCCCAGTTGCGTCTTTCATTGTTGCCGACGATCCGGGCAACGCCGTTTTCCACCGTACCGACACCTTTTTTAACAACTTTTTTCAACAGCATTTCAGGAACTTCCAGTTTCCAACTGCCGTTGGCAATCTTTGCCGATACAGCAGCAGCCGTTTTTTGCGGTACGCTCACTTCGGCACCGGAACGGACTTCTTCAAAGACCAAGTTTCTGACTTCCGCCCATGATTGATCATCCATATCCAGTGCCATCAAATAGCACTGCAGATTATCAGTTTTGCTGTCCAGCGGAACAACCATACTGACTTTTTTCCAATCCTGCGTAGCGGTCACATACGGACCATCATAACCCAACGATTTATCTGCGCCCTGAATCCGGCGGATCGCCAGCTGGAATTTACCCTTATTGATATTGCTTCTCACCTCGGCGGTTACCCGGATTTTTTTACCTGCCGGCGACGGCATATTCAAATCAAATCGCGCCCAGTTGCGTCTTTCATTGTTGCCAACGATCCGGACAACGCCGTTTTCCACCGTGCCGACACCTTTTTTAACAACTTTTTTCAACAACAGTTCAGTGACTTCCATTTTCCAGCCGCCGTCAGCAGTTTTTGTGATCGGAGCAAGTTTTTGGGAACGTGGAATATTCATATCACCGCCGTAGGTGTTTTTAGTTTTTTCATAGGTCATCACATCATCCGGCAGAATTCCATCCAACAGTATATTGGCTACGACCGGACCTTTTTTGGTGATCGTCACATAAGCGATGTGGTCAAATTCGCCATATTCCATTCCTTTAAGCATCGGGCGGCCATCTTTGCCGCGCGGCCCGGAACCGCAGCCGCCGGCAGTGGCAAGCACATAATAGTTGCGGTTGTGACGACGGAATTTGACGTAATGGTGCCAGTCACCGGCAAACACGGTATAGTTGCGTTTGATCAGATCTTTTTCCAGCTCCAGAAACGCCGCCTGATTCCAAGCGCCGGGATGGTGCATAAAAATCAGCGTCCAGCGGACATCCGGATTCTTTTTCAGAACATCTTTTGCCCATGCCAGCTGCTCCGGAGTGATCGCAATTTGCGGTTTCCGGCTGTCACCGCCGGACATGGAGTTCAGACAGATGAACAACACGTTTTTATAAACAAAGCTGTACCAGGTATGCGTACCGCAATTTTCCTCCCAGACCTCACGGGTGGTCTCATTGGCACGGGGAAATCCCGGCCGGGTGCGGCAGATGTCATGATTGCCGACCACATGAAAAAACGGTGCTTCAGAAGTGGCGGTATAGCTGTTCAACTCTTTCCACTGCCCCCGCATAAATTCGTGATCCTGACGGGATTTCCACATCTGTCCCTCGATCAAATCACCGACGGTCATGATGAATTCCGGACAGAGCATATTGGCTTTTTTGATTGCCTCAGGGAAAATCCCCCGCCGTTCACTGCCGGCACGATCCGGAATAATCGCAAAAGAAAACTCATCCGGATCGTTGCGGAAATTCTCATGCGTCCACGGCTTTTTTTCCGAAGTCACATCATGCCGGAATGACGGCTCTGCTGCCATCACAGCGGCGCACGCCAGCAAACTTGAAAAAACAGTAAATAATTTCATATTCTATCTCCTTTCGGTTTGATTTATTGGTATTTACTGCATTTTTGGTGTCTATGTTATTAATTTATCACCTGAAATTGATTTACGGAATGGATTTTTTTGCCATTTTCATACAATTATTTTCTCAAAAAAACACGGTGCGAAACAATTTGCCCCGCACCGCATCAAATGAGCCGGAAACTCACTTGACTTCTTCAAAAACCAGATTTCTGACTTCCGCCCAGGATTGATCATCCATATCCAGCGCCATCAAATAACACTGCAGATTATCAGTTTTTTGGTTCAACGGAATTACCATGCTGACTTTCGTCCAATCCTGTGTGGCAGTCACATACGGTCCATCATAAGCAAGAGTTTTCGTGCCATTGATCCGGCGGACAGCCAACTGAAATTTGCCTTTATTTATATGGCTTTTCACCTCGGCGGTGACCCGGATTTTTTTACCGGCGGGAGACGGCATATTCAAATTGAATCGCGCCCAGTTGCGTTTTTCATTGTTGCCGACAATCCGGACAACGCCGTTTTCCACCGTACCGGCACTTTTTTTGACCACTTTTTTCAACAATTTTTCCGGTACTTCCATTTTCCATTTGCCATCAGCGGTAGTGACCGCCGGAGCAGTTTTTTGAGACATACGCGGCAAATTCATATCTCTGCGGTGCTTGTTTTTACTGGTCTCATGGGTCACCACATCATCCGGCAGAATACCATCCAGCAGAATATTGGCGACGACCGGGCCTTTTTTGGTGACCGTCACATAAGCGATGTGGTCAAACTCACCATGTTCCATACCCAGCAGTGACGGGCGGTTATCTTTACCGCGCGGCCCGGAACCGCAGCCGCCGGCAGTGGCAAGCACATAATAGTTGCGGTTGTGACGGCGGAATTTGACGTAATGATGCCAGTCACCGGCAAACACGGTATAATTGCGTTTGACCAGATCTTTTTCCAGCTCCAGAAACGCCGCCTGATTCCAAGCGCCGGGATGGTGCATAAAAATCAGCGTCCAACGGACGTCCGAATGTTTTTTCAATTCATTTTTCGCCCACTCCAACTGCTCCGGCACAATGGCACACTGCGGTTTCCGGCTGTCGCTGCCGGACATCGTATTCAAACAGAGAAACAGGACGTTTTTATAAACAAAACTGTAATAAGTCTGTTTACCGCAATTTTCCTCCCAGACTTCCCGGGTGGTCTCATTGGCACGGGGAAAGCCCGGACGGGTACGACCGATATCGTGGTTGCCGACCACATAAAAAAACGGTGCCTCAGAAGTGGCGGTGAAACTTTTCAACTCTTTCCACTGCTTGCGCAGGTAATCATGAGTCTGCCGGTCTTTTTTCAACATCCCGTCGATCAGATCGCCGACAGTCATAATGAATTCCGGACGGAGCATATTGGCTTTTTTGATCGCAGCAGGAAAAACTCCCCGCCGTTCCCCACCGGCACGGTCAGGGATGATCACAAACGAAAATTCATCCGGATCATTGAGAAAATTCTCATGTGTCCACGGTTTCTTTTCTGAAGTCACATTGTGCGTAAATACCGGCTCTGCCGCCATCACAACCGCAGTCGCCACGATCGTGGCGACTGCAAAAATCGTTTTTTTCATAATTGATCCTTTTTACTCTGCCTGTGTCAAAACGACATCATCAAACAGCACCGCATCACCGGCTTCAAATCCGACTACGCAGAGATAAACCTGATTGGCAATAGATTTCGGATGCGGAGTAAAGGTAAATTTCACCTCCTGCCAATCGCCATTCACCGGTTTGACGGAACGCTCGGCGTAGGTGAGAGATTTATTTTTTTCACCGGCACTGCGTACCCGGATCTGGAATCTTTTTTTCAGGTCAGGTTTCACATTGACCACTTTGACTCTCGCCGTCACGGTGTATTTTTTATTGATATCCAAACGCTGAATTTTCTGAATCAGAGATACAGACGTATATTTCTTATCTCCGGTAAGAGTCAGCACCCGGTTGTCACCATCATTTACGACGTAGCAATATTGATTTTTGATTCTGCCCCGGGAAGTATACCACGGTTCCAGCAGGGCGTATTCAAAATCGCCATTTTTGACCAGATTGCCGGGAGCTGCCTGCAGCTCTTCAAAAGGCAGGATTTTGATATTATCGATCGTCACACTGTCTGCAGAAGTCAAACCTTTTGCCTGCACATAAAGCTGTACTTTTTCCGTTCCGGCAGGAGTAACACAAGCGTTGCTGAATTCCCTGAACTCCGGATTGCCCAGCACGATATTCACGCCGCGGTAAGAGATTGTCCTGCCATTGCTGTTGACATAGCGGATAACCACCTCCACCCGCTTGTTATCCGGTGAAGCGACATTGGATTTAACATCTGCACGAACAACATATTTTTTGCCGGCTTCAAGTTTGATATCCAGCGGATAATATGCGGCAATACGTTCGGTGTAACTGTCATTGCCGACAATGTTCATCACGCCGTTTTCAACTTTGTAGAAATTTTTGAAGTTTCTGTCAAAACTTCTCCATCCAGCCGCACCACCGTCAAAGTTCCCGGCGGGGAACAAGTTAGCGGCTCCCGCACTCAACGTCAATGCAGCACCCAATGTTACCAATTGCTTTTTCATGACCGGTTTCCTTTCTTTGTAAATATCTGGGTCAATGTTTTCTCCATGTTTTTCCAATGCGAACCAGTAACTCGATCCTGCTTCAGCATCAAGAATAAATGTCTTACCATTGCACTTCTCTATTTTTCCGCTTTTCAAATTCCGCAACTGGCAGGCAAACGGTAATTCGATCTGATATTTGCCGGGGATAAGAGCGTGAACTGACATGAATTTACGATTCATATTGATCTGCAATCCCGGTTTGGACGGCACATAAGCGCCGGATTTCACCGCCAGATAATTCACAAATTCCGGGGTCAATGCGGCAGGAGAACCCACGGCAACCGCCAACGAATTGTGAAGTTTTTTCGTCGCAACTGCGGGCTGCTTATCAGCTTTGAACCGTGACCAGACTTTCACGCCGTCATTTTCGGCGACTGAATACCGGGTCGGGCAGTGATAATCGCCGCCTAACTTCATTCCCATCATTTTCGTCAACTGTTCATTATAGATCGCCGAAAGCATATTCATCGTCACGCCGTCAGCCGGAACGATCTCATGAGTGATTTTGCCCCGGGAAAGATTTTTCCACTCAAATCCGGTGACTTCTCCGCCGCCCAATGCCCCGGTACCGGCGAGATAGACCAATGTCCTGCCGTCCTGCTGCAAAGATTCGATCAATGCTTTGCGTTTGGCATCAATGTGATACATTCCGGAAAAAATCACCACTTTATACTGCTTTCCCAGCTCCGGATTTTTCAGAAAATCATCCAGCAACCGCAACTCATACGGAACTGCGGAGGCACTGAGCATCTCATTTTGCTTGCCGGTCAGACGGATCTGATCAAAACAATAGTGAGAGTGCGGAATATTGCGGAGTTTCAATCCCTCCTCGTCAACGACCAATACCATCGGCGGCGTCCACGGTTCGGCACTGCGGGTATTCAGCAGGCGGCGGATTTTATTGACTTGCGAAATATCATGCAGGATTTCCGGCGGATTGAACCAGCCGCCAGCCATGTCAAAATACCAGTACCCCATCTCACCGGCAATCATTTTACCGGCAAGTTTATGATGGATACTCTGCCACATCGGATGATCCAGCGCCTGACTCAACCCCAGCACCCGCATTTCAGTTTCACTGTTGCTGATTTTGCCGTAAGTACGCAGGTCAAATTCATCAATAAAGATTTTGTTATTCAAATGAAAACTTGCCAGCGGCAGCCGCACTTCATTGGGAAGTCCGGGACTGCGGGTCGGATAATTGGGCTGGGCGCAGAGAATATCAATGACTTTAGAGTTGACAAATGCCGTTATATCCAGCGCACTGCCGAGCGTGCCGCCAAAAGCCTCCATGCACCATCTGACGGCGATGACATCTTTGCCCAGACGTTTTTTGGCAAATGCGGCAATATCCTCCTGCGCCGCAAACGGCCCGGTTTTCTGGAAATCGTAAAAGTCGATTTTGTCCTGATCCTGACCGGGAACGAAAAATTCTTTATTGCCGAATTGCGGAGCTGTAACAGTGTCGAAGTTCAAACCTTTTCTGCCCCACGCTTTTTCCAGAGCCTCTATTGTTCCATATTTGCGTTTCAAATAACGGCGGAAGCCCTCTACCGCAGGTTTGCTGATGTCCATGTGCCGCGTGGCGAACTGCTGATCGTGAAAACCGCCGATGTGAACACCAACGATCCGCTTGCTCAAACCGGTACGCTTCAATTCGTCAATCAAAATGCCAATCTGTTTTTTGACCGCTTCTCGCCACACCAGCGAGTGCATGGAAACCCAGTACCAATGGCGGTTGGAATCCATCGGCTGATCCAGCCAGTAATGTGCATGAACATTATGACCGTAAACCTTTCTGCCTTTGGGGTCGATCCAAATTTCTTCCGGATGCTCCTGAGTAAACTCCGGATAAGCGTGGCAGAGCAGAGAAATCAAAAACACGCTTTCATTTGATCCACGCATCCGGTCGCGGATAAATTTCACTGCAGCTGCGACGTCAAAACCATCTTTCGTCCACGGACCGTATTGTTTCGGAGAATTGCCCAGCCGGAGCGTGATCGCCCGGATTTTCACCCCGGCATTCTGGATCGGCGCACCGGAAACGATTTTATCGGTCAGCTTTTTGGTAGAATCTTTGAACAATACCGGAATTTCCTCTCTGCCGTCAATATACAATCTGGCAATGCCGTCCCGGGTCATAATTTTCGCCGTATGGTCAATATCTTTTGCCAATGCGGCATCAAATTCAGCCTCTGAAACCATCTCATCCGGCTGTTTGACGGCATCCAGACTTTTAATATATTTCTGCCAGTTTTTCAATGCACCTTTGAGATCCTCGATTTTCCAATCATCCCAGATACTCTCTGACGGCGGCCCGGCTACGATGATTGCCGGAGTTATTGCCGTACCGGTGGAATTATTGACCTGCAAACGGCAGATTTTGCGTTCCCAACTGCCGGGGGGAGTGTTGACCAGATAATCCATTTTCGGCCCGGCACTGCCCCGGCCATCCAACGCTTTGAAGTACGCCAGAGATTCTTTTTTGCCGTACATCCGTATAAACGCAGGCATAAAACCGGGATTG
>SUVU01000084.1 GCA_015061865.1 Lentisphaerota bacterium
ATCGTGCCGAACAGGTGTTGTCGATCAATCCTAAAAATTACAAGATCAAAAATACGGAATGGTACTGCCGGGTCGGCAGTTACGCATATAATATCCCTGGAGTGGGCGATGATTATGTCGGTAATGTGCCGACCTATCCGATTTCCTGGAACAATGCCCAGCGGGGTTTTCAGGCCCCCAATTCCCTCAAACCCGGTCAGGAAAAAAATCCCTCGCGGCTGATGGTTACCGGTGAAGCGGTCTGGCCGGCAGGTCAGACTCTGGCAGGCTTGCCCTGTTTTACACTTACCGGTGAAGCGATCGGGCATCTCGACGCCCGCCATCAGAAAGGTATGAATGCCTCGTTTCACGACGGCAGCGTCCGGTTTCTGGAAGTGCCGAATGACATGACTTACGGCAGAACAAATAAAAAGCATGATCCGTTTTTTCAGAAATATTGTTATCGCAATTTTACTTATAAGGAGTAACATTATATGAAAAAGTTTTTGTGTCTGTTGGCGGTATTGCCGCTGGTGCTGACGGCGGCGTACTTGAATGGCAATGTGCAATCTGAACAAATGGCAAAATCATCCGGTATGATATTGAAATTCGGCACCCGGCTTGACAAACACAAAGGCGCCGAGGGTACGCTGACCAATAAAAATAATGTCCTGACATTGGAAAAACTCAATGATGCCGGATTTATGATCGCCGGATTGCCGGTCAATTTCCCGCTGGTTCCGGGCAGAAGTTATGAAGTATCCTGCGATATGGAGGTCGGTTCCGGTGCGGTCGGCAGATTGATGGTCTCCATGCCCGGAAGCAAACGTCGCCCCTATCCGGTGAAAGTTATGGCAAAAAGCGGCAGAGCCGTTCTCCGTTTCACCGCCCGTCCTGACGAGAAAAAACTCTCGGTTTACATGGTGATTTTCGGTAAAGGCAAAGTCGTTTATAAAAATCCCCGGCTGCGGGAAGTCGCGGCGAAGTCTGCCGCCAATGCACCCAAATCATCTGCGCAAGTGCTGAAATTCGGCACCCGGCTTGACAAACACAAAGGTGCCGAGGGCACGCTGACCAATAAAAATAATGTCCTGACATTGGAAAAACTCAACGATGCCGGGTTTATGATCGCCGGATTGCCGATCCAGCTTCCGCTGGTTCCGGGCAGAAGTTATGAAGTATCCTGTGATATGGAGGTCGGTTCCGGTGCGGTCGGCAGATTGATGGTCTCCATGCCCGGAAGCAAACGTCGCCCTTATCCGGTGAAAGTCATGACAAAAAGCGGCAGAGCCGTTCTCCGTTTCACCGCCCGTTCAGATGAGAAAAAACTTTCGGTTTATCTGGTGATTTTCGGCAAAGGCAAAGTCGTCTATAAAAATCTCCGGCTGCGGGAACTGCCGCCGCAAGACCCTAAAAAAAAAGCCTTTAACAGCCGGGAAATAACCGAGTTCTGGAGGGTTCAAAATGCGGTGAGCGTTGAAAAAAACGCTGATGGTTTTACCGGGGTCGCCAAACCCGCCACCCGGATCGTCAGTCCGGCACTCAACTGGGATGCCGCTGCGATCGCCGGAGTGGAAGTGGATATTGCCATGCACCCGGAAGGCGGCATGTTGAATCTGAATTTTACCGGGGAATACAACGGCAAAACATTTTCCGGTTCGCTGATGCGAACCAATATCCCGTCCGGCGAAAAACGGACGGTTTCATTTTTTTTCAACCATCAACCGGCGTGGCGGGGGCGCATTACCGGAATTTCTTTTAACAGCAATGTCCACTCCAAAACCCGGTTTCATCTTTTTGGTGTCCGGGCGCTTGCTGAAGCCAATATCATTCCCGATGCCGCAGTTTCCGGGGTGAAGCCGGTCGAGCGCATCCATCCCGGCGCGAAATATACGCTTGCCCGCCGGGGCGGATTTGCCGCTGACGTGACGGTGAAAATGCTGGATGTGAACGGCAAACTGCTGCAAACGCAAATTTTGCGTTCCGGAGTGGAAAAGTTGCAGTTCACTGCGCCGGATGAAACGGTTTCTGCCGTTGCGGAATACGGCAAAAGCGGTGGTTATCCGGTATTGCTCTGCGATGAAGTCCCCTTTTTCGGCAATCCGCAGGAGGTCAATTGGCAGGCATCGTGGATCTGGTGGGCGGTCACTAATTCCCCGATCGGCAAAGTGCTGTTTACCCGGGAATTTACCGTGCCGGCGGCGGTGAAGCGTGCCGAGATCCGTTATACTGCCGACGATGCCGCCGGGGTGGATTTGAATGGTCATAAATTCGGCAAAAAAAGCCTCTTTTCCCACTGCGACCGGGTGGATATTTCCAAAATGCTGAAAGCGGGAAAAAACAAATTCACGATCGAGGTGGATAATCACGGTTCCGCCGCCGGATTGCTGCTGGAACTCTATGCGGAATTGGAAAACGGTGAAGTTTTCACGCTCCGCAGTGACCGGCAGTGGCGCTGGGCGTACAATGGCAAAACCGGTGCGGCGGTGGAGTTGTGCATGCCGCCGCGCGGCATCTGGGGCGACCGGGTGGAGTGTGTGTACATCGGGCGGCGCACTGCCGCTGAACTGCGCAATTTCACGGAGCAGGGGTTTGAGATCAACCCCGCCGGAGCTGTGCCGGATTACGGTCAGGTGATGGTGGAGGTCACTTCTGATACCGGAGCGAAACGGCAGCTGGGGGTGGAAATTTCGCCCCGTTCCGGGAAGTGGCAGGCCGGAAAGTGGAATAAAGTAAAAATGAATTTTGACTCCGGACTGACTGCGGGGATGAAAGGGAAGGATTTCACCATCCGGCTGATCCCGGAATATTTCTCACTTGCCGGTTCCGTTGGTTGCGCCATGACGCCGCGCCGTCAGGAGCGTACCGATTTTCCCACGGTAAAACTGGTCGGAGCGGGCAGCCGTCCGTATTTTGAGGTCAACGGCAGAAAACTGGCGCCGTTTTACTTTGATTTGCCGTCCAGTTTCATCGGTGCGCCGATGCAGAAAGCACATTTTGTGGTCAATGCCGCCAAAGCCGGAAGCAATATCGTGCGGGCGTGGTACGGCTTGCAGGATTTCTGGAAAGCACCGGATAAATTTGATTTCTCGACACTGGATTTTGCGCTGGCGGTAATCCGCAGTAAAATGCCCGATGCCCATGTGATCATCACCTGCAAAACTTATATGCCCGAATGGTGGCTTGACGCCAATCCCGGCGATCGTATCAAGTGGTTCAGCAAACATCGCCGCTACCATAATTACTTCCAGACGCTTGGCTCGCTGAAGTGGGTCGCCGATGCCCAAACCGGTATCAAAGCACTCATCGAACATCTGCGGGCGACCGGTAATGCCAAAAATGTCATCGGCATCGTATTTTCCGACGGTCAGACTGCCGAATGGATGTGGGCAAGTCATCCTTACGGGTTGCCTACCGGGCATATCCATCTCGGTGATGCTCCGGCGGATCATGAGTCGTTTGCCAGGTTTCTCGCCGCCAAATACGGTAATAAAATCCCCTATGAACCGACGGTGCCGCGCCCGGAAACATGGGGTGTCCGGGATGAAGGCATATTTCTGGATCCGGTCAAAAGCCGTAAAATCAGTGACTACTGGGATTACCGCAGTTTTTGTTGTTCCAATGCGATCCGCACATTTGCCGGACTGGTCAAAAAAGAGACCGACCGCAAATTGCTCAGCGGCGCATATTACGGTTACCATACCATGCTCGGTGGGATGTTTCATTATTATCAAAGCGGTGGACATTTGCGGCTGAATGAGGTCGTTTCCAGCGGCGATTGCGATCTGTTTTTCGCCCCGACACTTTACGGTTTCCGCTATCCGGGCGATCCGGACGGAATTATGCAGACTCCGGAAGCGATCACCATAAACGGCGGTATTCCGGTGATGGAGTTTGACTACCGTACTTATACGGAATATATGCCCGGACAGCTGCATAACGGGGCGGCGGATACTCCGGCAACGACGTTGAGTCTGCTGGATAAAGGTTTCGGTCTGGCATTGACCCGCGGGGCAGGGGGGCACTGGATGGAACTGCATGAAAGATGGTTCCGTGAACCATTGCAGTACCGGCACGTCGGCAAACTGCTGAAACTTTACCGTTCACTGCCGGAACAGCCTGCGGGGTTGACCGTGCCGGATGTTTGTGTGGTCAACAGTGAAAATTCGCCGTTGCGTACGACTAATAACGAGGGTGACGGTGTTTACCGGGCATTGCTGCGGGAAACTGCCCGGATTCTGCCCAAAACGGGGGCATCGTACCGGCAGGTGTTGTTGAGTGACCTGCTTGCTGACGGCAAAGTGCCGCCGCATAAGTTTTATATTTTCCTGGATATGTTTGAATTGGACGATATGCAGCGGGCGGCGTTGAAAAGTCGTTTGGCAAAAGAAAACGCTCATGCGCTCTGGTTTTACGCTCCGGGCGTGTTGAAACCGGGACAGAAAGTCGATCCGGCGGGCATTGCCGGAATGACCGGGATCAAAGTGACCCGGATCGATCAGAAGTGGCCGGTCGATTGGGAAAGCACCGCTGAATACGGCGGCAGCAGCCGTCCGGCGTTTCTGACGACGGGACTGAATTTCCGTCCGGCAGACGGTTTTGATACTGTGGTGGCAAAATCCGGGCAGTTTCCGAGTGTGGTCGGGCGCAAAAACGGCTCCCGGATGGATTATTTTTCAGCGGCACTGGTTCCTGAAGAGGTGGCGTTGCGGCAGATGTTCCGCCAAGCGGGGGTGCATATTTATCAGTCGGGCAATGATATAATCCATGCGGGCAATGATATCATCGTGCTTCATGCGGTGACCGGCGGCAGAAAAGTACTGCATATCCCCGGCGGAACCCGGGTCAGACAGATACTGGGACCGCAAGTGACGTTTGATCCTGCCCGCCCCCGGTGGGCGGCTCAGCCGGGAATGACTTACGGCTTTATGCTGGAAAAACAGGCGGATATTTAGCGGGGTTGCGCCGCCACGCGCCCGGCTTGTTGCGGCGCAGTACAGCGAAGACGGACTCGCTCCTCAACTTCCCGCTTGGTCGGGAGGTGATAATTTTTTGTACCGTCAGCTCTTGACAAATGCAATTGTTTGTGGTATAATATGTAACGAATAGAGAAAACAAAATACTTAACATGTTAAGGTGGCAACTTCCGCCATCTGAAAAAAGGAGATGCAGTTATGGCTGATATCATTAGCGGAGCTACTTTTTTCGCCCCGGCAGATCTTGGAAACAGTTTGACCGAAAACGGCGTACTGGTCGCCGGACAGAGTTTCACCGGCAGTTACGGCGGCACGGTCGCTGATTTGGGAACTTATCCCAATGTCACCGTTATTGTCGGCAGTGAGATCACCAATCCGCCTTTGAAACACACGATCGGATCCTCGCAAAAACTGGCGTATAAAGATACGAAAATTTCCGGCGGAATATTTGCTTTCAGCGGTACCGGTACCGGTGGCGGTCTGCACATGGTAGACGGCTATTTGTATATGGACAATACCTCGGTTTCCGATTGTATTATGACCGGTATGGGGAGTTCGAGCAACTCCGCCCGCGGTATCATTTACGTTTCCGGCAATAAACACGCTGATTTGAATGACGTGGTCTTCTCCGGTAACTCCACCAGAACCGGCAGCGGTTATCTGATTTGGAACGCCAAAGGATATTTGAATGTCACTGGATGTACTTTTACTGAAAACATCGGCAGCGGTTCCATGTTTTATGCAAACTCCGCCGGGAACGTTTTTACCGATACTTTGTTCAGTTACAACCTCGGCGGTAAAGTCGATGATGGCGTTATCAGTATTTCCGCTTCCGGAGCGGTGTTCAACGCTCAAAGTGACGGCGAACTGACCTTTAACGGTTGTACTTTTACCGGCAATACTGCTACCGACGGCGGGGCGGTATATCTGGCAGAATCTGCGGCGGGAGTGACCGCCACCGATACGTATTTTATTGATAACATGACGACTTCTTCCGGCGGGGCAGCTTACATAAGGTGTGCCGCGTCTGAATTTAAGAATTGCTATTTCGGGGGCAATACCAGCAGTAACGGCGGTGCGCTCCGAATTTACCACACTAATCTGGATAGAGAAGTAACCCTGACCGGATGTACTTTTGAAGAAAACATAGGTAACAACGGCGGAGCTTTGTACAGTGCCGGAAATTCTACTTATACGACGACGGTTAATTTTACTGATTGTAAATTTTTGACGGTGTCGGATACGATTTATGCCAACAGCGGTACCAAGCAGGTGATCTTTAACTTTGCCGGTAATAATACTGTCAATGGCAAAATTCACGGTTATGCGATCGTCAATGTGGCAGATGATACGAAATTTACCTTTGACAATGATTCCGAAATCAGTATCAGCGGCTTGACTTTTGCCGGCGGTGCGACGATGAATTTCACCGGCAGTAAAAAAGTTACTTTTGCCAAAGACCAGCTGTTTACCGGTATCAATGTGACCATTGATGCCACGGACTACATGACTGCGGGGACCTATACCATTGCTGAAAATGCCGGCGGTTTGGATAAGAATAATATTTCGTTGACCCAGAATACCAAAGCCCCCTACCTGAAATCGGAATTCGGTTATGCGGATAATAAATTGACTTTGACCGTCACCGATACCAGCACCCAGGCGGCACTTTGCGATCCGTCGATCGAGGTCGGCAAGTCCAAAGTTGTCAAAGTCGATGGTGTTTATTACAGCGGTGAGAATTATGCCACCATCCACGATGCCATGGCGGCAAAAACTGTGGCGGTGATGAATGGCGGCAATTTTACCGGCGGCCGTTTGGAGGTCGGTTCCGGCAAAACGGTTGTTTTCAACGACATCGTGGCTTCCGGTTTGAGCAAAACTGACGGAGCCAGTGGCAATAAAGATTCTTACGGCTTGGTCTGCAAAACTACGGATAATGCCACGGTGAAAATTTACGGCGGAACTTTCTCCAACAACACTTTGCTGGGTGATCGTGCCGGAAACCTCTGGAACTACAATGGCGGTTCTTTGACCATTGACCGTACTGAAAACGGCAAAGGTACGCTGTTCACTCAAAATGTCTGCTCCGGAATCGGTGCGGCGATATTCAATCAGAGTACCGGGACAGTTGCCGATGTTACCGGCGCCACTTTCTCCTGTAATCAGTCCGGCGGGGCGGCAGTCTACTCCAATGGGGTTATTACCATTACCGATTCGCTGTTTGACCGCAACCTCGGTTTGGGGCAGGACAATAAATACAAAGACGGTGCGGCTCTGGGCATTTACTCCGGCACGGCGAATCTCACCGATGTGGAATTCACCGGCAATACCGGTAATTACGGCGGCGCGATTTACGCCGGCGGCGGTACGTCGGTATTGGATAACGTCAATATCCACGACAACGAGGGCAAAAGCAACGGCGGCGGCATCCACTGCCGCGGCAATATGACCATTACCAACAGCCAGTTTGAGAAAAACAAAGGCTCCAACGGCGGTGCGTTTTACCTGTATCACGGAAGTGACGCCCGGACGGCGGCGATTTCTGCGACGACCTTTACCGGCAACACCGGCAGTAACGGCGGTGCGATCTATGCGGCTGTCAATATGACGATCACCATTGACGGTTGTGTGTTCGATTCCAATACCGCCATCAACAGCGGCGGTGCGATCTACAATAACGGCAGTATTACGGTGACCGACTCCGAATTCAAAACCGCTACCGATACGATTTATAACGCCGCTGCCGGTACGCTGACATTCGGCGGCAATATTACGCTCAATGCGGCACTTGGCGGTGACGGAACGTATGTCATTGCCAAAGACACCGTGTTTACCAATGCGGTCGATTTGAGTGCGGTCAATATCACCGTCAACAGCGCACTGTATGACGGCAGTGATGTTACGATTGCCACCGGAGTTGCGGCGATCGGCGCATACACGCTGGATAATAAAGAGTTGATGCTCAAAGTCAGCGACAACAAACTCATCCTTACCAAAATGGCAGAGATTGCTCTGGAAGATGAAAAAACCGTTACCGGTACGGCAAACAACCTGATTACTTCCGGTACGGCTGAAAATTTCATCTCCAATAAGACCACGGCGGCAGATAATCTGCTCACCACCATCAAAGGCGGTGCGATCTCCAACGCTCTGGTCGGCGGCGCGTATGCCAACGCCGATGATGACGGCTTTGACGGTGCCAATATCGGCAGTGTCGAGCTGAATATCAGTGATCTTGCCGATATCGCAGGCAAAGTTTATGCCGGCGGTTACCTCTATGGTAACGCAGGAGATTCGGAAGCTGCAGATGAAGCCCAGATGACGGTCGGTGAAGTCAACGTCAACCTGACCAGCGGTACGGTCGGCGGCAACCTGTACGGCGGCGTGCATGCCCGCCAGAACGGTAACGCCAGCGTTACCGAAGTCAATATCACTGTCACTGACGGCAGTCACAGCCGCATTTACGCCGGCGGCTGGGCGGAAAAAGGCGCGGTCAGTTCCGTCGAGAGTGCCAACGTCATCATCTCCGGCGGCACGGTTGATTACCTCTACGGCGGCGGTGCCAACGCTGACGGCACCACCACTGTCGGTAGCACCACCATCACCATCGAAAATGATGCCCTGGTCAATACGGTCTTTATGAGTGGCCGTTACGGATACAGCAGTGTTTCCGACACCGTCACGCTGAATTACAACAGTAATACCGGTATGAAGCGTCTTTCCGGCGTCAGCAGCGCCGGGGTGGACAATGCTCTACATACCGTGGTCAACGTCCTTTCCGACCTGACCGCCGATTTGATCGACTATGTGGACAAATTCGTCATCAAAGAGGGTTGCATGCTCACGGCGAACGACGCTTTCTACCTCGGCAACCGCCTTGAAAACGGTGAAACCGCTGGTGTGACCATATTTGACTTCATCGCCGACGGCGAAGCCAACTGGACGGCGGTCGCCGGTATCAGCGACTTCAACAACGCCAAATTCGCCGTCAACGGCATTGAAGGAAGCGAATGGATAGACGACGTAATGGCGATCGGAGATTACACTCTGACCCGCAGTGATGCTGATAAGGATGGTAAATACATCATCGCCATCACCAAATAAGAATCACCAACCCCACCGCCCGGAGCGCCCCTCCGGGCGTTTTTTATGTCGGCGGCGGCGTAAAAAAAGGTAATGTCCCAAATTTTGTGAAACATACATACAAGAGCGAATGAACACATTTTATGGCGACACCTAGAATATATCACTTACATTATGATTGGGCAAAAACATAAAACGATTTGATTGCACCCGGTGGATGCAGCGGGCGGCAATGTCGTGTTTTGCGCCGAGTACGGTGCGGGAGTGTACTACCGTACTCGACCGTACCGGCGCAGAAGCAAGGCGCGAA
>SUVU01000085.1 GCA_015061865.1 Lentisphaerota bacterium
TCGACATCGTACCAGACGACCTGCTGGTCACTGCCGAGGGTGATCCCGGCGGCGATCAGTCCGGCACGTCTTTCGCCATTGATCACGACGGCGGAATCACTCAAATTTAAACCGTCAAATGTCACCACTTCGCCGTTGAAAACCACTCCGGTCAAGCCGTTGGTGCCGATGGTGAAGGTTCCGAAATCCAGTGCGCTGTCGTTGTTGAAAATCAGTTTCGCACCGTCCACAGTATAAGTGCCGCTGCCCTGCCACGCATCACACAGGAAAATCTCGCCTTTGAAAGTGATATTTTTGTTGCTGTAAATGGTCTGATTTTTGCCGAATGTTGCCCCGTCGATGGTCAATGTGGCACTGGCGTTGTAAATCGCATTGCCCAGACCATCCGGGTTATCGGTGGTGCCTACGGCGGTATTGCCGGTGAACGTCAAGCCGCTGAAAGTATGCGTGCCGTGCCTTGTATAGATCGCCGCACCGTTGCCGTTGGCAGTATTGCCGTCAAACCAGGTGTCGGTGATTTCCGCATCGCATACGCTGCCGTCAAGATAAACCGCCGCACCGTTGCCGGCGAGGTTGCCGGAAAACAGCGCATTGGAAACATTCAGTTCGCTGTTGTAAATATTCAGCGCACCGCCGATGTTGAATGCGGCATTGCCGATGAACTGCACATCGGTCAGCGTCAATACCGCATGGGATTCGGAATTGCCGGTCAGATAAAACGCCCCGCCGCCATTTTGGGCGATATTGCGTGAAAACACGGTATTATTGAAAGTAAAGGTACTGTCAGTGTTGGAGTAGACCACTCCGCCGTATAGACCGTTGCCGCAGTCGCTGATCGTGGTATTATACACCTCAACGGTGTTGCCCAGACCAGTGCTGTCATTGATAAACAAACCGCCGTTGCCGCCGGTACAGCCGTTGGCGGTGACATTATCCATGATCAACGTGTGATTGGCGGTACGCAGTGCCGTCCGTCCGGTGATGGTACGATCCTGCACGACGGCAATATCGTTTTTATACGCGTTACTGATGGATGAACACGAAGTTCCGGTATAAATGATACCGTTGACGGTGACTTCGGTTTTGCCTCCGGCAAAGATCCCGACGGTGGGGGTTGTAATTTCATCTGCCATGGAACAATTTACCTTTCAATTAGTTAAGTACGATCAATCACTTAATAATATACTGCAAAAATGCGGCAAAAACCACTTCTTTTTGAATAATTTACGATATTTTTTCCTTTACAGCTGTTCCGCCCCTGAAACCGGATCATCGTTGAGAAACTTCAGCATATCCGTCCACGCCCGCTGCTGGACTTCACGGCTGAGGTCATAGAAAAATCCGTGTTCGGCACCGTGATACTGTTTCCAAACCGGAGCCCCGCCGCAATCATGCTGTTTTTGCGCCGCGGCAAAGGATAATTCCGCCGGAAACATGTGTTCATTGCCCGCTTCCATATAAAAGCATTGCGGAGCGTCGGCACCGGGATAACTGGTCATCGACAATCGCCGGTACAACTCCGGATCCTGCTCATAACTCACCCCGCCGCAGGCACAATCCCGGATCGAAGCGGCGATCGGCGGGAAAATTTCCGCCCACGGCTCCAGTGTCACCGGGACTGATTGCAGGATCAGTTTCGACGGTTTGACCCAGCCATTGGCAAGTTTGACCGTTTCACCGCACGCTCCCGGGGCGGCACACCCCAGCAATGATGCCAGATGCGCCCCGGCAGACGCTCCGAAAACTGCAGTTTTCAAGGGCAGGTCATGCTCTTTCAAATACGTTATCAGCACGTCGTATGCTTCCCGGCAATCCTGCAGCTGCTCCACCGCCGAAATCCCGCTGCCCGGGGCAGGGCGCACCGGATTTGCCAGCCGGTAATCGGTCGTGGCACACAGATAGCCCGCCTCATTCAACTGCTCCATGATCCGGTGATAAAGTGTCCGGCTGCCGCTGCTCCAGCCGCCGCCGTGGATGAAAAATACCGCCGTTTCCTGCGTGATTTTTTCCGGGACAAATATATCCAATGCCCGGCCGGGGACAAACGGAGCGTCCAGATAGCGGGATATAAACTCGTATTTCATGATTATTTCCCGGTGTATGCCTCGTAACTCTGCCGGAAAAATTCCCGCAGTTTCGCCGCCCCCGGTCCGGAAGTGTCATCGGTGTAGTAGAGCATTTCCCAGGAGATGAGTTTTTCCGCCACGGCGGCGGCATTTGCCATCTGGTGGGCGATGCGGCGGGGATCGGCGGGTTTCGCATGGTCGATGCCCGGCAGTTTGATGTTTTCAAAGAGTTCCACGTTGCTCCAGAAGCGGATATTGCGGGGTTCGCAGATTTTTTTCCAGACCTGAAACATGATCTGCTGATACTCCAGCGTATTGCCGCAGCAGCCGATGGAGTCCTGCGGTGCCATGATGTCAAGTTTCACCCCGTCGAGGATCACGTTCCACGATTCGATCATCTCATCGAGTTTGCCCTCGTAATACTTGGTGGCAGGTGACATCAGGATCTCACAATCCGGATGCAGAGATTTCAGCCGGTCGCAGAAGTCGCAGTAAATGGAGTTCAGCGCCTGTTCCGCATAGAGGTCACGTTCGCCCCGATAGGCGGTTTCCGGAGCGAAATAGATGCCTTTGAATCTGCCGCCGTAGAGCGAAAACAACTCATCCTGCACTGCGAAGTGGTTGTCTTTTTCATTCTGCACAAATGCCGGGTCTTTGCCCATGCACCAGCCGGCGACGGAACCGTAACCGCCGAGGTAGACGGTCAAACCGACCTCTTCAGCCGCCGACAGCACTTTGCCCAGCGAATCAAATTTGCGGTAGCGGGCGAAACGTTTGCTCGGATAATAGACCGTTTCCAGCTCGTTCCAGACCGCCGCCTGATAGATCACGGTGTCCACGCCCAGACTTTTGAGCAGCCGGAATTTTTCCGCCCACTGCTCCTCCGTGGCGTGCAGCATCGGCAGGCCACGGTAGTTCGGCGGCTGGGCGCAGATGAATGTCCCGGTGACCGGCAGTGTCACCTTTGCCGCCGGGTGTGCAGCAATATATTTTTCGTTGGCGGAGTTGGCTTCAAGATATTTGGCGTTGACCTCATCAATGATGTCGTCGGATGCCATAAAGATCACGAAGTCCTCGACTTCCTGGATTTTCCAATTTTTCTTTGCCATGATCGTTGTTACCTTTTGATTATCAGTGCGCAGTAATCGTTGCGCTTCATTTGAATATTGACGGAGCCGTTTTCGATCGCCAGCGGCTGTTCAGTTTCAGCGTTGATGACCGCAGTCGTACCGGCGGGAAGTTTGACGTTCACGGTCTGATTTTTGCGTGCCAGATTGCTGACAATGGCAAGTTTTTCGCCGTTTTTGTCATAATAACTGATGCAGCTGTCCGGCGTGGCGGAGGTCACTTCTTTATTCTCCCAGTAGGGGATGAATCTGACTGCTTTATTGCCGATGTCCCATTTGCGGCGGAAATCCTCAACTTTGTAGATTTCCTGGGCATTGCACCACAGCGGCCAGAACAGGATATCGGCGTGCATGACCCGGCTCAACAGGTCACGAGTCGGTTCGACTCTGGTCATGATGTCACGCTGATTTTTCAGACAGGGCAGAAAGACCATCACTGCACCCCACGGCCGGTGGTAAAATTCCGTCCTGACCCGATCCATCGGCAGGGCGTAACTGTAGTAATAAAGACGGTCATGCTCCGGCGGGATCAACTCTTTATTGTCCGGAAAATAACCGGAATAGAGGTGTTCCGCAGTCAGGAAAATCGGGAAATGCGAGAGGATCTCCATCATGTGCGTACCGGAACAATGGGCGATATTCATCGGCATTTCCCCGTTATTCTGGGCTCGTACCACCGCATCGAGCCGGCGGTACATGTCACGGTCGCTGTACAGACCGAAAGTCAATCTGCGGCTGCCGTCAATACTCTCATAACCGCCGCCGGTAGCGGCACGGGCATTGGGAGTCGGCTCCATTTCATCAATGTAAACTCCGTCGATCGTTCCCATGATTTTGCTGTATTCATAGACACAGCGGGCGAGGAAGTCGGCGTAAGGACTGCTGGAAGCCACCCGCAGATACTCCCGGATGCCGCCGCTGGGCGGACGCTGGGGGATGGTGCCCCAGTTTTCCCGGACATACTGCTCATCGCCGTTGACGACGTTTTCTTTGCGGATACCGACGTGACGGTGATCCCAGTAGGGGATGACTTTGCGGTTTTCGGCGTGGTCAAGTTTGATTTTGGCGGCGTTGCGCTCTTTTTTGGTGGCACGTTCGGGGTTGGCATCGAGCAATACCTGTTCGCCCCAGTAATCGGGCCAGTAGATCAGGTGAGTGCCGCGCCGTTTGCCGACAAATGAGTCGTACTGGGCGCTGAAGTTCCACGCCCGCCAGTTTTCCGGCATCGGGCGTACCGGAGTGGCGATAATGCCGCACCGGAAAGCCAGTTTGCCATCTTTGACCGGGAATTTCGCCGTGGCGTAGCGCAATGCGATATCGGATTCGCCTTTATCGTTGCGGACGATTTGCATACAATCCTGCCGGTCTTTGGGCCAGAAAGGTTTGTCGTCATTGTGAAATACCTGCACTCCGCCGGCATCACTGCCCAGCCAGATATGGTGCATGAATTCCCGGGCAAAAACCACGCCGGGGCGGTCGTCCAGCGTTTTGGAGTAAGATTTGTCCGGGGCGACCGAACTGCGCATATTCCAGCCGTTGGTGCCGTTGTAGTGAATGGCATTGGAAAAATTCCGTGCCATAGCGCAGCGGAAGTCGATTTTATCCGCCCGGTCGATACCGGCGAGGTCGAATTCAAAATCCACCATGCCGTCATAAGTTACGGTGGTGGTGACACTGCCGGTCAGATATGCCGGAGAGGTGACGTGGCGGATAAACCGTTTTCTGCCTTTGGCATCCAGGAGCATGGTCAAACTGCCGAAAGCGATTTTTTCACTTTTGCCCTCTTTGGTGACGATGATATTGACCCCGTCACGGAGCAATTCGCCGTCGCCGGTAGCGATCTGTGTGACCAGATCACTGCCGGAAAAATCGTAAGTGCGGTTCCAGACTTTGAAACTGCGGCCGGATTTTTCCACCGGAGTCCACGGAGAAACCACATAATCATCCGCCAGCGCCTCCACACCGTGTTTGCCGGGGTTGGCGATAAAAGTGCTTTTCGGGGTGACGACCCGTTTCACCGCTTTGACCCCGCTTAATTTCAAATCCGGGATCCGGGCGGCGGCAAGTGCCAGCACTTCATCATCGGTCAGCGGCCGGTTGTAAGTGGTCACCCGGGCGATGGTGGTGCGGCTGTCCCGACCGAATTTACCGGAGGGGCCGACTTCAAAATACTTGTGCCATTTGTCAAATTTCGCCTGCGGCACCGCTTCACGAACCAGAAGACCATCCATGTAAAGCCGGATCGCATCCGGTGAATAGGTCACCAGCAGATGGTGCGGTGAACGGCCTTTGAGTTTGGCGGGCAGCTGGCGGGGGAAAAAGCTCCACTTCGGATTTGTACTGCCGAAATACGCCCCCACGCCGTCGGTATGATGTTTGTAAATATAGAGATTTTTGCCGCCGCCCAGACATTGCAGAAAAATATGCACGCCGCGCTGGTTGAAATCCCACAGATAATTGGTAAACACCACTTCGATACTGCCCTGTACCGGATTGAGGTTGCCTTCGCTCTGATAGCGCACACTGGCGCAGCCTTCACCGACCATCAGACCGCGGTTGAGGGATTCCATCGCCTCCACGTCGTAACGGGGACGGGGTTCGTGCAGGATGATCCCCTGCGGAGAACCTTTGGCAAACTGGGCATTGGCATGGCCGCTGTAATGCAGTTTGAGGTAATCGGCATCAAACAAAATGGCATCCTGCACCGATTTTACCGGAGAGACCGCTTTTGCGGCACTCACTGCCGGAGCGGCTGCCGGAGCCGGAGCTGACGCATCGGTAACGACCGCCGGACGGAGCTGCCAGGCGGCAAATTTGGCATCATCACTGCCGCTGAAAAGTTCCACTGCCACTCCGGAAGCAGAAACTTTCAGCACACCGTAGCCGACGGCATTGATAAAGACGGTTTTTTTGATATGCGGCTGATATTCCGCCAGAAATTGAGCCGCATCGGCGGGATCTTTGACTTTGGCGGGGTCGATTTCCGAAATAAACGGGTAACGGCTGTCGACCGCCATTTCTTTGGGAGTCAGCCAGGAGAAACTGTCCACAGTGCTGTTGAACATCACCTGCGTAATGCGCCCGGCGGAATTCTGAAATTCACTCAACGCGAAACGGTGGATGTGACCGCAGAGGACGATCGCATTGCGTGAAGCGAGCATATCCAGCAGTTTGCGGCGGTCACCGTCCTGATGTTTGTTGCCGAATGCGACCGCCCGGATGCCGCGGCCGGAAACCGGCAGTACCGGGTAATGGCAGACCAGAAAAACATAGCGGGCATCGGGATTTTCCTGCAGGGCTTTTGCCACCGGAGCGAGCCGGGCGGAGATATTATCCCAGAAAATATAGAGGTCTTTGCCGTAGCGGCGATGGAAACTTCTGCCTGCCGGGGCCAGTCCCAGTTCGGCGGCGGTCTCAAAATACGCCTCCCGGTTGGCAGCCGGGCTGTATTCATGGTTGCCGACGACGGGGATCCACGGTTTGCGGAAAAATTGTTTCATTTGTTTATCAAGTTCACGCAACGCCTGCGCCTGACTTGCCGGAGAGTTGAAGTAACCCTCCAGATTATCGCCCAATGCGAGGGCAAATTCCGGATTTTTTGCGGCGGCACGGGCGAGCATTTTCGGGGTGATCTCACGCCAGACTCTGGCGTAGCGTGCCGCCTGTTCCATCACCCATGCCCGTTTGGGGTCGGGGGAGTGAAATCTCATTTCCGTATAGTGCAGATCAGAGAATACCGCCAAAGCGTAATTATCTTTGGCAGTGCCGGATTTGGCGGCGGCATCATTTTTTTTCACCGCAGGTGCGGCGGGGGCGGCAGCTGCGGCACTTTTGCCGCCATGCAACGCCCGGATCTCCGCTGCGGAAAGCGGACGGTCGTAGGCGGCGACTTTGGCAATGGTGCAGACCGCATCACCGCCGAAACGTTTGCCAGCAGGGCCGACAAAGAAATATTTACCGAATTCCGCCGGAGCCGAGGTAACTTCCAGAGAGCGCATCAATTTGCCGTCCACATAGCACTCTACTGTGTTTCCGGAGTAATTTATCACGAGGTGATAGAGTTTTTTGCCGCCGAGCCGGGGCGCAGTGGCACGGGGAAACGCCGTCCATTTGGGATCACGATTGCCGAAAAATGCCCCCAGTCCGTCGGTGGAGTGTTTGTAAATATAAAAGGTCAGATCTTTGCCGATGCACTGCATCAGGATCAGTTTTTTGGCATCGTGCCAATTCAAATCTCCACTGTCAAAACATATTTCGATCGCTCCGGCAGCGGGATTGAGATTCCCGGCGCTGTTATAACGCAGTGAAGTTTTGCCTTTGCCGATGACCACTCCCTGCGGGGTGAATTCCGGTTGTCCGGTAAATTTCGCCGCCGGATCGCCTTTGGCGACAACAGCATCGGCTTTGCCGGTACGGTAGTCGGCTTCAAAGATTTTTGCCGCCGGAGCCGCCCCCAGCACTGCCGTCAGCAAAACGGCGAAAATGGTAAACAGTTTTTTCATTTTTACCCCTCTATGCCATTATTTTTTTGCCAATTCTGCGATTTCCGCTGCGGAAAGCGGGCGGTCGTAGGCGGCGACTTTGGCAATGGTGCAGACCGCATCACCGCCGAAACGTTTACCGGCAGGGCCGACAAAGAAATATTTGCCGAATTCCGCCGGAGCCGAGGCGACTTTCATGGAGCGCATCAATTTGCCGTCCACATAGCACTCAACTGCGTTGCCGGAGTAATTTATCACGAGGTGATAGAGTTTTTTGCCGCCCAGACGTTTCGGCACGGCACGGGGAAACGCCGTCCATTTGGGATCACGGTTGCCGAAATATGCCCCCAGTCCGTCGGTGGAGTGTTTATAAATGTAAAAGGTCAGATCTTTGCCGATGCACTGCATCAGGATCAGTTTTTTGGCATCGTGCCAATTCAAATCTCCGCTGTCAAAACATATTTCGATCGCTCCGGCAGCGGGATTGAGATTCCCGGCGCTGTTATAACGCAGTGAAGTTTTGCCTTTGCCGATGACCACTCCCTGCGGGGTGAATTCCGGTTGTCCGGTAAATTTCGCCGCCGGATCGCCTTTGGCGACAACAGCATCGGCTTTGCCGGTACGGTAGTCGGCTGCAAAGGTCAAATTTGCGGTCAAATCAGCGGCAAATACCGCCTGTGTCAGCAGTGCCGCCGCCCACAATATCATTTTTTTCATAACTGTTTTCCCCTTATATTAAATTTGGTTGTGATTTTCAATCGTTGATCCAGATGACGGCATCGCCGTCCCGTTTACGGTTTTTATCCCCGATATAGTGGTAAGTATCCCGGTACGCATTGCGTGTCATACTGCCGGAGTGACCGTCGATAAACGTCAGCGAGAAATTATTGGCATGACCGGGAGTCAGCGCATCTTTGGCGGTACTGGTGTCGGTCAGTACACTCGGATGGGCAAATCCGGAAAGCGGATTGGAACCGTCTTTCCACAAACCGCAGAAAAACGAAATATCTTTGGTCGGATGTTTGAGCGCTGTGCGCTTCATGTAGTGGCTGTAAGTGATGTGGCCCATACGCATATTGGCAAGATAAGTGCGTCTGCCGCGTTTGTTGGTGTCGCCGCTGTGAAACCAGGTCGGGGCGACAAAGTGCGGACCTGCTTTTTCCGCCGGAGTCAAACTCGAACTGCCCGGACAATCGAAAATACCGACTCCGGGACGGTATAAATTAAAGAGCAAACCGAACCAGATACCTTTGTTGTTGGTGTACCCGGAACTGCCGTCATTGAGCGAAGCCGGCAGCACATAATCATCGTAGTCACCGGAGTAACTTTGCGCCAGATGACCGATGCTTTTGGTATTGCTCAAACAGTTTGCCCCCTGCGCCGAAGCACGGGATTTCTGCAATGTCGGCAGCAGAATCGCCGCCAGAATCGCAATAATAGCGATAACGACCAGCAGTTCGATCAGCGTGAAATGGCTCGCGGAGAAAGGGGAAAAACTTCTTTTCACGGGAAAAGAGGTTTTTCCCCTCTCCCCGCACCCCTCTTCCTTTTTCAAGAAAAGCGGAATACTTTTTTTAAGTAAATACAATAGCGCAACACCCATTTGACAAATTTTGCT
>SUVU01000086.1 GCA_015061865.1 Lentisphaerota bacterium
TTTTGCGCCGAGTACGGTGCGGGAGTGTACTACCGTACTCGACCGTACCGGCACAGAAGCAAGGCGCGAAAGTGCCCGCGATGCGCCACCGACGGTTAGATTTTATCACAACAAATGGGACAATAATCACTCAGTTGTGGCGGGAAGCTATCTCGTTGTTTTCATCCAGTACGATCACGGTCGGCTTGTGCGCTGCCACGGCGTATTCCTCCACTGCGGCAAATGCCATGATCGTCACCACGTCGCCGACCGCGCCAAGTTTCGCCGCCGGACCATTCAGACAGAAATCACGGGAACCGGGTTTGCCGGGGATCGCATAAGTTTCCAGACGCGAACCATTGTTGCGGTTGGCGACCAGAATTTTTTCATACGGACGGATATCTGCCTCTTTCAGCAGTTCCGGATCGATTTCCAAACTGCCCTCGTAATCGACCACGCAACGGGTGATCCTGGCGGTATGGATTTTACCATTCAACATCTGTCTGAACATTTTATGCCCTCTTTCCCGGCCCTGCCGGAATAATCAGTTGGTTGCTCTCCCTATAATTTACACCCTCAAACGCTCATTGGCAAGTAAAACTGATATTTTTATCGTGAAAAGTAACTTGTAAAACCATCTTGAAGTGTTATATTATCCACCGTAAGAGAAGTTTAATCAAGGTTATAAAAATATGTCTCAAAAAAATTTGCCCATGTCCAGCAGTCTGGAAGATTATCTGGAAGCGATCGCAGAGATCATCGAAGCCAACGATCACGCCCATACCAAAGATATCGCCACCAAACTGAATGTCACCATGCCGTCAGTCACCAATGCCCTGCAGGCGCTTTCTGCCCGCGGCTTGATCATTTACCGTTCCCATACTCCGGTGAAACTGACCCGCATCGGTGCGGAAAAAGCGGCGATCATCCGCCGCCGCCATCAGACATTGCGGAAATTTTTCTCCGACTTGCTGAAAATTGATGAAAAATACGCCGATGAAGCGGCATGCCGGATCGAACACGTTTTTCAGGAACCGCTGGTCTCCCGCATGGTAAAACTCATCGAAGCCGTGGAAACCCATGACGATTGTGCGGCATTGCGGGAATATCTGAATAATACCATGCCGCAGATAAATCTGGATCCGGATTCGGAACTGATCTCACTCGACCGGCTGCCCAAAGGTCAAAGCGGGGTTTTGACCTACGTCACCGAAAATCTGCAGGGCACCAAAAAATTTGCCGACATGGGATTGGTTCCCGGTGCGATCGTGGAATACGAGGGGCTGGCGCCTTTCGGCGGCTTGATCCGGATCAAATTAATGGGCACATCTCTCTCCCTGCGGGCGGCGGATGCCAAACACTTCTGGGTCAGATTGATCGAACCTGCGGGTAAATAATGACTTTTCACGGTGATATTGACCGCTTGACGGAACTGGTGAAAACTCACCTGAATTCCGGCGGCAGCTGTCACGATTTCGACCACACGCTGCGGGTGATGCACAATGCCGGACTGCTGCTGAACCACTATCCGCAAGCCGATCGGGAAATCGTCATGCTGAGCGCATTGCTGCACGACATCGCCCGCCCGGAGGAGGATGCCAGCAGCGGCCGCAAATGCCATGCCATACTGGGTGCGGAAAAAGTTCCGGTGCTGCTGCAAAAGTGCAGCTTTCCTGAAACTTTGTCCGCTCCGGTGGCGGCGGCGGTAAAATCTCACCGATACCGGGGCAAAAATGAACCGGAAACCATCGAAGCGGATATCGTTTTTGATGCGGACAAACTTGATTCGCTGGGAGCAGTAGGTCTGGGCAGAGCATTTCTTTTTGCCGGACGGCTCAACGCCAGAGTCCACAACACCGAAACTGAAGCGCTCAACTCGGAATCATACACCCGGGAAGACACCGCTTACCGGGAATATCTGGTCAAACTGCGTTATCTGCCCCGGCGGATGCGCACTGCCGCCGGCCGCAAGATCGCCGTCGGACGGGCGGCGTTTATGACCGCATTTTTTGAACGCATGGAACAGGAAATCAACCACGGAGAGATTTAAGATATGAAAATTTTGTTTTTATCCGATATTCACGGCATGGCCCCGACACTGGCAAAAGCGCTGGAACATGCCGATCAACTGACTCCTGACCGCATCGTGGTCCTGGGTGATGTTTTGTACCACGGGCCGCGCAACGGCGTACCTGACCGCTACAATCCGCCGCAGGCAGTGGAGTTGCTCAATGCCCGCAAAAAAATGATTCTGGCGGTGCGCGGCAATTGTGATGCCGAAGTCGATCAGATGCTGTTGGAATTCCCGATCATGGCGGATTATGCAGAATTCTGCACCGAGACCAAAAGATTTTTCTTCACCCACGGCCACTTGTGGAACGAGCATCACCTGCCCGCCCTGCCCGCCGGCACGATCCTGGCGCACGGGCATACCCATATTCCGGTATTGAAAACTTTGCCCGACGGCATAACGATTTTCAATCCCGGCTCGATTTCGCTGCCTAAAGAGGATTTCCCGCAGTCATTCGGCTTTTTCGACGGCGAAAATCTCACCGTTCGCCGTTTGGACGACGGAACGGTGATGGATATTTGACGCTTCCGCAGTCAATCGTTGAGTATCGTCAGCAGTTTCGGAATGGCGCTTTCAAAATCCACGCCGTACCAGTTGTGGTTTTCGTGAGCGATCGTGCGGCGGATGGATTCCACGGTGAATTCCACCGCTGCGGCAAACGCCTGCGGCAAAGTTTTTTCCCGCATCAGCGCCGCAAAACAACTGCTGGCGAATACATCGCCGGTACCGTGAAATGAAACCGGCAGTTTTTCGCTGTAATATTCACAGTATTCACCGCTGCGGCTGTCGTATGCCATCACGCCGCATTTGTCCGGTTCCAGAGCCACTCCGGTCAGCGCCGCGACCGGACAGCCCAAACCGCACAGCCGTTTGAGCAACGATTTGACATCAGATGCGGAATAACCGCCATCCATAAAATCTTCACCGAGCATAAAGGCAGCTTCGGTAAAATTGGGGACGATAATATCCGCTTTGCCGCACAATCCGCCCATCCGTTTGGCGAAATCAGCATCAAATCCGGTGTAAAGTTTGCCGTTGTCCCCCATCGCCGGATCTACAAATTTCAACATCCCGGCATGGTCAAATCCGGCAAAGATGTTTTCCACCAGTTCGATCTGACGGAATGATCCCAGATAGCCGGTGTAAATCCCGTCAAAGCGGATTTTTTCCTGCTGCCAATGGCTGACGATCTCCGGAATATCATCGGTCAGATCCCGGAAAGTAAATCCTTTGAACGCCGTATGAGTTGACAATACCGCCGTCGGCAGGATCGCCGTTTCCACTCCGGCAGCAGAGACGATCGGCAATGCGACCGTCAATGAACATTTGCCCACACACGAAATATCCTGGATGGAAAGCACCCGTTTCATCGTTTTTCTCCTGTTTTACTGTTTCTGATAATATACACGCACTTGCAACTGAATTCAACGGCGGTTATATTATTAAAAAGGAGAATTTCACTATGTCGATCGCCATTATCTGCACCGGAACTGAATTGCTCAAAGGCAGCTGCTGCAATACCGATCTGGCATTTGCCGGCTCTCATCTGACTGCAGCCGGGATGCCGCCGGTACTGGAACTGACCGTGGGCGACCACCGGGATGAATTGATTTTCGCACTGGGAACAGCATTGAAATCTGCCGACACCATTCTGATCAGCGGCGGACTGGGGCCGACCGGCGATGATATAACGCTGGAAACGGTCGCGTGCTTTTTCGGTTTGAATTTGTCGATCGACCCGGTTTTGAAAGAAAAAGTCGAAAAATTCTGGGCGCTGCGCCACACCGGCAGATGTCCGAAATTTCAGTACAAACAGGCGATGCTCCCGGATGGAGCCAGATATTTTGACAATCCTGCCGGAGTGGCAAGCGGTATCGGTTTTGATTTGGTTTATGCCGGTCAAATGCGCCACATCTACCTGCTCCCCGGCCCGCCGGGAGAATTTGAAACGGTTTTCAGCACCGGGATCCTGCCGGAACTTTGTTCCCGGCGGGAAACTCAACTTTTCACCGTCGGCTGTTTCATCTGCGGCATCGGCGAAACTCTGGTCGCCAGAACGGTGGAGCCGCTGTTGAAATCCCTGCCGCTGGAAATCGCTTACACCGCCCAAAGCGGCGGGACGAAACTCTTTCTTTCCGGCAGTGATGAACTTATGGTCTCCGCCGCATTGGAGCAGTGCCGCAATGCTATCGGCAGTGCCGCCCTGCCCGCCGGATGTTTTTCCCTGCCGGAGTATGTGGTTGCCCAGTTGACCGCCCGGGGCGAAACGATTGCCTGTGCCGAATCCTGCACCGGCGGACTGGTGGCGGATGCACTGGTTTCCGTACCGGGAGCGTCAGCGTGTTTCCCCGGCGGCATTGCCGCCTACGCCAATGAAGTAAAAGAAAATTTACTGCACGTCCCCGCCGGGATCCTTGCCAGTGTCGGCGCCGTAAGTGCTGAATGTGCCGAAGCTATGGCAGCCGGAGCCGCAGCTGTTTTCAACAGTGACGGCGCCGTCAGCACCACCGGGATCGCCGGGCCCGGCGGCGGCACGCCGCAAAAACCGGTCGGTCTGGTCTATGTTGCCGCTTCGTATCACGGCACGACGGCGGTGCGTGAACTGCATTTGCGCGGCAACCGCCGCATGATCCGGGAGCGTGCGGTGGCGCAGGCGTTACTGCTTTTCAAAGAGCTGCTGGACGGTTGCGGAGCTGACGTATGCTGAATTACCTGCACATCAACAACTTGGCGCTGATCGAAAACGCCGAAGTCGAATTTGCCCCCGGTTTTACCGTATTTACCGGAGAATCCGGGGCGGGGAAATCGATTCTGATGTCAGCGATCGAATTTCTGGCCGGGGCGCGGGCGGAACGCACTGCCATACGCACCGGCTGCAAACAGCTGTCCGTCAGCGGTGAATTCACCGTCCCCCCTGCCCTGCAAGCGGCAATTGCCGGCAAACTTACCGCCGCCGGGATCGAATTTGACGGCGAAAATCTGGTCATCCGCCGGGTCGTGGGGCAGAGCAGTACCCGGAATTTCATCAATGACATCCCCGCCGGGGCGAAACTGCTTGCCGAAATCGGCTCCATGCTGATCGACCTGCACGGTGCCAACGAACAAATGTCGCTCCTGCAGCCCGCCCGGCAGCTGGAACTGCTGGACAATTACGGCGATTTGGAGGAGTTGCGGGATAATTGCCGCAAAATCTGGCAGGATTTGCAATCTCTTCGAGCCGAACGGGAAGAATTTGACCGCAATCTGCCGGATGCCGACACCGCTGACCGGATGGCATTGATCGTGGAGGAGATCGACCGCACCAACCCTGCCCCCGGCGAAGATCAGGAACTGGCGGCAAAACAGCGCCTCGGTGCCAACGCCAGAGAGGTGCTGGAAACTCTCGGCGTGTTAAGCGGGATCCTGACTGAAAATGAGGGCGGTGTCGCCGATCAACTCGGCACGGTCTATCATTATTTGACTGAACTGGAAAAAATCGACCCGGCACTGACCGGCGATGCGGCGGAAATCTGTGCTTCACTGCAAACCACGGTCGCCGAATTATCCGGCAATCTGGCGTCGCTTGCCGACAAAGTGGAGTTGAATCCGGAAGCGCTCGCCGCCGTTGAATCCCGGCTGGGGGAATTGCATACATTGAAACGGCGGTACGGCCCCACGCTGGAACAGGTTTTTGAAAACCGCGAGTATGCTGCCGGAAAACTGCGGGAGTTCCAAAATTCCCAAAGCAAGCGCAAAGAGTTTGACCAACAGGAAAAATCCCTGCTTGCCGAATTGAGTTCTGCGGCGCAGCAGCTTTCCGCCGCCCGCCACCGGTCGGCAGAGAAATTTATGGCGGAAACGGTCAAAAAACTTGCCGCTATCGGCTTCAACGGCGCTAAATTGCAGCCGGAATTCACTACCGTCGAGCCGGGGGCAAACGGCATGGACAAACTGGAACTGCTGTTCAACGCCAACTCCGGCGAGGAGTTGCGCCCGCTGCGCAAAGTCGCCAGCAGCGGTGAATTGTCCCGGTTGATGCTGGCGCTGAAAACGGTTCTGGCGGATGCCGATGCGGTGCCGACGGTGATTTTTGACGAAATCGACATGAATATCGGCGGCGAAACTGCCAACAAAGTCGGCAAAGAACTTGCCGCATTGGGTGATAAACGGCAAATCCTCTGCATTTCCCATCTGGCGCAGGTGGCGGCCCGTGCCGACCACCACTATCAGGTGGCGAAATGCACCACCGGCGGCAGGACGACCAGTCGTGTCGTCAAACTTGACGATCCGGTTCCGGAATTGGCACGGATGCTCGGCGGCGGTGCTTCCGCGTTCGACCATGCCGCCGCATTGCACCGGGAACTGGGCAAATAAAAGTCCCGGCTGCTGCAACTTTTCAACGCCGGTTTCGCAGAAGCCGGGATAATGACAATAATTTCCGATAAAATCTTTTTTCAGGCATTGCATTTTGCCTTTTGATGTGGTATATTCTTGATGTGTGTTTATAAACATTTACCATAAAACGAAATATACGAAAATGATGTCAGTACAAACTTATCCTGAACCGATGGCATTGAGCTGCAATATTGCGGGCGGCATGTCGGCATATCTGACTCATTTTGACAATGCCGTGACCGCCAGCCAGGCATCCGGCTTCGGTGCTTTGCACTCTACGCCGCGACAAGAGCAAGCATCCGGCTTCGGTGCTTTGCACTCTACGCCGCGACAAGAGCAAGCATGGCGCACTTGGCGGAGCCAAGCAAGCAAGCAAGCAAGCAAGCAAGCAAGCAAGCAAGCAAGCAAGCAAGCAAGCAAGCAAGCCTTTATTTAAATAAAGGCTTGCTTCTAACCGAAGCAGAAAATTTATTGCTTGTCTGGAGCGAAGCGACAGACAGGCGCACTTGGCGAAGCCAAGCGCATAATAAAGGCTTGCTTCTACCCGGAGCGGAAAATTTATTGCTTGTCTGGAGCGGAGCGACAGACAGGCGCACTTGGCGAAGCCAAGCGCATAATAAAGGCTTGCTTCTATCCGAAGCGGAAAATTTATTGCTTGTCTGGAGCGGAGCGACAGACAGGCGCACTTGGCGAAGCCAAGCGCATAATAAAGGCTTGCTTCTACCCGAAGCGGAAAATTTATTGCTTGTCTGGAGCGGAGCGACAGACAGGCGCACTTGGCGAAGCCAAGCGCATAATAAAGGCTTGCTTCTACCCGACCGGAATTTTTCCGGTTGCAAATTCCATAAATTTTCAGATTTTCAAGGCACAGCACCTTTGTGTCCTGAAAAACTGTACCGACCCGATTTTACAGCTGCGAAATCCAGTAATGGATCATCGCAGCTGTTTTATTTTTTGATTTTAACAGCATAAAAGAAAGGCTTTAATATGAGTTTAACTTTTTCTTCCGGGCAGATTTACAGCGGTAAAACTCTATTTGAACAGGCGATTATCTGGAGCGGCGGCGTGGCGAGCAATATCACCATCAATTCCGGGGGCGACATGACCATCCATAGCGGCGGAGTGGCGAATGATACCACACTGAACGGTGGCAGAATGGACATCTACAGCGGCGGCACGGCAAACAAGATCACTGTCAAATCAGGGGGCGATTTTCGCATCGACAGTGGCGGCAGTGCGCTTAACGTCAACTGGACGCCGTGCATTGGCGACTTAACAATTGCAGATGGCGCTGTTGTCACCTTTACCAGCAAATATTCCGGGGTATATTTCGGTTCGGGTAGCAAACTGACTTCCAGCGCATCTGCTATGAACAGTGAAACTATAGAGCGTGGCAGTATGTTTGTAATGAGCGGCGGCGTGGCGAATGATACCACCGTTGATGACTATGGCGAAATGTTCATCTGGAGCGGCGGCGTGGCGAATGATACCACACTGAACGGTGGCGAAATGACCATCTCCAGCGGCGGCGTGGCGAATGATACCACAAATGATGGTGATATGGACATCTACAACGGCGGTGTGGCAAATAATACCATCGTTGATTACAATGGCGACATGAACATCTACAGCGGCGGCGTGGCGAATGATACCCTGAACGGTGGCGAAATGGACATCTGGAGCGGCGGTGTGGCGAGCAATACCACCGTTGATAACGGTGGCAGAATGGACATCTCCAGCGGCGGCGTGGCAAACAATACCATCGTCAATGACTATGGCCACATGACCATCTCCTACGGCGGCGTAGCAAGCAATACCACTGTCAATTCCGGGGGCGAAATGACCATCTCCCGTGGCGGCAGTGCGCTTAATGTCGACTGGACGCCGTGCATTGGGGATGTATACATTGCAGATGGCGCTGTTGTCACCTTTGCCGATGAAAATAAACCTTCCGGAGTATATTTCGGATCGGATAATCAACTGCTTTCTCGGACAACTGAGATGGATGGGAAAAACATATCCGGTTACAATTGCAGTATGTATGTAATGAGCGGCGGCGTGGCGAATGATACCCTGAACGGTGGCGAAATGGACATCTGGAGCGGCGGCGTGGCGAATAATACCACAAATAGTCGCGTAATGTCCATCTCCAGCGGCGGCGTGGCGAATAGCACCACCGTTGACAACCATGGCGATGTGAACATCTGCAGCGGCGGCGTGGCGAATGATACCACCGTCAATGTTGGATATATGGGCATCTACAGCGGCGGCGTGGCAAGCAATACCACCGTCAATTCCGGGGGCGATATGACCATCTACGATGGCGGCGTACATCGCGGCAAATTGACGATTAATGACGACGGGATTGTGTACGTCGTCGACGGAGCAATTATAGACTTTACCGTAAAAGACCGGAAACCGGAAGATGATTATTTGATAAATAACTTGTCTAAGATTGAGTACCAATATTCCTATTCCAAACCAAAGTATACGATCACGGTCGCTCCAAATCAGCAAGCAGGAATCTATAAACTTGCTCAAGGTGCAGGCAGTTTCGAAGGCGCGATTTCTATCGGCACAGAGTCTGAAACATACGGTGAAATCACAGTAAATGGCAGTCCCTTTACCCACACCAATGGCGTAACTTATTCACTGGTTAATGACTATGGTGATTTGACTTTGACGATCAACGGCACCC
>SUVU01000087.1 GCA_015061865.1 Lentisphaerota bacterium
AAAATGTGTTCATTCGGTCTTGTATGTATGTTTCACAAAATTTGGGACATTACTCATTTATAAAATAAACAAGTCTATACGGAGTTTTACGATCAATTATGTATACGATGCAAAATCAACTCGGCTTTGCCGATTGCGGGGCGGATGGCAGGCTGAAACTTGCCAGTGCCATGACGCTGATGATGAACAGCTGTCAATTTCAGGAACAGCAGGAAAAAGGCTTCTGCTCCTATTTGCGGGAGCATCATATTGCCGTTTTTCTCTACTCGATCCAGCTGGATATTTACCGGATGCCCCAATTTTTGGAAACAGTGACCACTGCGGTCAAAATTTACGGCTGCCGGTCTATTTACGGTTTGCGGAGATTGACCATCCGGGATGAAAAAGGCGAACTTTGTCTGATCGCCAACGCTACCGGAGCTTTTTTCGATCTGGCAGCTCAAAAAGCCGTCAAAATCGCCCCGGCAGAGATCAATATCGCCTTTGATACTCCGGAGGAAATGGAGTGCCTGCCCCGCAAAATCGCCATCCCGTCAGCAACACCCGAAATCATGCCGCCTTATCTGGTCACATCCTCCCGGCTTGACCCCAACGGACACCTCACCAGTGCCGAATATCTTGCGCTGGCTCAAGACCGGCTGCCGGATGATTTCAGTTTCAACCGGGTGCGGATCGAATACAAACAGCAGGCTAAAAAGGGTGAATCTCTGCAAATATTGCGCCACACTGCCGCCGGTAATGCGATCATTGCCGATATTCGCGGTGCCAACGGACTTTCCTGCGCCGTCACTGAATTTTCCACCGCAAAACTGCATTGAGAACTTGACAAATCACCACCTGACGGTTATGGTAAAAGCCTGACAGGGAGGAAATAAAAATGAAAAAATATCTGGGAATACTTTTGCTGATGATCGCTTCAGTTTTTACTCTGCACGGCGCTGACAACTCCGTCGCCATTGAAAACGCCCGGAAAATGCTGCTGGCAAATCAGGCGGCATGCGTCCTGCTCGCTCCGGATGGTTCCGTCATGGTCAAAGAAAGCGGCAGAGGCATCAGCCCGTTATTGACGATTTACGATTCACTGCACGGCAAAATGGATAATACCATCGTGGTCGATAAAGTTATCGGCAGAGCCACCGCCAGTATCGCTGTCTGCGGCAAAGTCCGCCACGTCCACGCCGAAGTAATGAGTCAGGGCGCCGTCGATATGCTGAAAAAACACCATATCACCGCCAGTTATACCCTGCTGGTGCCGCAAATCCTGAACCGCAAACGGGACGGCATCTGCCCGATGGAACAGACCGTGGCAAATATTGACGATCCGGTCAAAGCGCTTGCCGCACTCCGCATCAAACTTGCCGAACTCCGCCGCAAATAACCCCCGGGCATCAGCAGTCTGCCAGCGTTTTGAATGGATGCCGGGCGGAACTTGCATAAAAAACCGGGAGTGTCGCTTTGGCGACAGTCCCGGTGAAAGTTTTTGAAACTTACTTCAACTCTTTGGCAATACAGGCATTGCGGAGCAAACCGGCAATGGTCATGGGCCCGACCCCGCCCGGAACCGGGGTGATCATGGAAGCCACTTCAGCAGCTTCGGCAAAATTGACGTCACCGACGAGGCGGTGTTTGCCGAGTTTTTCATCATAGATGCGGTTGATACCGACGTCGATAACGACAGCACCGGGTTTGATCATATCGCCGCGGACGAATTCAGGTTTGCCGATGGCGGCAACGAGGATATCGGCGTCACGGGTGTAGCGGGCAATATCGGGCGTGCCGGAATGGACGACCGTAACAGTGGCATTGGCACCGGCGGCTTTCTGCATGAGCAATGCCGCCATGGGTTTGCCGACGATATTGCTGCGGCCGATGACTACGGCGTGTTTGCCTTTGGGATCGACACCGGAGCGCCGGAGCAGCTCCATCACCCCCCACGGGGTGCAGGGGTGGAAACCTTTTTTCTCACCGATCAGCAGTCTGCCGACGTTGCGTTCGGCGAAACAATCCACATCTTTATCCGGGTCAATGGCGAGGATAACGGCAGCTTCATCGACCTGCGGCGGCGGCGGGGACTGCACGAGGATGCCGTCGATGGAATCATCGGCGTTGAGTTCGGCGATGACTTTCAGGACATCTTCGGTGGTGCTGTCAGCGGGCATATTGATATGTCTGGACTCGATGCCGACTTCGGCGCAGGCACGGACTTTATTGCGGACGTAGACGCAGCTGGCGGGATCTTCGCCGACGAGGACGACTGCCAAGCCGACTTTTTTGCCTTGAGAAGCGAGATTTGCCACTATTTCGGCGGTTTCGCGGTTGATTTCCTGGGCGATAGCTTTACCGTCAATGATTTTTGCTGCCATAATATATTCCTTACAGTTGAGTTTGACTTGTTTACAATATACTGCCGAAAGTGGCGTAAAACAAGTGTTGCCCCTTGAAAAAACCGCATCGAAGCGTTATTCTATAAAGATGACAAATGTAAATGAAAGGAACAATGGTATATGGAAACATTTTTGTATTATCTGGAAATCGCCGGGGCGGTGGTTTTCGTTTTTTTCGCAATCGGATTTTGTATTTTCTCCCACGAAATGGGACACTTCCTCGCCGGCAAAATGATGGGGCTGCACATTGATGCATTTTCGCTGGGCTTCCGGCCTTTCTGGCGAAAAAAGTACAAAGGCGTGGAGTACCGCCTCGGCTGGCTGCCATTCGGAGGCTATGTGGAACTGCCGCAGATCGATGCTTCAGATGAGATCCCCAAAAGTGCCGACGGCAGAGAATTGCCCCGGGCTTCGGCACTGGCACGGATCATCACCGCGGCGGCGGGGCCGCTTTTCAACATTATTTCCGGCTTGCTGATCGCCTGCATCGTCTGGGCGGCGGGAATTCCGCAAATGACTCCGAAAATGAAAGAGATCACCGTGCAGACGGTGGCAGAAACTTCCCCTGAATACGCCGCCGGTCTGCGCCCCGGAGATGTCATCGTCAAAGTCAACGGCAAAAAATTCTACGGCACCTGGCAGAAATTCGTGGAAACCATCCTCTACACCATCGACGAAGTCACCCTCGACGTGCGCCGTGACGGTAAAGTCATGCAGATAACCTACCTGCCCAAACCCAACCCCGATGCCCCCGGACAGGCGGGCAAAGAGGGGATCGCTTATCCGTTTTTTGAACCGGTGATCCCGGTCAAACTTTACCCGGAATCCGGCTCACCCGCCCAAAAAGCCGGAGTCAAAGCCGGCGACCTCGTGCAGAAAATCAACGGCGTGGCGATCAAAAATCACGAAGAATTTGCCACGCTGCTGAGTTTTTGCGAAGGCAAACCGGTAACACTGCAATTGCTCCGTGACGGCAACACCGTCACCCTCAACTGCACGCCGGAATTGATCGAAAACGGCAAAAAATTTGAACGTTACCTCATCGGCATCCGCTTCAAAAACACTGCCGAACCCCACATCGCCGCCGTCATGCCCGGAGGCAGTGCCGATACCGCCGGTCTGCGTGCCGGTGACCTGATCAAATCCGCCGACGGCAAAACCGTCAACACCGTCAAAGAGTTTCAGGAGCTGGTCGCCGCCAAAAAATCCACCCCGTTTGAGTTGACCGTCATCCGGGACGGCAAAGAGCTGAAATTCACCCTGACCGCCAGCCATTCTCTGCCGTATCATCTCGGGTCGGCACTTTTTTACGATCATCCCGACCCGTTTGAGCAGTTCGCCAACGTGTTGAGCATGAGCTGGCACAGTTTGCGCGGCATCGTCACCACCGTCGGCAATAAACTGCACCTGACGGAAAGTCAAAGTTCGCTCAAACCGTCGCACATGTCCGGGCCGCTGGGGATCGGCGTGGTGCTTTTCAACTCCATCCGGGTCTCGTGGGTGCAGGGGATATATTTTGTGGTGGTGATCTCGTTTGCGCTGGCGATATTCAATCTGCTGCCGCTGCCGGTGCTGGACGGCGGACACATCGTTTTCGGGTTGATCGAATTGATTTTCCGCAAGCCGGTTCCAGCAAGTGTGGTCAAAGTCTTGTCGTATATTTTCATCACGCTGCTGTTGATGCTGATGGTGTTTGTCACTTTTTCCGACGGCAAACGGGTGGTGAATCAGGTCAGTTCATCCACAGAAAGCAGGTGATATCATGCGGCGCAAAACCAGAAATTTTACCCTCGGCACCGTCGGCATCGGTTCAGAATATCCGGTTTCAGTGCAGAGCATGTGCAATACCAGAACCTCCGACATCGGGGCAACGCTGACCCAAATCCGTGCCGTGGCCGCCTGCGGTTGTGACCTTATCCGGGTGTCAGCGGATACGCCGCAGGATTGTGCGGCACTGCACACCATCTGCCGGGAATCCCCCCTGCCGGTGATCGCCGACATCCAGTTCGCTGCCGAAGCCGCATTGAGTGCGATCGCCGCCGGAGTTGCCGGTGTCCGGGTCAATCCGGGGATCATTCACGATCCGGCAGTGCTGGGTAAAATCGCCGCTGCAGCCCAAAACTCCGGTACCGTGATCCGGGTCGGTGCCAATGCCGGCAGTTTGAAACCCCATGAAGTCGCCGGACGTATCGCCAAAGGCATGGATAAAACTGAAGCCACTGCCGCCGCATTGTGCGAAGCGGTGCTGGCACAGTGTACGCTGTTGGAAAAATACGGCATGACCAATATCAAAGCCGCTTTGAAAAGTTCCAATATCCAGGTGACGATGCGGGCTTACGAGCGTTTCGCTGCCCAAACCGATTACCCGCTTCATCTGGGACTGACCGAAGCCGGGACGCCCCGCAGCGGCGAAATCAAATCCGCCGTCTGCATCGGGACGCTGCTCAATCGCGGCATCGGTGATACCATCCGGGTAAGTTTGACCGCTGATCCGGCCCGTGAAGTCGAAGCGGCACTGAAAATCCTGGAAAGCTGCGATCTGCGCCCCAATCCGGTAGACATCATCTCCTGCCCCACCTGCGGCAGAACCGAGATCGACCTGATCGGTCTGGCGGAAAAAGTCGAATCCATCGTGCGCCAGACGCTGGTAGCCGGCAAAAGTATCCCGTTCGCCAAAATCGCCGTCATGGGTTGTCCGGTCAATGGGCCGGGTGAGGCACGGGATGCCGATATCGGGATCGCCGGCAGCCGCAACGGGCAGTTGATAATTTTCCGCAAAGGCGAAGTCACCGGCGCATACAGTGAAGCTGAAGGTTTTGACCGTTTCGCCGCAATGCTGACCGGTAATTTATAGGTAATGTCCCAAATTTTGTGAAACATACATACAAGAGCGAATGAACACATTTTATGGCGACACCTAGAATATATCACTTACATTATGATTTGTCAAAAACATAAAACGGTTTGATTGCACCCGGTGGATGCAGCGGGAGCGATGCGCCACCGACTTGTCACGGCGTAGTGCAACGAAGCCGGACGGTTAGATTTTATCACAACAAATGGAACAATAATAATTTATAACACCTGCTCCCGGGGGTATCGCGCTATGTTGAAAAAATTATGGCTGCTGTTTTTCACGTTTGCCAAAATCGCCGCTTTAGTCGTCGGCGGCGGTCTGGCAATGCTGCCGGTCATTGAAGATACATTTGTCCGCAAGAAAAAACTGCTCTCGCAGGAGGAATTGCTGGATGTCGTCGCTCTGACCCAGACGATCCCCGGCATTATCGCCGCCAATGCGGCAGTGGCGGTGGGGATGAAAGTCGCCGGATTTCTCGGTGCCATCGCCGCATTGACCGGCGCCATCCTGCCCTCGTTTCTGGTAATTCTGATCATCGCATGGCAATTCCCCTCCCTGACCCCGGGAAATCCGTACTGGCTCGGCGCTTTTGCCGGGATCCGGGCGGGCGTGACCGGTTTGATCGCCGTCACCGCCTGGAAACTGGTGCGTAAAACGGTGCATAACTGGTTTGAAGCCGTCGCTGCGATCGCATTTCTGGCGGCAGCGCTGGCGGGAATTTCGCCGGGAATCATCATTATTGCCGCAATCATTATCGGCAGTATCTATTTTCACCGGACGTGGCAACGGGTCAATACTGCGGAGGTGAAAAAATGACGGTTTTGTATCTGTTTCTGACCTATTGCAAATTCAGCCTGCTCTGTTTCGGCGGCGGTTATATGCTCATTCCCCTGCTGACCGAAACTTTTGTCGGCGACGGCAAACTGCTCACTCCGGAGCGTTTCGGCAACCTCGTTTCCATCTCCCAGCTCACGCCGGGGCCGGTGGGGATCAACAGTGCGACGTATGTTGGTTTTCTCAATGGCGGAGTCGCCGGATCGCTCGCCGCTACGCTCGGTCTGGTTTTTCCCACCTTGTTTCTGGCGGGATTGGCAGTTTCACTTATCAATGCCAATAAAGAAAAACCGTTTCTGAAAGGCATCCTCTACGGCGCCCGCCTCGGTGCCGCCGCCCTCGTGGTGTATGCGGTGATAATTTTTATCGGAATGTCGGTATTTACGGCGCCGGTGGCAGATTTTTTCCGTTCCGGAGCTGTCCGGCCGGAATTATCCGTTTCCGGCTTGCTGATCGCCCTGCTCGCATTTACTCTGACTTTGAAAACCAAACTCAAAACCACCTTTATCATTCTGCTTTCCGGCGCTCTCGGAGCGTTGCTGGTGCCGCTGATCGGGTAATTTTGCCGCTTGGGCTGATCAAATCGGATGCCGACTGTACAAAAGACGGAGCTGTTGCCAAAGCAACAGCTCCGTTTGATTGGTGATATGGCGGAATTTTATTTTTCCACCAATTCAGCGTGGAGAGCTTTCTGGGCATCCCCGAAAAATTCCCGGTCGATGATGAACTGCATATTGACCTGCCGCATGCACTGATCCAATGCGAGGATATTGATACCGGCACCGGCGAGGGCGCTGGCGGCACGGGAGAGAAAACCGGGCAGTTTCATATTGCTGCCGATAACCGCAATGATCGCCACTTCACGGGTGGAAATTTTGGCATTCGGGAATGCTTCACGCAACTCATTCAGGCACGCCGCCAAACCTTTATTGCGTTCGGAAACGTAATGGGTAATGGTATTGGCGTTGGTGTTTTTTGCAATATAACTGATGTTATTGCGGGCGAAACTTTCCAGTACCCGGTAATCGTAACCGCTGGCACCGACCATTTCGGTATCAAAAATCTCGATCGCCACGATATCTTTGCGGCCGCAGATCATATCGACTTTCGGCTCGGGCGAAACGTAATCCTGACTGATCAAAGTACCGGGGTGGCCGGGATCAAAGGCGTTGGCGACCCGGATGGAGATACCGTTGCGTTCCATTTCTTTGGAGGCTTTGGGGTGGATCGCTTCCATCGCCATATCCGCCAGCTGGTCGGCAATGTCAAAATTGGTATGTCCGATAGTGCGGACTTTGTCCACGCCGATAAGTTTGGGATCGCCGGTGGAGAGGTGAAATTCTTTGTGGATGATCCCCTCTCTGGCGCCGGTGACGACGGCGACTTTGCTGAAAGTGATTTCGCTGTAACCGCGGTCAAACTTTGCCATGACGCCTTCGGCGCATTTGGCGTAACCGGTGACGATGGGCATGCAGGTGGAGAAATCCAAACCGGCAAGGTGCTGGGCGATGGTCTCTTCCATGCTGCCGGTTTCCTGATCTTTCCAGCCGGACAAGTCAACGAAAACGGCATTGACACCGTGTTCTTTCAGGATCAATGCGGAGTTGAATGCACTGTGTGCTTCGCCGATGGAACTGAGCAGTTCCCGGGCGGCGGGCAGATAATTGCCGGGCTGGAAGTGACCGAAACTGCGCAGGTGCATCAGGTGAAGCAGGCAGTTTTTCACGCCGTTCATGCGTTCATCGACGAAAGCATCGGCACTTTGGAGATCCAGTTTCAGATCGGCGAAAGAGTGATTAAGCTCGATCATACGCTGTCTGGTGGCTTCCAGTTTCTCCTGCCATGCCCGGTTGTCACCGGCGGCGAAACTGCCGTAGATGCCCGGTTCGCCGGTTTTTTTGTCTTCCAGCAGCAAATTGGTCACGCCGCCGTAAGCGGAAACGACGAAAATACGGTTGTACAATTCATTGCCTTTGCGGGAACCGATGAGAATATTCTGCATCAATTCACCGAAGCGGGTCATACTGGTCCCGCCGATTTTTTCAACAGTATGGAGATTTTTATTCATGATCACAAATCCTCGATTCTCAACAGCCGTACCGGCGAATTATTGACTGAAAGCACCGCAATTTCTGACAATGCGGCACGGATCTCTTTTTCCCGGGCGGGATGGGTCAGCACCACCAGCGACACCGAACCGTCATCGTCACGGCTCTCGTGCTGGATCAAACTGGAAATATTGATGGCGCGCGAAGCCAGTATCTGGGTCACCGAAGCGATAACTCCGGCGCAATCTTTGACTTTCAAACGCAGATAATATCTGCTGGAAATATCGTCCATATCAAGCTGACAGTCAAACTGTTCGCCGGCGACAAATCCGGGCAGCCGGCGGCGGCAGTCGTGCGCCAGATTGAGCGCCGCATCGGTGATGTCGGCAACGACCGCACTGGCAGTGGCTTTGCGACCGGCACCGCGACCGTAGAAAAGCGTCTGACCGACCGTATCGCCATCGACCATCACGCCGTTGAATACATCATTGATCCCGGCAAGCAGGGATTTGGAGGGGATCAGCGTGGGATGGACCCGCATCTGCACTTTGCCGTCATCGCATTTGATGATGCCGAGCAATTTGATCCGGTAGCCAAGTTCGTCGGCGCAGGCGATATCCGCCAGTTCCAGATCGCGGATGCCCTCGACGTGAACCGCATCGATGCCGAACCATTTGCCGTAAGCCAGCGAAGCAAGGATCGCAGTTTTGTGTGCCGTGTCAAAGCCGTCGATATCCAAAGAGGGATTGGCTTCGGCGTAACCGAGTTTCTGGGCATCGGCAAGCACCGGGGCAAAATCGGCGCCCTCACGCTCCATGCGGGTGAGGATGTAGTTGCAAGTGCCGTTCATAATACCGTAAATGCGTTCGATCCGGTTGCTGACCAGACCTTCACGCAGGGATTTGATAATGGGGATACCACCAGCGAC
>SUVU01000088.1 GCA_015061865.1 Lentisphaerota bacterium
TTTGCCCCGCAGACGGACATTCTTGCCTACTGCAATGACCTGCAAGGAGCTGCAAACTTGAGCGACACTGCCGCTTTGACCACGGATAAAAAAGAGGAGCGCAGCCTGCTTGCCGCACTCTCCTGATTTTTCCGCAACTGCAAATCACAACCACCGGTAAAAAAATCCGGTGGTTTTATTTTATTTGTCAACAATGGCTGCGGCAATCGCTTTTTGCAGTTTCAAACTGACCGCCCGGACGTGGATATGCCCCCCATTTTCAAGGAATTTTTGAAATTCTAAACCACTTCTGAAATAAAATACTCGGCGATCCGGGTGTCGCTGCCCAGTTCCGGGTGAAATGTCATCGCCAGCTGCCGTCCCTGACGGACGGCAGTAATCCTGCCCTCATGCTCGGCAAGAACTTCCACATTCGGCACGCAGAATTCGATTTGCGGCGCCCGGATAAAACTCATCGGCACCGCCTGGATCCCCGCAAAACTGCCGCTGATATGAAAACTTGACAGCTGTCTGCCGTAGGCATTGCGCCGCACTGCAATTCCCAACGTCCCCAGATGTACCGCCGGATCATCCAATATCTGCTGCGCCAGCAAAATCGTCCCGGCGCAGGTCGCCATCACCGGCAAACCGTTGCTGATACGGGTGCGGAGTTCCTCAAACATCCCCAATTCCCGCAACAACTTCCCCTGCACCGTGCTTTCGCCGCCCGGCAGTACCAGAGCATCAAATTTCTGCTCCAAATCCCGCCGCTGCCGCAACTGACATGTCGGAATATCCAACCGCCGGAACACCGCTTCATGCTCGGCGAAGTCCCCCTGCAGCGCCAAAACCGCAATCCGCATCAAATCCCCCGTTCTTCCATAATGACTTTGATTTCAGCCGGGTTGATCCCGACCATTGCTTCGCCCAAACCGCTGGACAATTCCGCCAGCATTTTATAATCCTGATAATTGGTCACGGCTTTGACGATCGCCGCCGCCCGCTTCGCCGGATCCCCGGATTTGAAAATTCCCGAACCGACAAAAACTCCCTCCGCCCCCAACAGCATCATCAACGCCGCATCCGCCGGAGTAGCCACCCCGCCGGCGGCGAAATTCACCACCGGCAGCCTGCCCTGCTGATGAACATACTGCAACAGCTCAAACGGTACCTGCAACTGCTTGGCAGCTTCGTAAAGTTCATCGTCCGCCATATTGACGACCCGCCGGATCTCCTGATTCATTTTACGCATGTGCCGCACCGCCTGCACCACATCACCGGTACCGGGTTCGCCTTTGGTACGGATCATTGCCGCACCCTCATTGATACGGCGCAGTGCTTCGCCCAAATCTCTGGCTCCGCAGACAAACGGTACTTTGAAAGCACGTTTATCAACGTGATAAATATCGTCCGCCGGACTTAAAACTTCGCTTTCATCAATATAATCTATTTCGATCGCTTCGAGGATCCTGGCTTCGGCGATATGACCGATGCGGCACTTCGCCATTACCGGAATGGAGACCGCCTCCTGAATTCCCCGGATCATACCGGGATCACTCATTCTGGACACCCCGCCGGCGGCACGGATGTCTGCCGGAATACGCTCCAGCGCCATCACCGCACAAGCTCCGGCATTTTCGGCGATTTTCGCCTGCTCCGGCGTGGTCACATCCATAATCACTCCGCCTTTAAGCATCTGGGCGAGGTTGCAATTAAGTTCATACTGTTCGTTTTTCATGATTTTTCTCCCGGATTTAAGATTTGAAATTTGATTTTAATATAATCCGGCGCTATATTCAATACAAATTTATAAATTGTATGGATTACAATAAAATGCCCACAAATTCTTTTGATAATTTTTATTTGAGCTGGAAACCGGACAAAACTAAACTCAAACGCCCGTTTTACCTGACACTTGCCAACGCATTGGAAGCGGATATTATTTCCGGCAAATTGACCTCCGGCACCAAATTGCCGCCGCAACGCGAACTGGCGGATTATCTGGACTTGAATTTCACCACCGTGACCCAAGCCTATAATCTCTGCCGGGAGCGTAAACTGATTTACGGCGTGACCGGCAAAGGTACTTTTGTGGCGCCGCAAACCGGTCAAAAAATCATTCAGCGAACGGCGTTTTCCGATTTGATCGAACTCGGTTTGGTAAAAGGTTTCGACCAGATCAAAGCCCCGATCATCGAAGCCAGCGAAAACGTCCTGAAAAAAGGTTATATCACTGAACTTTACTCTTATACTGAAGCCGCCGGACACCTCCATCAGCGGGCGGCGGGAGCGCATTGGATGCGGCAGATGGATGTGCATACCGACAGCGAACACACCGCTATTTTTTCCGGAGCGCAGAATATTATCAGCGCCGCATTGCTTTCGCTGTTCAAAATCGGGGATAAAATCGCCGTGGATGAATTCACTTATGCCAATTTGATCGGCACCGCCCATCTCTCGCATATCCGGCTGATCCCGGTCAAAGGCGATGCTGACGGTATGCTCGGATGTGAACTGGATGCCTGCTGCCGCCGGGAGGGGCTGAACGGCATATTTCTGATGCCCAACTGCGCCAATCCCACCACCGGGACTATTCCGGAAACGCGCAAAGATGAACTTGCCGGAATCATCAGCAGACACCATCTTACGCTGCTTGAAGATGACAATACCGGTATTCCGCAAATCGGTGATGCCGCTTATCACTCCATGTTTTCCAGATTGCCGGAACAAACTATCTATATCTGCAACTCCACCATGACGTTATGCAGCGGGTTGCGGGTGGCGTTTGCGGCATTTCCGGAAAAATTCAGAGTGCCGCTGCTGAATGCGTTGTTTCACCTGAATATCAAAACTTCATCTCTGGACGCAGAGATCATGACCGAACTGATTTTAAGCGGTAAAGCCGCCGGCATATTGAGGCAAAAATCAGAATTGGCTCTGGAACGGAATATTATTTTTGACCGTTATTTTCCCGAAGCCGTCACTCCCGGCACTCCGGCGGCGTTTTTCCGCTGGCTGCCGCTGCCGAAACTGGCGTTGGATGAAATGGCCGTCGAGCGCAGTTTGCAGCAGCTGGGGGTGAATGTTTATTGCTCGTACCGTTTCACGGTGACGCATACTCCGGACAGTTTCATGCGGCTGGCGATTTCCTCTCCGCAAACTCCGGAACAACTGGCTGAAGGCTGCCGTATCATCCGGGATTTCATTGACCGCAACCGGATTTAGCGCCGGTTTATTTCACGGACATCAACTTTAATTTTTGCATGGCTTTCTGCTGCAATTTGATGAAATATCCCACCAGAAACGCCGCAATGACGGTACCTTCCCGCACTCCGGTAACGTTTTGAAAACAGCAAAGTGAAAAAAATTTGCATTGCAATTTGACCTGATATTTAAGTTTTTTGTCAGAATATTTAAGGATTTTTCCACCAAATCACGTTACTGTATCTCCAAACAGGAAAAATTGATTGGAGAAAGGATAAACCATGATTGCGGAACCAAAAATTTCCGGTGGAGTACCGCTGAAAACCCGTATTGCATGGGGCTTGGGCGGCTGGGCGGATAATTACACATTTGTAATTGTAAATACGCTTTTTCTGTTTCTGTATGTGGATTATTTCCACATGGATCCGGTGCTTGCCGGTATGGCTCTGGCGATCCCGCGGGTATTTGATGCGATCACCGATCCGATCATCGGCAACTGGTCAGATAATTTCCGCTCCCGCTGGGGCAGACGCCGTCCGCTGATTGCGGTGGGGGTGGTCGGTTGTGCGATCCTGCTGCCGTTGTACTGGCTGCCGCCGATGCTGGAAACCGTCAGTAATCCGTGGTATTGTAATATACCGTTTATTTACATCAGTTTGCTGGGCTGTCTTTACGCAGCGGTATATACCCTGTTTGTCGTTCCTTACACGGCACTCGGTCTGGAGTTGAGCGATGATTACGATGAACGGACCAAAGTGCTGTCCTGGCGGATGTATTTCGGTCTGCTGGGTCAGACCCTGTCGCCGCTGGTCTACTCGTTGAGCGTCCGGGAATCGCTTTTCCCCAATATCCGTTACGGTGCGGTGACGATGTCAATAGCAGCGGGAATATTTATTCTGGTGCTGGGAATGTTCCCGGCGATTTTCTGCAAAGAAAATCCCCGCAACTCCCAACATGAAAAAATCAATTTTTTCCGGGCGATGAAAGGGATCCTTTCCAATGGTCCGTATTTGATACTGGTAGGCGGATTTTTCATTGTGTTGTCCTGCTGCAGTGTCTCCAGCGGAATTTCCGGATTGATAAATCTGTACTATGTGTGCGGCGGCAATCAGAAACTCAACGGCATGCTGTTCAACTGTATCGGGGTGGTGAATTCCGTTGCCAGTATCGCCAGTTTACTGCTGTTGACCAAAATTTCCGGCCGCAGCGGCAAGCGGGCGGGTTTTATCACCGGAATGATCATTGCGCTGGCGGGACAGGCATCTTATTATCTGACCTTTACCCCGGCTTATCCGTTTTTGCAATTGATAAGTCTGGGGATATTCTCTCTGACGCTGCAGGGATGCTGGCTGATGCTCGACTCCATGACCTCGGATGTTTGCGACTACGAGGAACTGCGGACCGGACAGCGCGGCGAAGGGATCATCAGTTCATTCCGCGGCTTTATTCAAAAAGCCTCCGGAGCGCTCTGTGCGCTGCTGGGTGGAGTATTGCTCAAAGTTTGCGGATTTAACGCTGAACTGGCACAATCTGCTGCCGGATTGCCGGAAAGTGTGCTTTTCAAAATGAAATTCTTTTACGTGAGCATCCCGATTGCCGGTTTTATTCTCGGCATCATACTGTTTTGCTTCTATCCGTTGACCAAAAAAAGATGCGTGGAGATCCGGGCAGAACTTGATCGCCGCAACTCCTGCGGCTGGAAATAAAACTATGACACCTGATGCAACACTCAAAAACGTAATATTACGATTTTGAATATAGCTGAATCCGTCCATCTTTGTTAAAAGTATATACCTGACGGATGAGATTTTCGTTATCATCGGAATAAGCGTATTTTACCAGCATGACTTTGCCGTTGATAACTTCTGCTTCCAAATGGCGGGTTTCAAAGGTATTGAAGGTGTATTTTTTCTGCGGATTTGAAACAAACACACCCACATCGGCGTGTCCGGCAAATCTTCCGTTCCAGATTTTTATATTGACAAAAATATAATCAGGCACTTTATCACCGTTGAGGTCGGCTTTGTAGCACGCCGACATCGTTTCGCAAAGTTCTCCGGGTAAAGTAAAAATCAGGTTATTCACTTTTACTTTACGGCTGTATTTCGCATCAGCATCCGGCGAAGCACTGCGTCCGGGATTTTTCACTACTCCGTTGATAAATGTCATTTTCTGCCTGGGCATAAACGGATATTTCAACTCCGTTGACCAAGTGAACATTTTATTGACGGGCTTGGCTGCACAAAGACCGAGGCTGCAACATACGTCAAGGCAAGTAAGTATGATTTTCATTATTTATTTTTCTCCGGTGGAAATTTTTGTTTGATTTCTTTCATTCAAATTAAAAATAAATTTGCATTGCTTTTTCTGCTTATCAATACAAGTTACTTCTACTTTTCCTGAATCCGGCACTGTTGAAACGATTTTTTTGACATCTTTCAATGGATGTACGGCAAGCGGAGAACCAGTTTGATCCCAGATGCATAAATAGAGCATTTTTGCGCTTTGCAGTACCGCAATATATCCATTCCCGTTTTTACGGCAGGTTTCAGGCAAAATGCTGATCGGAAAATCGTGATAATATTTGCCAAATGTTTTAACTGCATCGGCATCGTATGCCCAGCATGCTTCTCTTTTCAGACAGACTTCTCCGAAACGCATTTTATAGGTTCCGCAGTCAAGGCGGACTTGGCAGAAATTGGCGATTTTGGCATAGACAAGATACTGTTCATACGGCAGTTTTACCGCTTCCCATCTGTTTTTGATTCGCAGAAAATCACCCATCAGAATAAGTATCCCCCGTGCTGAACCATTGACGTTAGGTAAAGACGGTGTTGAATCAAAATATTTCCACCATTTCTGATGGCTTTTCAATACGATCATTCCCTGATCAAACGGCAACTTCCTTATCTTTTTCATCACAGCCTGATCAAGCAAGGTTGTAATCAGTTCAAGTTGTTCACAGGCGTCACTTACGGTGTCGTGTGTGGTATAAACCTCTTTTTTATCAGTTCTTGCGTTTTGCAGTTTCAGCAGTTTTTCAATACCGCTGCCATCTTCGGCGATGAAGTCAGAAAAAGTAATAATATTTTCAGCTGACAACATAACAGTTATAAAAGAGAGTGCAATCGTAAAAAGTATTTTCATAATTATTTCTCCCAGAGATTTTTGATTTCAGGGTAACAGGCAAACAGTTCATGCAGCGTTTCGGGAGAAAATTTTTTGCGTAACTCTGCCGGACAGAATGGGAAAAAGCGGATCTGATTTATCAGCAAAACTTCCCAATCAGCAACCTCAAGCAAGTTGAAATCGCAATATTGAGCAAATTCCGGGTGTTCACTTAATAATTTCTGCCAATCCTGCCCGGAAAACTTTTGCCATGGAGCAATAAATCCGTACTCCGGATGCAAAGTAAGAAGTTTCACCCAATGCAAAGCTGACAGTTTTTCCAACTCCTCACGGCTTTCAGCCCATTGCGGGTGATGCGCCAGTAGGATTTGCTTTTTTTCTTCCGGTAAAATATTCCGCCATTGGATACAACAGCCCATTTCCGGCATTTCTTTTAACAAATAAGTTAACTCCGTCTCATCCAGCAGAGAAAAGTTGCAACGTGTGTATTCACCGGGATTATTAAAAAGATACCACATCCAGTCAATGCCTCTTGGCAAATATTCTTTTACGCAATCATAAGGCAATGGACACTCTCTGACATTATTATACTTCGCGGGATATTTCTGCACATATATATATACCAGGGGCAGATTTTCCTGTAAATATAAATAATCGTTGAATGTACTGGGGCGATTGGCGATTTCAATATCAAGCAATTGAAAAACATCCGGGATTTGATTTGACATAGTTCCTCCTGAAAAAGTATATAATTGTTCCGGCAAATCTTATAGTAACATAAAATAAGAAAAAGTAAACCTGCTTTATGAAAAGTACAAAATTTCTTTCCCGGCAGTTTACTTACCGTCACCTCCCGGTTAATATACAACAAAATTAAAAATCAAATAAATCAAAACAACTCTTTTACAACAGGAGAAAACCATCATGACTCTACAGGAACTCAAACAACGCGCCGCCCGCCGCGGAGCAGAACTTCTGGTACTTCGTCCCGGGGGGAAATTACCCGAAGCCATGCGGGGAAACACCGGAAAAGAACTTTGGCTTTGCGTGCAGACATCAACCGATAAGAAGTTGATCTATGCCGCAGCTTCCCGCTTTGATCAGGTTTATATTTTCAATAAAACGGAGAACAAAAATGAAGTATCAAAGTAATGATTTTGGAGGAGTATTGCTGGAAGCAACTTGCGGCAATATCGCCGTCAATGGCGGCGGGACGCTTGCGGAGATGGAACACGCTTATATCGTTGACGGCAAAAGACCTCTGGCGATGATCGTTACTTGCGAACACCACCAGCGCAGTCATAACGCTGACCGCTTTTGTCTGAAACACAATGTGCCGTTGATCACCACTCATCTTTGTGCAGAGCGCTTGTTTCTGGAGGGGATAAAAACTCATTTTTTATCTGTTTCTGAAAGCAGACTTTTTGTAAAATACGGTTTTGGGATATCCCTGCTCCCGGTGCGTTATGACAGCGGTGATCCTTTTTGCCTGACAGTTCAAGACGGCGAAAATCAAATCGGAGTTGTGCCGGATGGAAAGATTTTTCCGTCAATGGCGAAATATCTTTTTGATTGCGATACCATTATTCTGGGCAACCGTCTGCACATTCCTGACAATGCACCCTCGGCATTGGAAAGGCGGCTTAAAAGTGTCTACAATACCCAAGATGAACTGGATGAGATTTTCAAAAATTATAACGGGGAGATCGTCTATATATGAAAAAGTTTTGCGAAGAACTTGCCATTAAAGCGTGGCAGGAATTATCCTCCTCCAATCTGGTAACAGCCGAAAAACTGGGCAAAGTTCCGGAAATCCGTTTTACAAATCTTGGCGATAAATTTTTAGGAAGAGCATATTCAAATCATATTGAATTAAATAAAAAATTTTTGCAATGTGACGATAAAAATGAGTTGAAACTTACTTTGTATCACGAACTTGCCCATGTGGCAGAATACCGTACCACCGGAATAATGGGGCATGGGCCTTTGTGGCACGCCATTTGTCTTTATCTTGGCGGCAACGGCGATTCCAGAGGCACGATGCCGGTGGCATCATCCGCAGAAAGCAATGACATTATGTTTGGTCTGCTTGCCATTATTTCTCTTACTGGAGCATTGTTTTTTTCAATGTATGCGGCTTTCCACTGGTTCGGTATCTCCAATAAAATTTTTTGCGGCGTTTGCGGTATTTTCGGCATGATATTATCCATCGTTTTGTGGGCAGAATGCTGCAAAACTTTTGAACAGGTAAAAGCAACAGTAACCATTCAAGCGTTTTTATCCATCATTTTTACAATAGGAGTTTTATTATGAGTGAATTGCTTTTTATCGGCGGGGTATTTCTGGTGTTCATGATACTGCTGGCTCTTGCCTGTTACGGATTTCAAATGATAAGATTGTTTTTCAAATTTTAAGGAGTACTGATTATGACAATTACAACTGACCACAAGCCCAATTTTACTCAAGTGATTTCCATCGAACCAGATGAAATGAGCGATTTCTGCCGCCGTTTTGAATTGGCAAAAATCAATCTTTCTGAACTTGAACCTATTTCGCAACAGGAAAATTCAAAGCATAATTTACTGGGTGTCCGTGTCGGATATGATGCTTTTTATGCTTCGCCGCGTTT
>SUVU01000089.1 GCA_015061865.1 Lentisphaerota bacterium
CGCATGGAGGTGTCTTCTTCAGCGAGGACTTCGGTCAGATTGCCGAAACTTACCGCATCGGAGTTGCCGAAAACTTTGATCGCTTTGCTGGCACCCGGCCCGTGGAATTTGATATTGGGGATCGGCAAACCGAGAATGGCCCGGGCGTGCAGGTCAAATTCAGACAGATCCTGCGTGATCATCGTCACCATGCCGGTATCGTGCGGGCGGGGGCTGACTTCGCTGAAAATAACTTCATCACCGCAAATAAACAACTCCACCCCGAAAATACCTCTGCCGCCCAGCGCCGCCGTGATTTTGCCGGCAATATCCTGCGCTTTGGCGATCGCCGCCGGACTCATGCGCTGCGGCTGCCACGATTCCTGATAGTCGCCATCGACCTGATGGTGGCCGACCGGTTCCAGAAAACTGGTGCCGTTGGCGTGGCGGACGGTGAGCAGCGTGATCTCGAAATCAAATTTCACAAAACCTTCGACGATGACTTTGCCCGCACCGGCTCTGCCGCCCTGCTGGGATTCTTCCCACGCGGCGTCGATCTGATCCGGAGTTTTCACCGTACTCTGACCGTGACCGGAACTGCTCATCACCGGTTTCACCACGCAGGGCAGACCGATCTCTTTCACCGCCGCATCGAATTCGGCTTTGTTGGAAGCAAAACGGTAGGGCGACGTCGGCAGACCCAACTCCTCCGCTGCCAGACGGCGGATGCCTTCACGGTTCATGGTCAGATAAGCGGCACGGGCAGTCGGGATGACCGTGAAGCCCTCTTCCTCAAGTTTCACCAGTTCCGTCGTCGCAATGGCTTCGACTTCCGGCACGATGTAGTCGGGACGCTCTTTTTCGATGATGTCACGCAACTCCTGACCGTTCAGCATATTGACGGTGTAGGAGCGATGCGCCACCTGCATTGCCGGAGCATTGTTATAACGGTCAACGGCGACGACTTCCACGCCGAGCCGCTGCATGGCGATCGCGACCTCTTTGCCCAGTTCACCCGAGCCGCAGAGCAGAATTTTGGTTGCGCTTTTGGTCAGCGCAGTTCCGAGAGTTGGCATAATTTCATCCCCCTTTTGTTGTGGTTATTTATCTATCACAGTGCCGCGTTTGCCGTAACGGTGGCACTCTTTAAGGTATTGCACCGCTTCATCTGCGGTATCGACCAGCTGGATCAGCTCCATATCTTCCGGAGAGATCATTTTTTCAGTGATCAGCGTATTTTTGAACCATTCGATCAAGCCGCTCCAGAAATTCCGGTTGACGAAAATGATCGGGATCATATTGATTTTTGCCGTCTGCACCATCGTCAGGACTTCCGAGAGTTCATCCAGCGTGCCGAACCCGCCCGGATAGACGATGAACGCCGTGGAATACTTGAGAAAACAAACTTTGCGGACAAAAAAGTAATTGAATGTGAGCGACAGCGTCTGGTAGGAATTGGGATTCTGCTCCATGGGCAGTTCGATATTCAATCCGACTGTCGTACCGCCGTTTTCATACGCTCCGCGGGCGGCAGCTTCCATGATCCCCGGCCCGCCGCCGGTAATGACACCGTAACCGGCATGATGCAGCAATTTGCCCAGTTCCCGGGCCGAAACGTAATCCGCATCGCTCTCCGCAGTGCGTGCCGAACCGAAAACCGAAACCAGCATCGGCGGAGTCTGGCGCATGTGTTCAAATGATTCCACAAATTCCGCCATGATCCGCAGTACCCGCCACGAATCCATCGGCATAAAGGTGCGGTTGCCGTCATTGATGAAATCCGACATGTCCATTTTCATACTCTTTTATTCTCCCCGGATTACGACTGTGCTGTAATATATCACCGCTTCAGAGCTAATTCAAGAGCGCTGCGCAGTGCCGTTTTATCCATCATCTCGGAAATTGCTGAATACTGTGTACCACCCAGCGCTGCAGCACCGGGCGCAGCACGAAATCCTCCAGCTGCGGCCCATCGGGAAAGAGATGGTTGCAATACGGGCAGCGGGGGTACATTTCCAAGTCCGCCGGGGCGATCACTTCGCCGCATTCGGGACAGTATTTGTCGTTCCGGAGGAACTGTTTTTCTTCACTGTTTTCTTTATCCATACCAATTTGATCCGGTTATGCAGATTGAAAAATCATCGTTTCTGCGTTATGTTATATCCAAACGTTTTATAAAATAATACTTCTGCATGGTAATTTCAAGGACGAAAGTATGAAAAAAATCTGGATCATGGCTGGAGAATCTTCCGGAGATATGTACGGTGCGGCGCTCGCCGCTGAATTGCGCGCACTGGCTGCCGCCAACGGCGAAACAGTGGAATTTTCCGGCATGGGCGGCGCCGCTATGATCAAAGCAGGGATCCCCGTCAAAGTCGATTCCACCGAATTGGGGGTCATCGGCGTGTTTGAGGTGTTGAAAAGCATTTTCACTTTTATCCGCATTTTCTTTCAGCTGGTCAACGCCGCCAAAAAAGAGCGCCCGGATGCCGTGGTGCTGATCGACTATCCCGGCTTCAATATCCGCTTCGCCAAAAAAATGCACCAACTCGGCATCCCGGTCTACTGGTACATCAGCCCGCAGGTGTGGGTCTGGAACAAAAAACGGCTGCCCGTACTGGCAAAAGTCTGTACCAAAATGCTGGTGATCTTTCCCTTTGAAGTCGAGGTCTACTCCGGCGTGCCGCTGGAAACCAAATTTGTCGGTCATCCGCTGGTCGATGTCATTGCCGGACGCAAAGACCCGGCGATCACCCGGGACGACAACACGCTGCTGCTGCTCCCCGGCAGCCGGAAAAACGAGATCGAACGGCTGCTCGTACCCATGCTCGAAACCGTTTGCGCCCTGCACGGTAAACATCCGCAGTTGAAAATCCAGCTCTCCACCCCCAGAGAAAAAATTGCGGCGCTCTGCCGGCAGAAAATTGCCGCTTTCCGCAAAAAACATCCCGAACTGCCGGAAGTTTCCGTCTCCGTGGGCGATACCGGCTACTGGCAGCAGCGTGCCGGTACCGGACTTGCCGCCAGCGGGACAGTCACCGTGGAGTGTGCGCTTGCCGGTTTACCGCTGGTGGTGGGGTATAAACTGAATTTCTTTACGCTGGTGTTGGCAAAGATCCTGGTCAAACTCTACCGGGGCTTTTTCACCATGGTCAACATCATCGCCAACCGGGAAGTCTATCAGGAATTTCTCCAGTGGCACTTCTGCCCTGCCGAAGTCGCTCCGGCACTTGAAGCCATCCTCCCCGGCGGCGCCCGCCGTGAGGAGGTGCTTGCCGGGATGAACGAGGTCAAAGAACTGCTCACTGCCGGTTCGACCGAACCGGCACTCCGCCGTGCCGCCAGAGAAATCTACAACCCCTGATCCGCCATACGGAGATGGCTCCGGGGCGTCACCCCGCGTTTGCGCCGGTACAGCCGGGAAAAATAGTGCGGATCATTGAAACCGGACAGCCGTGCCGCTTCAGCGATAGTCAGCGCCGGATCGTGTTTCAACAATTTTTCGGCATGATCAAGCCGTTTGGCAATGAGCAATTCTTTGAATGACGTCCGGTGTTCGTAACGGAGGAAATGGGTCAGGGTCGAAGCGCTCACGCAGAGATACTTCGCCGCCTGCGCCAGAGTGATCTTTTCGGTCAGATGCTCCTCCAGAAAAAACTGCAGTTTCTGGTAACGGAAGTGTTCCGGGGATGAGACCAGCTCTTTGGAGGTGATGTATTCGATCAGCACCTTTGCCATATCCTCCAGACTGCCGGTATCTTCCGGGGCAAACAGCGGCAGTTCCCGGAAGTGCTGCAATGCTTCCGGATGGCCGGAAATAAATTCCGGCGGTGTATCTTCCGTGCGGAACTGCCCGAACATGATAAAGCCCGCCACCTGACCGAAAATCCGTACCGGTGCGATCAATTCATGCAGTCCGGCATGACAGCGGTAACGGCAAACGGAACCGGAGTCCAGACACTTTTGCTGCATCAATTTATCCAGCTGAACGCACTTGTCACTGCCGAAAAACTTCTGCTGCATCAAATCGCAGTACGCACTGTTGCCGAATGAACGCCCCCGCCGCAGGATCTCGCCGCTGCGGGAGTAAAACACCACCTGGATTTTCATCGCCGCCGCAAAACTGTCCAGCAGACGGCAGACTTCGTCGTTGAAAATATGTTTCATTATTACTTATTATTGTCATTTGTTGTGATAAAATCTAACCGTCCGTCTTCGTTGCACTACGCCGTGACAAGTCGGTGGCGCACCGGGTGCAATCAAACCGTTTTATGTTTTTGACCAATCATAATGTAAGTGATATATTCTGTATGTCGCCATAAAATGCGTTCATTCGCTCTTGTATGTATGTTTCACAAAATTAGGGACATTACCTGTTACTTACTGTTTTTTTACTGTTGTATTGCATAAAATAGCATATTTTGCCAAAAAATCCACTTTAAAGCCAAAAAATCCATTGTTTTATTGCCCCATTCAGTATATACTATAAAAAGAACCACTGAATTTATTTCCAAACATGAAAGGGACGTGGCAATGAAAGAAGTAAAAGTCGGATTGATCGGTCTCGGATTCATGGGCAGTACCCACTGGGGCATTTACCAGAATCTGCCCGGAGTCAAAGTCGTGGCACTGGCGGACGTGGATGAAGCCAAACGCCGCGGCGATGTCAGCAAAGTCGTGGGCAATATCGGCGGCGGCGATAACTCCAAGCCGTTGGATATGACCGGCGTGGCAGTTTATGACGATGCCCTCAAAATGATCGCCGAAGCCGATGTCGATATGGTCGATATCTGCGTGCCGACCCCGAAACATAAAGAATACATTCTGGCGGCGCTGAAAGCCGGGAAACACGTTTTTTCCGAAAAACCCCTCTGCCGCACCTACGCCGAAATTTCTGAGATCCGTGATGCGGTCAAAGCCTCCGGCAAATTTTTCAACGTCGGTATGTGCGTGCGCGCCTGGCCCGAATATGACAGCGCCAAACAAATTCTTGATTCCGGCAAACTCGGCGCAGTGAAAACCGCCTTGTTCCGCCGCCTCTCCCCCTCCGTGGACGGCAATGCGTGGCAGAACTGGTTTATGAAAGATGAGATGTCCGGCGGTGCCGCACTGGATCTGCACACCCACGATACCGACGTCGTCTGCTACTTTTTCGGCAACCCCGCCGCCGTCCGCAGCAGCGGCGCCCGCGGCGTGGTGAGCGACAACGGCATCGACCACATCCTGACCACTTATGACTACGCCGACGGCAAATACATCACCGCTGAAGGCGGCTGGTGCGCCCCGTCCAACGTGCCGTTTGAAATGAGTTTCCAGATCATCTGCGAAAAAGGTGCGTTGAAACTTGATGCCGCCGGTTATCATCTCTACTGGAACTGCGGCAAAGTCGAAACTCCGGATACCGGCGACGCTACACTGCCGACCGGATGGCACCGTGAACTCAAATACTTCACCGACTGTGTCCGGGACAACGTCACCCCCGACCGTTACCAGACTCCCGAATCCGTGTTCGCTTCTCTGGCGGTGGTCATGGCGGAAATCGAATCTGTGGACAGCAAAAAAACTGTGGAGGTAAAATATGTATAAGTCCCTTAACTACTGGGTTTTCGGCGGTTTTACCGGCGAAGCCACTGCGTATGAATTCATCGACTTTGCCAAAGCCAATGGTCTGGACGGCGTGGAACTCACCGTCGGCGATGCGCTGAAAATCGACATCACCGAGGACGAATGCCGCAAAATCGCCGCTTACGCTGCCGGAAAAGGCATCGGTTTGAAAACTCTCGCCAGCGGATTTTTCTGGGGCTGCTCTTTGAGCGCCGATGATGAAGCAGAACGTCAGCAGGCGTTGGATTTCGGTAAAAAATACATCCAGATCGCCAACTGGATCGGTGCCGAGACCATTCTGGTCATCCCCGGTGCCACCCGTGTGGCGTGGGAACCCGACCGTCCGGTGGTCAGCTACCAGAACGCCTGGGACAATGCCGCCAAATCCATCCGGGAACTGCTGGTCGTTGCTGAAAAACTCAACGTCAATATCGCACTGGAAAACGTCTGGAACCGCTTTCTGCTCTCCCCGATGGAGTGGAAACTTTTCCTCGATCAGTTCAACAGCGACAAAGTCGGCATCTACTTTGACGTCGCCAACTGCTGCATCTACGGCAGACCGCAGGATTATGTCGATATCCTCAAAGGCTATGTCAAAGCCGTCCATATCAAAAACTTCACCGAAACCGACTGCGCCGGCGGTCTGCATGGTTTCGGCGACGACATCCTCTCCGGCGAAGTTGACTTTGATGAACTCAAAGCCGCATTTGCCCGGATCGGTTACACCGGTCCCTGTACTGCCGAGATGATTCCTTTCTGCCGGCTGCCCGATATGGTGCTGCCGGATAAAGAGCTGGCGGCGAAAACCGCTGCCAAAATGGTCGAACTTTTCGGCAAATAAAACCGGTATTTGTGCTTGACATCCGGCGTTTCGGCAACTTGTCCTCCGGGACAGAAACGTCGCCGCCGGATGGATTTTTTAAGCGGCCGTCTATTGAAAAATTATCTGTTATCAGCTATATTAAGCGGTAACAGATAATTTTTTTTCAGCAGTGGAGTGATGATCATGTCAAAAATCCGAGTTGTGGTCGCCGGTTACGGCAATGTAGGTCGCGGAGTTATTGCCGCATTGAAAAATAATCCGGATATGGAGTGCGCCGGGATCGTTTCACGCAATCCCGACCGGGTGAAAAAAACGGTTTCCGACCTGCCGGTCATGCAGATCGCCGATACGGATGCGTGGATTTCTGCGCTGCAGCCGGATGTCGCCATTCTCTGCGGCGGCAGTAAAGATGATCTGCCTGCTCAAGGACCGGCTCTCTGCGGCAAAGTCAATACCGTGGACAGTTTTGACAACCACAGCCGGATCCCCGAATATTTCCATGCTATGGATGCGGCGGCGACGGCTTCCGGTCATGTGGCAGTGATTTCCACGGGGTGGGATCCGGGTATTTTTTCGCTGGAACGGGTCTTGGGCAATGCGTTTCTGCCCGGCAGCAGAGCGTATGGTTTTTACGGACTTGGTGAAGCCGGCGGCTTGAGCATGGGGCACAGCGACGCACTGCGGACGATCCCCGGGGTGAAAGATGCCCGGCAGTACACGCACGCCATTCCGGAAGCCATTGAAAAAGTCCGCCGCGGCGAAAATCCGCAATTTGCCCCCGGCGACATGCACACAAGGGTCTGTTTTGTCGTATTGGAAGATGGTGCCGATCCGGAAAAGATCGCCGCAGCCATCCGCACCATGCCCGGATATTTCGCCCCTTATCAGACGGAAGTGAATTTCGTTTCGCAGGAATATCTCGACGAGAAATGCTCCGGTTTCCCTCACGACGGCCTGGTCGTTGCCGCCGGAGTCACCGGCAAAGGCAACCCCGCCACGGTGGAATACCGCTGTCAGTGGGGCAGCAATCCGGAAGCAACAGCCAATGTGATGGTCGCCCATGCCCGGGCGGCGGTGCGTCTGGCAAACGAAAAACGCTCCGGAGCATTCACGATCCTGGACATTCCGGCAAGTTATTTTTCGCTGGCAAGCAAAGAAGAATTGCTGGCAAAATTCATGTGATTTCCGGATTTTGCAGGTGATTTTTGAAAAATTCTTTATCTCCGGCTTGATTTTTTTCAAACCGGAGATATATTATATGTAATCCTTTATGCGGAGAGATGGTCGAGTGGTCGAAGGCGCCACATTGGAAATGTGGTGTACTGCAAGGTACCGAGGGTTCGAATCCCTCTCTCTCCGCCATTTTTTTTTGCAAAAAAATGGCGAACGAAGCCGCAAGGCTTCTCTTCACTGTGCCGTTAGGCACAACTTCACATCTTCACGCGGCGCCAGCCGCTCTTCACTGAATAACCGTTACGCCTTGCTTGTGAAGTCGCTCCCTGTGGTCGCTTGTGAAGAGGTCAGCTTGCGCTGCCCGTGAAGTTTTCTCGCTGTGCGAGTAAGGATTGTGTTATCTTTTACTGCGCTTCGCTTACACGGCGGCGAGCCGCCTTGATTTTTTCCGGTGCTATGCTATATTAGCTTCCGAAAGGAGATCATCTTATGGCTGAAAGCAAGTTGCGTACACTTTTTCTTGTAATCTTGTGCGTGGCTTTGTTGCCGCTTGACGTGTGGGCTAAAAGGGCTGCGCCACAGCCGGTAAAGACGCTGCTCTGGAGTGTTTATAAAATACAACCATCAGGTGATGGCAGTTCCGCAAAAATAACTGTTTCTAAAATATGTAAATGTTATTTCAAACCGAAAACGATCACTATTTATGAAATCAATTATCTGAAATCCCTTGAAACGGATGTTCAAAATCTGCATATAACAAAACTTGAAATCGACAATGGGGTGCTTTGGGTAAAAACCGAAAAAGACGGTATATTTTCCTGTAATATCACCACCGGGAAAGTTAAGTTGGTCAAACTGCCGCAAGGGTATGAACAGATAAAAACAGGTAAAGCCTCAATCGTATTGAAATTTTATCGCACACATTAATTGTCCGGGAAAACTTTATGACACAGCAAAATGCAATAAAACTTTTTGAGCAGAAACAAGTCCGTTCTGTTTGGGACGATAGCACAGAAGAATGGTACTTTTCGGTTGTAGATGTGGTGGCGGCATTGACCGATAGCGTAAATCCTGCTGACTACATCAAGAAAATGCGACGGCGTGATCCTGAATTATCAAAAGGGTGGGGACAAATTGTCACCCCCCTTGCAGTCCAGACTGAGGGAGGTAAGCAAAAGATGAATTGTGCTACTGCGCAAGGGGTTTTCCGGCTTATCCAGTCTATTCCGTCTCCCAAAGCAGAACCCTTTAAGCTGTGGATCGCCCAAGTTGCGGCAGAACGGCTCAACCAGATGCAGGATCCGGAACGCTCCATTGAACAGGCAATGCTG
>SUVU01000090.1 GCA_015061865.1 Lentisphaerota bacterium
AAAAATTGCGCGACTTCAACGTTTTCTTCCTGATCGTGACCATTTACAACACGATCGCCCACCGCGGCAGCTGGATCGGTGCCGGTTACTCCACCGCCGCCAGAAGCCCGCATGAACAGAAAATGGCAGGTCTGCTCGGTACTTTCCGCGGCGCACTGGGCATGATGTTCTATGTGCTGCTCGCCGTGGTCTGTCTGACGGTGATGAACCATAAAGATTTCTCCGCCGAAGCCAAAGCGATCCGTACCAGACTGGCTGCCAAAGTCAGCGATGACATCGACTACATCAACAGCGATCCGGAACTGAAAGCAAAAGTCAACGCAGTGGTAAAAAATCAGCCGGAACAGATCCAGAATATCGGTGTGGATGCCCCGTTGAGTCAGGATGACAACCTCGACACCCGGGCATTGGAACCGGTAAAAAACGCACTGCTGGCTCACAATGCCCCGGCAGATCCGGATTCAGAGGAAGCGATCGAACACCGCGGCCGAGCCAATAAAGCGTTTCAGGAATTCAAATCCCTCTACCATCAGCAGCTGCTCTCGGTGGCGATCCACGATGTCCTGCCGATGGGTATAACCGGTCTGTTTGTCCTGCTGCTGGTCATGGCGATGATCTCCACTGATGATACCCGTATTTACAGTGCTGCCTTGACGACGGCACAGGACGTATTCATGCCGTTGTTCCCGAAACAGCTCACCCCGAAACAGCACATCTGGCTGTTGCGCGGCACCTGTATCGGTGTCGGTGTGATCTTCCTTTTCTCCTCGCTGTTCCTTGCCCAGCTGGATTACATCACGCTGTTTGTGGCGATCGTCACGGCGATGTGGACGGGCGGCTGCGCTCCGGTGATGCTTTTCGGTCTTTACAGCCGTTTCGGTACGACTGCGGCGGCGTGGACTTCACTGCTGACCGGCATGGTGCTTTCGCTGGCGAGTATGTTCACCCAGAAATACTGGGCTGACATCATCTATCCTTTCCTGGAAAAACACGACTGGGTGGAGTCGGTCGGCAATACGCTGGCAGCGCTGTCCAAACCGTTTAATCCGTGGATCGTCTGGGAAATGAATCCGACCAAATGCCCGGTCAACAGTTACGAGTTTGCGTTTGCGATCTCCATTCTGACGATGATCCTCTATATCGTGGTTTCCAAACTGACCATGAAAGAGCCGTTCAACCTCGACCGGATGCTCCATCGCGGCAAATACAACCTCGATGGTGAAAACAAGACCCGTGAACCGTGGACGATCCGGACGGTGTTCAAAAAGATCATCGGTATCACTCCGGAATTCACCGTGGGTGACAAAGTTATCGCCTGGAGTTTCTTCGGATTCAGCTTCATCTACCACTTCATTCTCACCTTTGTGGTGGTGGGTATCTGGAACGTGATCTCCCCGTGGCCGGTCAAATGGTGGGGCTGGTACTTCTTTGTCGTCCAGCTGCTGGTTCCCGGCATCGTGGCATTTATTTCGACCTTCTGGTTCGGTATCGGCGGTGTGATCGACTTCATCGCACTGTTCCGCGACCTGAAAGCCCGCAAAGAGATCAACGATCTAGACAACGGTCAGGTGGACGGCAATATGTCGCTGGCTGACAAAGCCCAGCTGGAAGCGATCGACGCTGCAGAAAAAAACAAAGCCCAAGAGAACAAATCTGAAGCGTAAGTCATAAATCCGACCCATCCGCTTCATCCGGAGAGATCCGGGTGAAGCGGTTTTTTAACGGTTTTCTGCAAATTTGACCGATGTATATTTTTGCCGCATTATTTCCGATATTATTTGCTCTGGTACTGCTGACCGTCTTTAAGGTCACTCCGGGAAAAGCGTTGTTTCCGGCGTGGCTGCTGACGGGGATAGCAGCATTGTGGCTCTGGCAGATGCCGGCAGTGCCGGTATTGGCGGCAAGTGTGCTGGGCGTGCTGAAAGCACTGGATATCATTCTCATCATATTCGGAGCCGTATTATTGCTGAATGTGCTGAAAAGTTCCGGGGCGATCCGCACGGTGAACCACTCATTTTCAGCGATTTCCGACGATCGCCGGATCCAGGCGATGATCGTGGCGTGGATGTTTGGCGGCTTCGTGGAGGGGGTTTCCGGCTTCGGGGCGGCACCGGCACTGGCGGCGCCGCTGATGGTGGGTCTGGGGATCCCGGCGGCAACGGCGGTGGCGGCGGCATTGATCTGCAACACGCTCTCGGTGCCGTTTGCGGCGGCGGGACTGCCGGTATTGACGACGATAGCTACTTTGGGCGGTGCGGTGGATGATCCGGCACGCTTCACGGCGGCTCTGGCGGACAAACTGACTGCGGTCAGCGGTCTGGCCGGATTATTCATCCCGTTGATAATGGTGATATTCATGGTCTGCTCCAGTAAACAGCCGGGCAAACTCAAAGCGATCGGGGAAATCACCCCGCTGGCGCTTTTTGCCGGGGCGGCGTATATCGTGCCGTGGCGGTTGACGGCGTTGTATTTCGGCGTGGAACTGCCCTCGATCATGGGGGCGGTCATCGGACTGCCGCTGTTGATCGGAGCTGTAAAAATGCGCTTTCTGGTGCCGAAACAGGTGTGGGACTTCGCCGCCGATGAAAAGACAGTACCGCCGCAGGGAAATGAGAGTGATACGCCGCTGATGCCGGCGTGGCAGGCGTGGCTGCCGTATTTCGCTCTGGCGGCAAGTTTGCTGATATTCCGCTTCCCGCTGTTGCCTTTCAAAGGCTGGTTCAATGCCGTGGTACTCCATATCCCCGATATTTTTGGCGTAGCGGGAACGGGGTTGTCGTGGCGGGTGCTGAACAACCCCGGCATTATGCCGTTTATGATGATTTCGCTGTTCAGTGCATGGGCGTGGCATCTGGATTCCCGAAAACTGCGTCAGGTGCTGGCATCGACGGTGAAACAAAGCGGTCAGGCGGCAGTGGCGATCGCCGCCAGTGTGGCGATGGTGCAGGTCATGGTAAATTCGGCAGAAAATCCCGCCGGAATACCGGGAATGTTGAGTTGTATCGCCCGGGGCACGGCAGATTTGCTGGGCAAATATTTTATCGCCGGTTCGCCGTTTATCGGGATGTTCGGGACGTTTTTTTCCGGCTCCTGTACCGTTTCCAATATTCTGTTTGCGCCATTGCAGTTTGATACGGCTCAAATGCTGGGGCTTGACACGCCGCTGATCATCGCCTTGCAGAATATCGGCGGCGGCTTGGGCAGTATGCTCCGCATCAGCGGTGTGATCGCCGCCTGCGCGATCGTCAATGCCCGGGGCAAAGAGGGCAGGATCATCCTGCTCAACTGTATTCCGGCATTTATTCTGGCAGTATTGGCAATTATTTTTGCGCTGGTGCTGTATTGACCGTGCGGGAGTCTGTTACCGTTTGTGGTATTTGCCGAAACGTGCCATCACCTGCTGCAAATCCTGCCATGCCTCTTTTTTGGCACTCTCCTGACGGAGCAGAAACGCCGGGTGAAATGTCGGCATGACCGGAATATTTTCGTATGACGTCCACCGCCCGCGCATTTTCATGATCCCGGTGGTGGTGTTGAGCAGATATTTGACGGCGACAGCGCCGAGCAGGACGATAACTTCCGGACGGACAAGTGCGATCTGCTGCTGGAGAAACGGGATACAGCAGGCGGCTTCTTCCGGAGCCGGGACCCGGTTGTCCGGCGGACGGCACTTGACGATGTTGGCGATGTAGACTTCGTCCCGGGTGAATTGCATGGCGGTAATCATTTTATCCAGCAGTTGACCGGCTTTGCCCACAAACGGCCGCCCGGTGGCATCTTCATCCGCCCCCGGCCCTTCACCGATGAACATCAGTCCGGCATTGGGATTGCCTTCGCCGAAAACGAGCCGGTTGCGGCTGCGGCACAACGCACAGCGCTGACAATTTGCCAGTGACGCCCGCAGTGCTTCCAGTGACCCTGCCTGCGGCACCGGCAGTGGAGCAGGTCGCAGTGCCGGTTGCGGCACCACCGGTGCCGGGACCGCAGCCGTCTGCACCACCGGTTCCGGAGCTTTTGCCGCCGGGATCTGCGGTTTCAAATCGCTGAAAAATTCTGCCGTCGCCGCCCCCGGAACGATCGAACCGGGACGCCGGGATTCAGTTTCAGCCAAAACTTTGCATATCTGATCGAAAAAATCCGCCATATTGTCAATCTGAACTTTAATTTTTGCAATTTCAGGTTTATATTATAATATAAACGCAAAAACGGAAAAATTAAAGCACCTGCCGGAAAAAAACGGCAATGTCGTGCTTTTGCAGCGAAATCAACAAAGCGTCATGGTAAATGACAAAACACAAAATATTGGAGAAAGTGTAAAATGAAAGTAGTCGTTGCGTATTCGGGCGGATTGGATACTTCCGTCATCGTCAGATGGGTCAAAGAGACCTACAATGCCGAGGTGATCTGCTATTGTGCCGACGTCGGCCAGCAGGAGGAACTCGACGGTCTGGAAGCCAAAGCTATCGCTACCGGCGCCAGCAAATGTATCATTGATGACCTCAACGAAGAATTTGCCCGTGATTTCATTTTCCCGATGCTTCAGGGCGAAGCCATTTACGAAAACAACTACCTGCTCGGCACTTCCATCGCCCGTCCGCTGATCGCCAAACGGCTGGTCGAAGTCGCCAAAGCCGAGGGCGCTGATGCCATCTGCCACGGTGCCACCGGTAAAGGCAACGATCAGGTGCGTTTCGAATTGAACGCCGCCGCGATCGATCCTTCCATCAAAGTCATCGCCGCCTGGCGTGATCCCAACTGGAAATTCACCGGCCGTATGGATATGATCGAATACGCCAAAAAATTCAACATCCCGGTCTCCGTTTCTGCGAAAAAACCGTACAGCATGGACCGCAATCTGCTGCACATCAGTTTCGAGGGCGGTATTCTGGAAGATCCCTGGAACGAATTCCCCGAAGATATCGCCGTTATGACCGAACCGCTGTCCAAAGCCGCAGATACTCCGGATGATGTCGTCATCACCTTTGAAAAAGGTATTCCGGTCAAAATCGACGGCAAAGAATACTCTCCCGCCAACATCATGCGCACCCTCAACGCCATGGGCAAAAAACACGCGGTCGGCAGAATCGACATCGTGGAAAACCGTTTCGTCGGCATGAAATCCCGCGGCGTGTACGAAACTCCCGCCGGCACCATTTTGCAGGCGGCGCACCGCGGTCTGGAGGAGATCACGCTCGACCGTGAAGTCATGCACCTGCGTGACAGCCTGATCCCCCGCTATGCGGATATGATCTACAACGGCTTCTGGTATGCTCCGGAGCGTGAAATGCTGCAGGTCATGATCACCGAAAGCCAGAAATTTGTCTCCGGCGAAGTGCGGGTCAAACTCTACAAAGGTGCCTGCCACGTCACCGGCAGACGCAGTGAATTCAGCTTGTACGATGACGAGATCGCCAGTTTCGAGGGCGCCGAAGCCTACGATCACAAAGATGCATCCGGTTTCATCCGCCTCAATGCGTTGCGGTTGAAAGTCCTCGCCCGCAGCAAACAGAAACGTTACTGATTGCTCTCCGGCAGTGGATTTTTACTGCAAACAGCGCATCTGCGTTCCCGGCGGCGTCTGGCACGGCAAAGTGCTTGAAGGCGTTTCCGGGATCGTGGATCTGTGCCAAAAAATCGATTCTCCCGGGGCGGTCGTCTGCAAAGACCGCCCCAAAATCACCGCCGTCTGCACCGACGGCTGTTTTATCAAACGCTATAATCTGCCCGGATTTCTGACCCGGCTGCGGCGGCGGTTCAAACGGCCGCGGCCGCTGCTGGCTCTGGACGGGGCGGCGGCTCTGGAAAATCTGGGGATCGCCACGCCGCAGGTATTGGCGGCTTTGATCGAAAGCGGCAGCTGGTTTTTCCGCCGGGAATATCTGGTGACCAGGGAACTTGCAGCTGACGATCAGCTTTTTTCCCGCATCTGCACGCCCGGTACGGCTGAAACGTCCTGGGACGTGCTGTTGGACAAAGTTCTGCCGCCATTGTGCCGGATGCACGATGCCGGCTGGTGTCACGGGGATTTGAGTTTACGCAATATTTTTCTGACTGCCGGGGCGGCGGAAGCCGGATTTATCGATCTGGACGGGATGCGGCACCACCGGGGCGGTTTGACGATCCGGCACCGGGCGGCGGAAGTGGCACGATTGGTGAGCAGTTTCATGCACTATACCCGCAATGTTTCTGCCGGAGCGACTCTGGTGGATGATGCCGTCAGGCGCTATAATGCGCTGACGGCGGCGGAATTGACGCCGGAAACCGTCACCGGAGCGATGGGAAATATGCTGCGCCGGGTGGAAAAATTGGTGGATAAACAAGCGGAGCAAAATTAAATCATGAATGAAAAACACATTCCCCGCCTTGCCCGGGAATTGGGAATTCCCGCTGAGTCGGTCGTATTGCTGCAGGAGGCATTGACGCACCGGACTTACGCCGTGGAACACGGTTTGAAGTACGACAACCAGCGGTTGGAATTTCTGGGCGATGCGGTGCTGGAGATCATCCAGACGGAGTATTTGTACTTCCGTTATCCGCAGTTGTCCGAGGGGGATATGACCAAAATCCGTTCGGCGCTCTCCTGCGAGACCACGCTGGCAAATATCGCCCGCAAATTGCATCTCGGCGCTTATTTATTGATCGGCAACGGCGAAAAAGAGTGCGGCGGCAACGACCGTGACTCCACATTGTGCGACTTGTTTGAAGCGGTGCTGGGGGCGATTTATCTCGGTGCCGGCATGGATAGAGCAAAAAATTTTGTGCTGGACATCATGAACCGGGATTTCCCCGATCCCCGGCAGCTGCTGCTCTCGCTCAATCCCAAAGGGCAGCTGCAGGAATTCGTCCAGCGGCGGTGGAAACGGACGCCGGAATACCGCTTGTTGCGTCACGGCGGTCCGCAGCATCTGCCGTTTTATGAAATCGAGGTAAAAGTCGAGCGTTTTGTGGCACTCGGTACGGGCAGCAGCCGCAAAGTCGCTGAAGTCGATGCTGCCGCCAAAATGGTGATGTTTTTGCAGAAACGCTATGGAGACATCGGGAAATGAGCGACTTGGAGAGCATAAAACCGATCCTGGTGCTGGGGGCGAATCCGGCATGGCAGAAAACGCTGTTTTTCCGCAACTTTGCTTACGGTGACGTCAACCGCAGCTGCCGGATGGAGACGTATCCGGCGGGCAAAGGGGTGAATTTCTGCCGTGCCGCCAAAATCTGGGGCAGAATCGAGCCGGAACTGTTTCAGTTTGCCGGCGGCGTCAATGGCAAGCTGCTGCGGGACGGTTTGGAGCGTGAGGAGCTGGCGGCAGTAACTGTTCCGGTCGCCGGAGCGACCCGCTGCTGTACGACCTGTCTGGACGAATCCACCCGCACCATGACCGAATTGATCGAACCGTCGCATGCGGTATCCGAAGCGGAAGCGGCACAGCTGTTGCAGGCGTTTGAAACAGCGCTTGCCGGGGCATCCGGGGCGGCGGTGTGCGGTTCACTGCCGGACGGGAGCAGTTACTCTATCTACCACCGGGCGGCGGAACTTGCCCATAAAGCGGGGGTAATGATCCTCTTTGATGCGTGGCAGAATATCGAACCGTGTTTGAGTGCCGGAAAAAATATTTTGAAAATCAACCGGCAGGAATTGAGCAAAATGACCGGGATCTCCGATCTGAGGGCGGCATTGAAAGCGCTGTTTTCCCGGTTTGAATTGCAATTTGCCGCCATTACCGACGGCGCCGGATGTGCGTATGCCTCAAATGGCAAAACGCTGTTTACATACACTTTGCCGCCGGTAGCTGAAGTGGTCAGTCCGCTGGGTTGCGGCGATACTGCCAGTGCGGTGCTGTTGAGCGAAGTGGTCGCCGGAACGCCGTTTGAATACGCATTTCAGCAGGCACTCGGCGCCGCCAGTGCCAATTGCCTGAATGGTGTTTCCGGCAGTTTCGACCGCAGTACGGCAGTAAAATTGAGTGCCAAAATCACGGTTTCCTGCGGAGAATTATGATGCAGATCCTCGGACTTGGCACTGATATTGTGGAAATCAACCGCATTGAAAAATTGCTCGCCGCCCATCCGGGCAGGTTTGAGGAGCGCATCTGCACACCGCAGGAGCTGGCAAGTGCCGGGACGAAGCGGGGCAGAGTGACGTTTTTCGCCGGACGCTGGGCGGCAAAAGAGGCGGCGGCAAAAGCGCTGGGGTGCGGCATCGGTAAAAATTGTGCGTTCACCGACATCAACGTTATCAACGATGCCGCCGGCAAGCCGGAAATGAGTTTCACCGGTGCAGCGGCGGCGACGGCGGCAGCGTGCGGAGTGAAAAACATCCGGGTTTCCATCAGCCACGAGGCGCATTATGCGGTGGCAACGGTGATTTTAAGCGACTGAATGGCGTTTATACCGACGATTATGCAATAAAAACTCGTAAACGGCTTGCATTTTGCCGATGTGACGTTATATTATTGATAGTGGTTCACAAGCCCAATCAAAAGGAGAAATGAAAATGGCTGCGAAAATTGATAAAGACACCTGCGTCGGTTGCGGCGCTTGCGTTGACACCTGCCCGGTCAGCGCGATCAAAATGGATGGCGACAAAGCTGACATCGCGGAAAGCGATTGCATCGAATGCGGTGCCTGCGTCGGCGGTTGCCCCTGCGAAGCGATCTCTCTCTGAGATGCTTCAACGCAAAAAAACGGCGGGAATCGAACCCGCCGTTTTTTTATTATTATTGTCCCATTTGTTGTGATAAAATCCAACCGTCCGGTGGCGCATCGCGGGCACTTTCGCGCCTTGCTTCTGCGCCGGTACGGTCGAGTACGGTAGTACACTCCCGCACCGTACTCGGCGCAAAACACGACATTGCCGCACGCTGCATCCACCGGGTGCAA
>SUVU01000091.1 GCA_015061865.1 Lentisphaerota bacterium
TGGATCAATGATACCATCTATGCCAACAGCTGTATCCGCTACAACGGTGCCGAAACGAAAAACATCCCCGGACGCTCCTTTGCTGTCGACTTCGGTACTTTCATCCGCGGTGCCATGGGTAAACAACAGCGCTGGGAGGCGATAAACCAACTCAAAACCCGTAATTACAATGCGACCATGATCGCTGACGGCGGCTCATTCTCCTATACTCTCGGAGCGTTTTCAGCTCAATCCGCATTGGAATCCGGCAGTATTTTTGAGTCCCTGCAGGGGTGGAACTTTTTGAAAAATGCCCGTTTCCTCCACGGCGAAAAACCGCTGTCCATGCACACCCTGCCGGAAAAAATCGAAACCGCCCGCCGTTTCCGTGCCGATAACATCGATCCCATGCACTTGAGAAAAGCCTACCTCATCAACTCGGAATACATGGTGCTTTTCGCCCTCAAACACGGACTGCTGCTGGATCCGTCAGCGTATTTGCAGGGCAATCAGCTTTTGATCGAAGCCGCCCCGCTGCTGGTGGATGCCGCCCTGCGCGGCAGTAAAGCCGTCCCGGCGGCGGAATTTTCCGGCAACGCCTGGGTGAAACGCAGCGGCAGCGGCGCCGATACACTGCTTATTTGCGGCAATGATTCCCGTAAAACCGTTTCCGGCACATTAAAAATCCATCCGGAATATTTTGACCATAAAATCCCGTTGATGGCTCCTTATTACGGCGGCAAATTCACACTGACCAAATGCGATTCCCTGCTCCACGGCGATTTGGTCATCCCGCCCCGCCAAAGCGCCGCATTCATCACCGCCGCCACCGTGCAGCACGCCGACCGGGTGACGACAGAATTAAGCGGCGACGGGATCGATCTGAACTTGACGATGCACATTGATTCCGGCAGCGGTACGGTTTTGAAATTGACCGGCTTCGGCAAACTGTACCGTTTGGAAAAAGTTCTGGTCAACGGCGAAACGGTCAATGCCGCCGACGGTAAAATCGCTTTGAAACCGGGTAAAAACACCGTGAATACCCAATGGCACTGCGAAGTTTTCAAATTCACCGCCGACACCTGGAAAAAAGTCAAACTGCTTGACGGGCAGAATCCCCCCAATTTCGTACTCGTCGCCGATCCGGGCTGGAACTACCGGAAACTGTTTTACAATATCCGGCTCGGTTACGAATACGGTACGGCGGCAATGTTTGAGGATTTCGTCAAAACTTACGACGCTGAAGACGGTATTTTTCACAATATGCCGCTGCCGGAATGGAGAGCAAAAACCGATCCGGCAGATAAACGCTGGAAACTCGTTTTCAACGGCACAGCCAAAGAAAACGGCGTTTTTATCAACGTAGAAAACCGCATCATCGCCATCAACGGCACCACCCCCGGCAACTGCCGCCGCCAGGCGGTCGTGCTGCTCCGGCTGCTGGATCGCACTTATCCGCACGCCGGCATGCTGATGTACCCGCGCAAACAGCAATTTGACCGGAAAACCGGGATCGCCAGAGGGATGTTCCGGGAGCAAAAAGTCTACGACTTTTTCCGGACGCTGCCGGAAAAAGATTTCCTGTTCAAACCGCTGTTAAAAGCAGAATTTCACCATCTCTACGCCGACGGCACGACCGATTTTTCCGGCAAATATCCGATCGCCGCCCCGCCGTTTATCTTTGAACCGACTTATACGGATGATTTCGTCTACGGTTTTACCGGAGATACGCCGCAATGGCTGGAATTTATCAGAAAAAACAGTTATATTAAAAAACGGTGACACCTCATGATTGGTCAAAAACATAAAACGATTTGATTGCACCCGGTGGATGCAGCGTGCGGCAATGTCGTGTTTTGCGCCGAGTACGGTGCGGGAGTGTACTACCGTACTCGACCGCACCGGCACAGAAGCAAGGCGCGAAAGTGCCCGCGATGCGCCACCGCCGGTTAGATTTTATCACAACCAATGGGACAATAATAAAAAATGAAAAAAATTCTTCTAATCGGCGCCAGCGTCCGGGTCAGCCGTCTGGTACGGGAAGTACTGGAAAAATATCCGGAATATAAATTCGTCGGCGTCGTGGATTCCGACCCGGCTAAAGCCGCAGATTTCTGCACTTTCAACAAAGTGACTCTGCCTATTTATTCACATGATGAATTCGACCGGGCAGTGAGCGAACAGCAGCCCGATCTGGCGGTCATCACCACCAGCGACTATACGCACGCCGGTTACATCGTAAAATGTCTTGATTTGAAAATTTCCTGCATCGTCGAAAAACCCCTCTGCATCAACGCTGAACAGTGTCAGGCGATCTGGGATGCCCAGAAACGCAATCCGGAAGTTTACGCCGTAACCATGCACAACTCCCGTTACCATCATGCCGTGCGGGAAACCCTCAAACTGGTGCGTTCCGGCAATATCGGCAATATCCGTTCCATTTTATACAATGAAAAACTTGACCATTTCCACGGCAGCAGTTATTTCCGCCGCTGGAACCGGCACAAAGATTTTTCCGGCGGCTTGCAGATCCACAAATCCAGCCACCACTTTGACAAAATGAATTTCCTGCTGGGCAGAAAACCCCTCTGGGTGGCGGCCAACGGCTGTCAAACCGCTTACGGCCCGGATAAACACCCCGCCCCGGCTAAAAACTGCGCCAATTGCCCGGAAGCGGAAAGTTGTGAATTTTTCCTCGATTTCCACAAAAATAAAGTTTACGAACAACTTTACAACACCAGCGGTCAACACCTCTACACCCCCGATCAGTGCATCTATGATAAAGAGGCCGATGCCGAAGACTTTGTCAATATTTTTGTGATGTATGAGGGCGGCATCCCGATGAGCTACACGCTCTCCGCCTGCTGCGCCTATGAGGGCGAGGAGATCATCCTCGAAGGCACTGACGGCAGACTGGAAATGTGCCGCCATGCATTCCGCCGCCCGGAAAGCCGGGGCGGGGATGCGTTGACCATGCGCAAAGAAAATATACTGCGGATTTTCCGTTTCGCTCAAGCGGAAGTGGAAAATTTCGATGCCGATGACGATAACAAAGATGCCGATCACGGCGGTTGCGACGAATTGATCTACCGGGATCTTTTCGCCAACGGCAATTCCGAAATGCTCGCCACTTTGGAAGATGGCATCTACGCCGTCCTCATCGGCGCCGCCGCCAATATTTCCATGCAAAACAACGGAGCCAAAGTCGATATCAACACCATTTTCAAACGGTAAAATCTGCAGTTGCCCGATACAGGCGGGGTTACGCTTTTTTTTGTGGGGGCTCACGCCGCCCCCACGCCCCGGCGCCCGCCAAGGCGGGATTTTGCTCTTGGTGTGTCCGCGCTTTATAGCGTGGCTGGTGGCTCGACTCGTGTGGCGCAATTCTGCGGCCTCTTCCGCCTTTTATGGCGAAAGAGGCACTGGTATTGCGCCACGGTTGCCGCATCCGGGGGAAGTTTCCCCCGGAGCCCCCTCGGTGCCGATTGGCACCTTTGTTGTCTCGCCCTTCGCTTCGCTGGGGCTCAATCAGGGTTTGCAGTCTGCAGACGGTTTGAATGGATGCAAACCTCACCCCGTCCGCATCCAGTCCAGAGCGTTTGCAAAAAATTACTTATTTGCGCCTTTATATCCGTACACGAAGTCATCGCCGAAAGTCGGCTCCAGCAAAAACGGCATGGTCAGCATCCGGTAACGCCCGGTGAAATCATTTTTGCCGTCGTTATAGAGATGTTCGTACTCTTTATGCAGTACCGGCTGCATCAGGGTGTTGCGGTATTCGGCTTTTTTGCCGTAAAAGTTTTTGGTTTTGATATTCGCCCGCAGTTTTTCCGGCGGCAGCGGTTTATTCAAATCGTATTCGCCATAGTAGTAAGACAACGGCATCAGCGTACCGATACGCGGATATTTGCGATCCAGCAGCCGCAGAAATACCACCATTGCTTTGCGCGCCTGCCCGGAAGAAGTGCCGTCAATATAAATAATTTTTTTCGCCGGGTCGATCCAGACTCCGGTATCCTGCGCTTTGGTATTTAACGCTACCTTCCAGAGATTTCCCGGCACATCGGCAATTTTCTCCACCTGTTCCGGCATGGCAAGATCGTGCAGTATCCCATTTTCCCAGTCATACATTTTCACTGCATCCAGCAGCAATCCGACCGTACCGCTGTCAAATCCCAGCGCCAGACGGGTGGAATCATGCTCCACGACTTCACCATTTTTATTGGCAACAATAGCGAAATTGGTTTTGCCGTTGCGGAAAAGTTCCACCTGCTCCCATTCGGCGGCACTGAACTTCAACACCGGACACTCATACTCCAGAACCAGCGTCGATTTACCGGCGGGAACCGTCGCCGGCAACGCATTTTTGATACGGTAAAGCGGGGCAAAATCAGCATATTTCGCCGTGCCGCTTTTTTCGCAATCCAACTCTATTTTAACCGTGAAGTTTATGCCGTCGCCGCTTATTTTGGCATGATAACGCACCTTTCCGGCTCCGGAAATAATTACCGGAGTGAGAAATGCTTCAGCTGAAAACGGCGCTATTTTCACCGGAGCTGCTTCACCGCCGCCGGTAAAACTGCCGCCAAAAAACGGCAATGCCACGGGGACTCCGCCAAAAATTTCCGGATCGAAACTGATTTGAGTATCAATGCTTTTTGCCGAATCATTGCCGAATATCACCAACGACTCCACCCCTGCCCCGCTGCGCCTGACCCACACATTTTTATTGGCAGCTCCGGCGCCGGGAACCGCTTTTCTGCCCCGCAACACCGCTGAAACGATCAACGGCAGCCGTTCGGCAATATATTGTTTCCCCAGTCCGTAAGATGCCGGAGCGAGATTCACCGCATGTTTCAATGCGAAAAGCACAATCTGCTGCTGATCGTAGCGGTAGACTTCACGGATCAATTCCGCCGTTGCGTTGTCCGGATCAAAATATCTGCCGGAATCAAACTGTGTCGGCTGATTATAGGCGGAAATCGGTTTTTCACCGTGGAGATTGCGGGCGTAGCGGACAAAACCCATGCCGCTTAAAATATCAAATATCGAGCCGCTTTCGATCGCACTTTGAGCGACGTGCGCCGCCACGGAATAACTGAAACTGCCGCCGTCAGCGATAAAATCGGTGCGGCATTTCCCGGATTCAAGCGTATTTACAAACTTGATCCGCCGCTGTTTGCCTGCTGCCCCGCGGACGAAATCTCCCATATCGCAGGAAAAACTTCTGCCGGGAGTCTGCTGTGCCGCCGGATCGTTGAAACGGGCAACCGTATTGAAATAAAACACATCATTGATCCATGCCGGCGAAAGCCCTTTCATACCGATGTTGAAATAATTTTCCGTCACTTTCAGAATGTGATTTCCCAGTTTGGTATTCAGCTCATTGAATATGTACCCGCCCCGGCGGTAACGGTAATACTGACCGGTGTGCAGCGGATCATCCGTCGGACGGAAAGCCGGGTCCACGATTTTCACGATCCAGTCCGCAATCAAATCCGGTTCCCCGTGGTACAAACGAACCCCGTAAAAATTATCGAATTCATGCTGATTGACCAGCCGGATATCCCGGTGCAATTTTTCTTTGGGTCCATTGATCCGTTTGCGCCACGACAGGGCATGGTGCGTTGATTTATCCGCCGGATCCAACTTTTTATCCCAGAAAAATCCGGTGTCATCCCCGGCAGTGTGATATGGCCCATGCCCCCACAAACCGCCGCCATACCCCTGCCGCTGCATATCCTGCGGCGGTTTGAAGCCATAATGGTTTGCCAGCGGCAGCTGCGTATAAACCGTCGAACGGGGATTCCGGCGGTACAAATCGGCGTAATCGTCATAAAACCGGTCCAGCGCCGCCGCCGTACCGTATTTGCTTTTGCCGTGCGAACTGTAAAGCGTCAACTCAAATTTTTCCCCCGGAGCGAGGACAAATTTGGTGCCGCAGAACATGGTATTGTCCCGCCACGCATGAATAAGATCATTGAAAGGAAAATGCGGATCCAGTGCGATTGAGGCAAAATTTTCCCCGTCTGCCAGCGCTGCCAGCGGCAGAACCAGCGGATAACTGTCCCGGTAGCGGGGATATTTGATCTCAAAACGCTCCTGCAAACCGTCAAAATAACTTTTGGCGGCAAAGGCAGGTTTCGCCCCGAATTGGAACTCCAGCCGGGCCGTCCGGCTGCCGGTATTTTCGAAATTCAGCGTCAAAGTCCGGGTTTGTCCTTTTTTATCCCCGAAAATCCCCCGCACTTTGATTTTGCCGAAATCCGCCTGCAACGTACCGTTGTCAACGGTGAGAGTTTCTGCATTTAATTTTTGCCGTTTCAAGCCTTCACGCAAAATCAATGCACACTCCATCGTGTTGAATGGAAATGTTTTACCCAAACTTTTCTCCGGTTCAGCCGGTTCACGGGGGGTGAATTTATACCGTTTGACCGGTTCAGCCGGACCGTTCCAGGCGTGTTTCGGGCGGATACCGTCAAGCCACGGCGGCTCAAAATCTTCCCGGTAGCGGACGATGTTTGATATCCGCAATTCATCAAAAACAAAATTGGCGAAACCGAATCCGTGCATGAGATTATTCATCAGATTCAAACCGAAATATCCACTCAAATCACAACTTGCCGCAGCTCTGCCGTCAATATAAATGACCGCTTCTCCGGCGCCCCAGGTCAGCGCAAAATGGTGCCAGCCGGGTTTCAGACTACGCGGTTTGAATTTCACACTGCCGCTCCAGTGCGGTTTGGCATCTTTGCCCCACAGCGGCAGCTGCCATGCCATATTTGAACGGGTCAGACGCAGTGAAGCGCCCACATACTTGTCGCCCAGATCGAGCGTGCGGGTATTGATGGCGATGAACATATTGCCGCCATTCATCGAGTTCGGACGCACGGAACGGTTGTCCAATCTCACAAAAAATTCCAACGTCCCCTCGTCCGGCAGACAGTTTCCCGGCATCTGCAAAGTCCAGCGGTTCAATCCCCCCATGGCACTGGGCGGATTTTTCAAAAAATCCTCCTGCAGAAACAGCGGTCTCAAATCGATTCCTTTGCCGCTGTACCCCGGCACGCTGCGGGCACCGCCGCCCATGATGTCTCCGGCGCCGACGGCATAATCCGGTTCCGTGAGACTGTTTTCAAAGCTGCTCTGCCAAAGCGTATTGCGGTCAATTTGCAACAATGGAGCTGCGGCACAATTTATCATCCAGACCCCGGAAATCACCAATGCAAAGAGGGCATTTTTCATCATACTGTCCTTTTTATGATCGTTTTTATATTTCCTTGACATGCTTGTACTTAATATAATTCCGGGTATACTGAAAAATCAATATTCTGAATAAAAATTTTCAACAAAATCCCCTATTTCCCGCCTCCCCCCAACTCCGTCCGTTTCTCCGGTCATTTTCCCCGGCAGATGTTCCCGACCGAAAAACATCCAATGCAAAAACCGCAGTTTTGAAAAACGCGATTAAGCAATCCGCAGTATTACAATTTTTCGGAAGACACTTCCGGCGATATTATTTTCATTGAAAAGTTGCTTTGTTTTCAAGCCAACCTTTCAATAAAAAAAGAGACTTCGGCTGAAATGGAATTCAATTCCAGATTGGATGAAAAAAACGGTTTTTGATCATGAAGCACTCTGTTGCTTTATTTGATTAGTCAACTTGCTAATTGAATTTTTTGTGATATATTATATTGCAGGAGGCAATTATGGAAATATCACAAGTTCTCAAGGCAATGAGTCACCCTATACGGTTGCAGATGGTGGAAATTCTGCTGCAAAAACGGATGTGTGTCCGTAGTCTGGCACGCCATTTTGAAGTAACAGAACCAACTATTTCGGTACATTTGAAGGTGCTGAAAAATGCCGGTCTCATCGTTGGCGAAAAGAAAAGTTACTATATGCATTATCGGGTCATCCGGGAAAATATTGAAGAATTATCGCAATTCTTTTCTGCATTATCCGTAACGCCTGCCTTGCCGCAGCAATGCTGCCAGAAATCCGGTTCCTGTCACTGCAAATGTCACTCAAAAAAGGATTGAAATCCCATGAAACGCCACATAAAAACGCTCATCAAACTCTTTGCTGTTATCATTATTGCGGCAATCGCTTTCTATTTCTGGAAACTTGCTCCGGTAAGTGTTCCAACTTTTGAAGTAAAGTCTTCGCCCATTGTGCAAACGGTTTTCGGAACCGGCACGCTTGAGGGCAAAACCCGCCTTGCCGTCAGCCCACGGGAAACCGGAGCAATTCGAAAACTTTATGCCGATCAGGGCGATATGGTCAAAGCCGGAACTTTACTGGTCGAAATGGATGCCGATGATATTCTTCAGCAAAAACGCGTTGCCGAAGCGGAACTTGCAGTGGCACAGGCGGCATTGCAGCGAATCGATGCAGAGATCCGTTCAGCCAAAGCCAATCTGGAATACGCCAACTTAATGTTTCAACGTAGCGAAAAACTTTTATCCAGTAACGCCGAATCCCGTTCTACTTACGATAAAAACCGTCAAAATATGCTCGTTGCCACCGCCGATTTTGAACGGGCAGGCAAACGCCGTATTGAAGCTGAATCAACTCTTGCCAAACATCAGGCACAAATCGCTTACTACAATACCAAACTTGCCGAAACACGCTTGACTGCCCCCTTTGATGCTCTGATCGTCCGCCGCAATCGGGAACAGGGAGCAATCGTCAATCCCGGTGTATCCATCCTG
>SUVU01000092.1 GCA_015061865.1 Lentisphaerota bacterium
GCGATCGCCCGCGGATAGTTGAAGTAATACGCCCGGCGGCGCCGTTCGGCAAACTCCATATCCAGTTCGGAAACGTGGCGGATCAAAGCCTGTTCGATGTACTCTCTGCCGCCGGAATACGCTTCTGAAGCACGTTTCCAGCGCACTTCATTGGCGGCGTATTCGGCATGGCGGCGGTGAAAAATATAATTGTTCATTGGATTACCTTTTTATTATTGTTTCATGGGTTGCGAAGCGGATTTATACGGCATTTTCCTCGTCCGAGAGCGTGATGCCGGCGGCATCAGTTTCCGGACTCCGGCGGCGCTTCCAGCGGTCGGGGCGACGGTTTTCCAGCCAGTACATCGCCGCCCGCACGTCCGGCGGTACCGGTTTGCCGGCGGCATCCTCGTACCCGGTCGCCCGCCGGAGCAGGGCATCCTCCACCAGAGCGTCCAGTTTTTCGTCCGGGGTGGGGTTTTGCGGTTGTGTCATGATCGTACCTCCTGTTTGGTTTCCACCTCTGCTGCTGATCGTCAATATTTTTCAACGCATGATCCAGCAAAATCAAACCGCGCAGGGAAAATACTTCGCCGCAACTTGACACCAGACGGTCACTTACGAAAATTTGCATTTTTTTTATCACTCCTTTATATTTTTTAGGTTTGATTGCATGCGTGCAATCGAAAGGGCAAAAAATAAATCAGCCGCGTTTTTTGCCGACGGATATTCAATATAATTGCATCCATGCAATTTTCAAGCCCGGAAAATAAGATTTTTTCAAAAAAATTACTTGCATGCAAGCAATCATGGTGTTATATTGAATATTGAACCATAAAAAGGAGTTGACCGTGAGATGAGAATAGATGATAAAATTCTGCATGCGCTGAAAATGGCAGTTGCCACTGCCGGCGGCGCCAAAGAGTTGGCATCCCGCTGCGGGGTGAGTGCATCCAATATTTCCCGCTATTTAAGCGGCAAAGTCCGTTCCATCACCGACGACTGCTGGGAAAAACTGCTGCCGGTGCTGGAGCTGCCTTCGCCCGGAGAAGCGGCAGGGACGATCAATAATACTCCGGAATTGCGGGCATTTCTGCAGCAGGAAATGAGCCGCTGCGGAGTGACATCGGGCAGTCAGCTCTGCCGGATGGCGGGGTATGATTCGCCGCACACGATGAACCGGTTGCTTGCCGGGGAGATCAACTGGTTTCCGGATATGCTGTCGGCAGTGCTGGATGCACTGGAGTGCGACCGGGAACGTCTGCCGCTGGAACCGGCTGATCTGGAACTGCTTTCTCCGGCGGGATTGTACCGCGCGGGGGCATTGCTGGTGCGCCCGGTGCCGGTGGTTGACTGGGCAAATGCCGCCAGTTGTCTGGATATGGCGGTTTCCGACAGTGTGACCATGGGCAAATGGGATGTGGAAAACACCGTGACGGTGCCGGTACCGGTCGGTTCCCGGTGCGGCACGAGAGCGTTCCGGGTGCATGGGGTTTCGATGGAGCCGAAAATCATTGACGATGACATCGTGCTGGTCGAGCCGGTGGAGCGTCTGGAGGATGTGCCGGATAACAAGATCGTGGTGGTGCGCTTCAATGAACGCTCCGCCGCCGGCGGCGAAGTCGTCTGTAAACGCTTCCGCCGTCAGCCGGATGAAACGCTGCTGCTGACCAGTGACAACCCGGATGGCAGGATCATTCCGCTGAGTCCGGACGAGATCGGCTGGATCGGGGTCGTGGTGAAAAAGATCAGTGAGATGTGACCTGATGCTTTTTATAAGCATCAAAACGGTTGGCGGCGGCGGTGATTTCCGGCAGTCCGGCAAGCGTCGTCCCGGCGGCATCGGCAAGATCGGCACAGCGGCACAAACGTTGATAAGAGCTTTCGATGCGTGCCGCCGGAGTTGCGGCGTGAAGCACCGCATCATAAGCGGCGACAGCTTCGGCGTGAAGCCGGCGGATCTCCGCCAGCCGGGTCAATGCGGTGCGGCAGTCACTGTCGGCGATCAGGACGGCTTTTTCAAATTTCGTCACATCCGGCAGTTCGGCAGGCACGTCAAATGCTCCGGCGGTATCGTACTTGATGGGTGTTTCCGGCAGAAATTTCAAACTGTGATTGAGCCGGAGCCTCGCTTTTTCCGCATCGAGCAGTGCCTGGCGCAAATCATCCATCCGTAACGGTTTACGGTATAATTCCGTCAATTCCTGCGCCCGGTGCAGTCCGGCAAAGTCCCGGCGCAGCTGATTGTGCTGCTGCTGTGCGCACCGGCTCAATGCTTCAGTAAAAGTCAATTTTTCCGGAATTTTGCGCTGCTGCAATCGGGTGTAAGTTTTCACCGCCCGGGCGGCGGCACGGTCGGTGTTGGAGATCAGACAGCCGCACAGCATGCAGGCGACTGCGGAACATAACAGTAAACGGATCATTTTTGCCTCCACAGGTAAATCGTGTATCTGCCGGCGGATGCCGCCGGGGTGAGTGAACCGCCGAAACGGCGGATTATGGTTTGCGGATCTTCACTGCGTGCCAGGATCACGGCAGTATTATCGGGCAGGGCGGGGATCTTTCTGCCCGGCGGGTCAAAATACAATTTCTCCCGGACGAACGGCAGCAGTGACCACGGATCGGAGTCAAACGAGGCGTAGACCATGCGGTGCGGGATCGTTTGCAGTTTCGCCGCCGCTGCAAAGGGAACGAAATCATCCCGCATGAAGTACGGCGCAAAAAAATCATCCTGACCGGCTCCGGAACAAAGCGGCGACAGCGCATTTTTTACCGGTGCAGTATTGGTCAGAAACGCCAGTATTACCGGGATGAACCACCATTTTCTGATAACTTCAGCGCCTTTCAAACTCCGTGCCAGTGTGAGCGCCAGCACCGGAAATATCACCCACCAGACCCGGGGAAACGGCGCCGCCGGAAAAATCATCATCCCCAACGGCAGCAGCCAGATCAGCAAATGACAGAGCGTGCGGAAATTCCGTTTGCTATGGCAGAGTGCCGCCGGGATGAGCAAATTGAAAACCGCCGCCAGCGCCACCGTCACACTGAGCAATGCGGCGGCGTGGCTGTGCCAGCCTTCACGCAAAGCCGCAGCCTGGCGCAGCTGGGCAAAAATCGGGACATAAAAGAGCAGGAATGATGCCGGGATCGCCAACACCAGCAGATAAAAGTTGCGCTTGCGGTAAAAGCGTTTGCCGAAATACGGCAGCGTAAACAACCCTGCCGCCGCAATTCCGGCAAGCGCCGACGGCATCACCCCTACCGCCAGAAATGTGGCGGCAAAATTCCCCGCCAGCGCCGAAATTTTGCCGGAAACCGCAAATTTTCTGCCGCAGAGCAGTGCCAGTGTCACCAGCAGTGCCGCCAGCATATAGCCGCGCAGTGCCGTGGCGTAGATGAAAAACGGCGCCGAGAGCATCCACGCCCCCAAAGCGGCGGTCAGCACCAGCGTGCCGCACTCTTTGCGGAAGCCCCGGTAGAGCAGTCCGATGGTCAACAGCGCACAGCACAGCGGGAAAATACGCAGATATTCCGGCATCGTGCCGGTGCGGCAGAGGAGATTCAGACAGATGCTGTGGACGATCTGATTGTTGGGGATGGTGTAGGATAAATATATTTCCGCCGGAGTTTTGCCGATGGTAAAAATCCAGAGCGTCAGCACCTCATCGAACCACCACGGACGGAAAAGTATTCCGGATGCCGCTGTGGTCAGCAGAAAAATCCCCATCAGTATCAGGATGATGCGGCGGCGGAATATGTTAAGAAGTTCCATGTGGTGATACTCAGCTGTTGGTTATTGACGATAACAATAAATATACTGCCGCTGAAAAATTTTTCAAGTGCGTAAAAAAATGAATTTTTATTTGCCGACCGTCTTGACAGTTGCCCGAATACCGTTTATATTTCCCCCATAGTATATTGATAGTAAACCGAGGGAGATGTTGCCATGCTGGATGCTGAATTGTCTGCGTTGTTGATATTGCAGGATGCTGATATGCGTAAACGGGGTATGGAGACCCGATTGACCGTACTGCCCAAAGAGATGGATGCCATTATCGCCCGGCGGGATAAACTCAATGCCGCCACTGCCGCCGCCGCTGAAGCGGTCAAAAAAGAGGAGCTTGCCATCAAAACCGGCGAAAACGAGATCGCCCGGCTCAACGATCAGTGTCAGAAATTGCAGCAGCAGTCCGCACTGGTGAAAAAAAATAACGAATATCAGGCGATGCTGGCGGAAATCGCCGGAAATAAAGAGAAAATCAGCACGATCGAGGAAGAGCTGCTCGTCCGGTTCGATACACTGGAAGCATTGAAAGCCGAGGCGGAAAAGGTCAAAAAACACAACGCCGCCGAACTGCGTGCCGCCCGGAGCGAATTTGAGGAGCTGCTGGCGTTTTCCAAATCCGTCAAAACCGAGTTGGAAAAACTTGCCGCCCAGCGCCCCAAACTTGCCGCCAAAGTCCCCGATGAATTGCTCGCATCCTACGAAAGATTGCTCAAAGGCAAAGACGGTTCCGCCCCGGTCGCCAAAGTCGATAACGGCTGCTGCGGCAACTGCCACATGCGCGTGACCATGCAGACGATGAATGAATTGTCCAAAGGCAAATTGGTCAGCTGCGACAACTGTCAGCATCTGCTTTACATGGACGGCGAGTGATGATCTCTCTCAAAACCTGCGACCCCGAAGAACTCGTCTGCCGCGGCGTGGAATCCGATGAATTGGATTACAAAGCGGCGATGAACTGGCACACCATGTCCCGCACTGCCAAAGGCAAGATATTGCGCCATCTGACCGCATTTGCCAATACCAGAGGCGGCCATCTGGTCATCGGTGTCCGGGAAAACAGTTCCGGAGTGCCGGATGATCTGACCGGGGTGAGCGAGGAGGAGGCGGCAAGTTTCGACCCGACTCCGGTGGGGAATTTTATCAATGCCCACATCGAGCCGCCGATCGACTTTACCATCGACCGCCCGCTGGTCAAAGGCAAACGTTTTGTGATTTTCACCGTGCGTCCGTTCACGGTACTGCCGCATATCTGTTCGCGCGGCGTGGAGGGGGAATTGCAGGAGGGGGTGTTTTATATCCGTACCTCTGAAGCTTCCAGCCGTCCGGCACGGCGGGCGCTGGAACTGCAGGAGATCCTGCGCCGCTGTATGCGTAACGAGCGTGAACAGCTGGGCAGGGTATTGCGGGGGATACTGTACGAAACCAAAACGGTGCCGGACAGTGGATTTCAGAGCCGGTTTTCCGATCAGTCGCTGGATGCGGAGCGTTACTTCAAACGGCGGATGCAGGCATCGGCAGGCGAGGTGTTGCTCAAGTTTTTCATTATTCCCGACAATGTGGTGAATCTGTCCCCGGAAAAAATGGCACAGGCGGTCAAAAATGCTCCGGCGGTGCGCCATCAGGCGGTGTTTATCGGTGAAAATGAGTGTGCGGGCAGAAATGCTCCGGGATCACTGCGGATGATCTCCGCCGGGCGCCGGATGATGTGGCAGTTTTTCCGCAACGGGCTGTTTCTGGCGTTTGTGTATGTTGACCATGCGGCGCTGAATCAGGAGTATTTGTGCCGTTATGTTGCTGAAGCGGTGGCGTTTGCCGGCAATCTGACCGCTGAATTGTGCGGCGGCGAGGAGCTGCTGACGCTGAAAATCGCCATCGCCGGAACTGCTGCGCCGGAATTGGCGCATTACCGTGCCGGAAGCAATGAGGTGACGGCGGAGATTAACCGCAGTGCCGCAGATTTGCTCAGCGGCAGGGAAAATCACGCTGCGAGGCTGGTGCGCCGTCTGGGTGAGGGATTCAAATTGCCGGACAGTATGCTTGACCAGCTGGAACCGGCGGTGAAAAAGTTTCTGGAACGGCGATGATCGATACGGTGTTTTTTTCCGGGGAGAGCGACGGAGATTTCGACGGCTTCAACCCCGATGATTTTGCAGTAAATTACATTCCTGAATCGGAACAGCCGCCGCTGGATCTGCACGGGTTGTGTCAGGAATTTTTTGCTGCCGGCGGAGTGCTGGCGCAAAGCGGCGGAGTCAATGGCGCTCCGTGTGAGGAGCGTCCCCAGCAGCTTGCGATGGCGCAGGCGGTCGCCGGAGCATTGGATTCCGGGAGCAATCTCTGTATTGAAGCGCCCACCGGAGTCGGAAAAAGTTTTGCCTATCTGGTGCCGCTGATCCATTACGCTGTCCACAGCCGCCGTCCGGCGCTGATCTCCACAGAAACGATTAATTTGCAGCATCAGCTGATCGACAAAGATCTGCCGTTTCTGCAGCAGTTGTGCGGTGTGGAGTTCAAAGTCGCCCTCGCCAAAGGGCGGAGCAACTACCTCTGCCGCCGCCGGCTGGCGATGCTTTCCGGGGAACAGCGCGATCAACTGCTCCCCGTACCGCATCTGGCGGCGGAAACGGAACGCATCATCCGGGATCTGGAGCGCGGCAACGATCAGCAGTTCAATGACGGGGTGCGCGGCAATAGTGCCGTGTGGAGCATGGTGTGCAGTGAAAGCGGGAATTGCGCCGGGGCGAAGTGTGAATTTTTCCGTAATTGTTACTATTTCCGCGCCCGGAGAAAGTGGGATGAAGCGGATATCGTGGTCGCCAATCATGCGTTGTTTCTCACCGATCTTGCCATCCGGGAGGAGTGCGGCAACGGCGGGGCATTGCTGCCGGATTACGGGGCGGTGCTGATCGACGAGGCGCATACGCTGGAAAACAGCGCCGCCAGCCACCTCGGACTGCACTTGAATAAACTGGGATTCATCGGCACGATGAACCGGCTTTACCATCCCGACCGGGCGCGCGGTCTGCTGATGCGTTCCGGGGCGGAAATGCTGGAATTGCGGGCGCTGTCGCAGAGCGTCCGGGAGGAGTTGTACGGCTTTTTTGCCCCTTATGAGGAGCTGCTCAAAAAAAATGACAGTTCATCGCTGCGGCTGCCGGAGGATAAACCGGATCCATTCCCCGACCGGCTGGTCGATGCGCTGATAAAATTGGAAAATCTGCTCAGTGATACCGCTGAAAATGAGGAGGATGAGTCGCTGAAAACCGAATTGTCCAGTTACCGTGACCGGTGCCGGGGGATGATCGACGCAGTGTCGGATTTCACCTCCCGCAGTGTGCCGGAGGCGGTCTATTATCTGGAAGAAGAGCATGATGCGGTCACGCTCTGTGCTTCGCCTTTGAATGTGGCGGAATTGCTGGGCAAAATGCTTTTCAACGGCTCTTTGCCGGTGATATTGTGCAGTGCGACGATGACGGTGGCGGGAAGTTTTGACTACTACCGGGAGCGTACCGGATTTACCGGCGGGGATATGATGCAGCTGGATTCGCCGTTTTCGCCGGAGCAGGCGCAGTTGACGGTCGAAAAACAGATGCCCGAACCGGATTCTCCGGAGTATCTGGAGGCGCTGGCAGAGGAGATCTACCGGCTGGTCGAGGAGAATGACGGCAGTGCGTTTGTACTGTTTACCAGTTACCGGAGTCTGCGTTTTTGCGCCGCCAAACTGCGGCCCCGGTTTGAGGCGCATGACCGGGTGTTGCTGGAGCAGGGGGGAGATTTTGACCGCAGTACCATGCTGCGGATATTCAAAGAAACTCCCCATGCGGTGCTTTTCGGTGCCGACAGTTTCTGGACAGGCGTGGATGTGCCGGGGGAGAATCTGACGATGGTCATTATTACCAGATTGCCGTTTGCGTCACCGGGTTCGCCGGTCATCGCCGCCCGGCAGGAACGGCTGGAAGCCGCCGGAAAAAGTTCGTTTGCCCACTATTCGCTGCCCGAAGCGGTGTTGAAGTTCCGGCAGGGGGTCGGCAGACTTATCCGCAACCGCACCGACCGGGGCAGGATCGTGATTTTGGATTCCCGGGTGGTCACGAAACGCTACGGCAGTCAATTTCTCCGGTCGGTCAACTGCACCGGCAGGTAGAGGTATTGCTTTTCCCTGCTCCTGAATATCTGACGTAAATCATTTAAAACGGAGGAATTCAGCCCTGATGACCCGTTTGAAGTTGTTGGTGCTGCCGGCGGTGGTTTCGGAACGGTTGCGGTTCGAGTTGACGAAATTGCGGTCAACATCCCGGTAGAGCTGGCTCCAGCTCTGATTGGTGTCGTCGTAATCAAATGCGGTCATAAATACCGGATTGGCAGTGGATTTGGTGTCGCCGGGGATGACTTGCTGTTCGACGATGAGAATGGCATCGGCGCCGCATTCTCTGGCTTCATCCCGGAGTTTGGCGATCATGCGGTCACGGGAAACGTCCCGGTAGTTGCCGGAAACGGTGGCGGTGCCGAGGACAGAATACGGTTTTTTGACGGCGGCGGAGTCGCTGTAAACAAAAACTTTTTCAGTTTCCGGCCGGGGCGGGAGCTTTTCCCCGGAATATTCCATGGAGATACAGCCGGTGCAGAGCAAAAGCAGTGCCAGAGTCGGAAAGAGCGTTTTTTTCATGATAAAAGTCCTTGATTTAGTGATAAAAAATTATTGTCCCATTTGTTGTGATAAAATCTAACCGTCGGTGGCGCATCGCGGGCACTTTCGCGCCTTGCTTCTGTGCCGGTACGGTCGAGTACGGTAGTACACTCCCGCACCGTACTCGGCG
>SUVU01000093.1 GCA_015061865.1 Lentisphaerota bacterium
GATTTCCGCCGTTCCGGATCCCGCTGGGCGACATTACGGATGCCCAAACGCTGGAGATCCGCGTCACCAATACTTATGCCAATGAATTTGAGGAGTATCTTGCCCCATCCGGATTGGTCAAAGGTGCAGCATTGTTGAGGACAAAATGAGTTCTAATATCGCACTTTTTATCGGCATCGTGGCAGTCGTAGTGGTGATCTTGTTGATCGCCGGGATTTTTCTGTCACTGCTGCTGGATCTGTTCTGGGCGGTCGGAGAGATTTTTTCACTGCTGGGGTGGATCGGTAAATTTTGCTTCGGCGTAATAAAAGTGCTGCTGTTTCCTTTCCGGCGGCAATAAGAACGTCTGTATACAGCAGACAAAAAAGGGCTGCCGTTTCCGGCAGCCCTTTGCGATTTGAGAATACGGTCAATTTTTGTCGATCATATTCATTTTTTTGCCTACTACGAAAGTGCCGATATTGTCACCGGCGACGTTGCAGGCGGTTTCAAACATATCCAGCAGGGGGTTGATCCCCAAAGCCAGAGCGATGATCGTGGAGGTCTGCACCGGGGAGAGGTGCAGGGAATCCAGCACCAAAAACAGCAGAAAGATACTGCCGCCGGGGACCCCGCCGGCGCCGACTGAAGCGAAAACCACGCTGATGATCATGATCAGCATCTGCCCCATGGTGAGTTCAAAGCCGAAAAGGTTTGCCGCCAGCACGGCAAATACCGGCAGGTGGATGCAGACACCATCCATATTGATCGTGGCACCCAGCGAGAGGGTGAAGTTGGCGAGTTCGCCTTTGACTTTGAGTTTATCCGATGCGGTACGCAGTGAAACCGGCAGTGCCGCTGCGCTGGAACGGGTGACGAATGCGGTCAGGATGGGTTCACGCAATTGCCACAGCACCGGATAAGGATTGACCCGGCAGATGATTGCCACCATCAGCGGGTAGCAGACCAGCAGCATCAGGAGAATTCCGGCGATAACGCATGCCGCCACCTGAAAATAGGATTGAAACAGCGTGATACCGTAAGTGGCAAAACAGCATGCGGTCAAGGCAAAGACCCCGACGGGGAAGTAAGCCATGATCCAGTCCACGATTTTGAAAACAGTTTTCTGCATGGCTTCGATATTATCCAGCAAATTGGAAATCAGTTTGCGTGTGCGTTCGTCCTCTGCTGAATCCAGCACGACCCGTGCTGCCAGTCCGAAAAGGATCGCAAACACGATCACCGGCAGGAAATTTCCGGCGGCAAGCGCTTTGAACGGGTTGTCAAACAGTCCCAGGAATATATTGACAAACGGATTGCCGTCGGTTGCGCCTTTGCTCAAATCTGCCACTTTGGCAGTCATCGTACCGGCAAGTTCTGTGGCGGCATGGAGTTCCGGGTCAAAGCCCTGAGCGATGATCGTGCCGAAAATCGCCGCAAACAGCGAGGTGAACAAATACCATCCGCAGACGGCAAGCCCCATTTTGCCGAATGTTTTAAGCGGCAGACTGGCGGCGCCGCCGATCAGGGAGAAGAAAATGATCGGGATCACGATCATTTTCAACATATTGACCAGCACGGTGCCGAATGGCGACAGGATCGCCACGGTTTTGGTCAGGTGATCCTGACCGTAGATACCGCCGAGTTTGTAGATCACGATCCCGGCGGCACATCCCAGCACAAAAGCGCCCAGATTGCGCCAGATCAGCGGAATTCGGGTATACCAGCTGAAAAGTTTCATATTACTCTCTGTCTCCTGTGAAATTCCGGATCAGCCGCAGTGGAAAAATTCTTCCACCAGAGCCAGGATCTTTTTCTGATCATTGCCGATGTCGGCACGCAGTGTGCGGTCGCCGAAAGCCTGCAATTCCGCGATGATGCCGTCGATCATCGCCGGGGCGAAAACGCCTTCAGCCTCGTAGATGGCACGCTGGGTAGCCAGACAATCCGCAGAAGCGGCACAGCTGTCGGGCAGCACGCTCAAAGTTTCGAGGATGCTGCGGTTTTCGTCTTTGTGAATATTGACATTGACGTAGGTTTTGGCGGCGATATCCAGCGCATCGGCACATTCAAAACCGTAACGGGCAGCCACGGCGATACCGGCGAGGAGCAAATAGACATTGGCAGAGCCGTCGGGGGAACGCATTTCCACAGTCTGTTTCTGCGTGGTGTCAAAATGTGCGGACGGTTCGCCGGGGTTTGCCTGACTGCACAGGTCTTTCTGACTGGTCCAGCCCAGCGGCACCCGCACCAGCACGGAACGGTTGCGGTCGCCCCAGCAGACGTTGGTCGGGGCTTCCTGATGCGGGACGAGCCGGAAATACGAGGTCGGATTGGTATTGCCGAATGCGGTCAGCGACGGCGCCAGCTGCATCAGACCGGCGATGGCACGTTTGGCATCGTCGGAGAGCGTACCGTTTTTCAGCATCTGATTGAAACCGTCTTTCATCACGCGGAAGTGGACGTGCAGACCTGAACCGGCTTTGCCGACGGTGATTTTGGGTGCGAACGTCACATCCAGACCTTCCTGATAGGCGAGGTTGCGGATGATCCATTTGGCGATGGTGAGCTGTTCGGCGGCGGCTTCGGCATCGACGGGGAGAAATTCGATCTCGTTCTGCTCGTAGATTTTGCCGTCGAGGGTGAAGTTGCCGACTTCAGAGTGACCGTATTTGATCAGCCCGCCGGCTCTGGCGATGTAATTCATGCAGAGCTGACGGAATTCGCCGAATTTGGCGTAGGGTGCGGATTCGTGATAGCCTTTCTGATCGACCGCCTGATAGACGGCTTCATCGGGGGCGATCACATAGTATTCCAGTTCGCCCATGGCCTGAAATTCTCTGCCGGTGGCTTTGCGGAATGCTTCGCAGGCTTTGTGCAGCGTGTATTCCGGGGAGCTTGCCAGCGGTTCGCCGTCTTTGTTGAAAAACGCACAGAGGAAGTTGATCGTGGGCAGTTCGCAGAAAGGATCCAGATACGCCGTGCGGAATTTCGGCACCACGTAAAGGTCGCTGTTGTTGGCTTCGATGAATTTGAACAAACTGGAACCGTCCACCCGTTCGCCGCAGGAGAGGATCTCATCCAGATAAGCGATGTCGTTGATGACGAAATTCAACGTTTTCAGTCTGCCGTCACCGGCGGGATACTGGAAATTGATGTGGCGGATCTCGTTTTCAACGACGAAATTGATGATGTCGCTTTTGGTGAAATCTTTCGGATTTTTGCCGATTTCAGCGGCAAGACTGCGGATCGTGTAGTTTGATTCCATTTTGATTACCTTAAGTTTATGGTTAGAAGTTTATTTCGGGTAAGATAATCCCAAACTGCCGTATTGTCAAGGAAAAACAATATTTTTTTCATAAAAAAATACGCCGTCAGGCCAGTAAAAACCTGGCGGCGCAATTCTCATGTACCGATAATTCGGTCAATGCCCAGACCAGCGCATCCATGCGGTCGGGGGATTTGGTGCTGTTTGCCGGGGAAAACGAACACATCTCCTCCTCCAGTTCCGGGAAATATCCGGCGTGATGAACCAGATTGCGCTCGTAGAGCGCCGCCACGGGTTCGGCACGGATGATTTTGCCGCGCGAAGCCCGGACCGCTTTGAACGGCAGGGCTGAATTCAACCCGGTCAGCAATGCACTGATAAGTTCGCCGCCGTTATTGACCTCCCCGATGACCCGGTCGGCGGCAAGTTCAGTATACAGTTCATTCACACATCTGACCCACTGTTCCGGCGTGCCGCGCATACTCCGGTCGGCAAGGACGTAATATTGCCTGTCCACGCCGAGTCCGGCGGCAACGATCCCGGTCAGGTCGCTGGTGCCGTGCGAAGTTACCGCCGGATCGACTCCGATGACGACCCGGAGCAATTCCGGACAGACATTCACCCTGGAACGGGCGATCATATCCGGCTGCCAGAGGGCGTTTTCATTTTCATCGAGCCACAAACCTTCCAGAAACCGTGCCCGCTGGCGCCGGGGCAATGCGGCAAGGGTGTTTTCGATATAATCCGGCGGCAGATTGCTGCGGTTGGCGGCGGGATTTATCAGCATGGAAACGAAATCATCCGGTTTGAGCAGCGGCGTGCGGTCAAGCGGATCGAGTTTTTCCATGAATACCCGGTAAGTCCAGTGCCGTCTGCCGGGGGGATTGCAGTCGTAAAACGCTTTATTGACCAGCGGCGGCGAATTCTGTGCCAGCCGGGTCAGCGCAGTCTGTACTCCGGCATAATCCAATTCGGAACACTCATTGAAATAGATTGTGGCGAACTCTTTGCCGAGAATTTTATCGGCACGTTCGGCATCGTCCAGACCGATGAGCCAGATTTCGGCGCCGTTGGGAAAGGTGAAAACGTTTTCAGTGCGGTTGAAGTGCCACTGCAATTTATCCCCGAAACGGCGGCGGAGCAGTTTCGGCATGGTATCGCAGCCGATGGAGTTCCGGCAGCTGCGGCAATACCGCCGGATCACTGCGTGCCGGCTGCCGGGACTGCGCAGCGCCCGTGCCGCCAATGCCCCGCAGAGGACAAACGTTTTACCTGACCGGGAACCGCCGAACAGCATGATGTGACGTGCCGGGGATGCCAGCAGTTTCAATGCCTCCGTCTGGGCGGCGGTGTAGGCAAACGTTGTCATGATACCGGCGCTGCTTTCGCCCGGCGGCGCAGAAAATTCTGTCTCGCCCCGGATAATTTATACAAGGTATCCCGGAAAAGTCCCGATAATTCCGGATGTTCGCTGATCAACCGCAATACTTTGCCGTGCATCGCCTGCCGGGAACAGCCGTGGACTTTGCCCAGATACGGGATCGTGCAGTGGCTGATGTTTTCGCTGGGGGCGACCACTTCGGCAATGATACCGACACTGTAATCGTCCAGATCGAGCAGGTAACGGAAAAATCTGCTCAGTGCCGAAATCAGTTCTGTCCCGCGGTTTTCCACCGGTTCCACGCCCGGAATATGGTCGAAATCCGCACATTCGAGCAGCTCCTGAGCCGCTTCGAAACTGACGATATGATCCCGGTCACGGAATTTTTTCTCCGTTCCGGTGTAATACCGGCAGGACAGATGATACTGACACTGGCGGCAATTATCGTGATTATGAGTGTATTTACCGTAACAATCCATGAAAAATCTCCCTGGTTTTCAGCCGTTATCCCCGGCTTAATCTGACTGTTCCGGAATATTCTGCATCTTCCGGTTCAATTTCCGGCTCCACTTCCGGTTCGGCAGACAGCGGTTTCAGCAATGCCTGGGAACGGGAATTCAACGGCGGTGCCGCTGTGCCGGTCAGATATTCGGGGTTCAGTAACAAAAACAGTGCCTGTTCGGCGACTGCCGCGGTCACAAATTCCTGTTTTTCCGCCGGGACATCCCGGTATTCCAATGCGGCGGCGACGTCCCGGCCGGCAACTGCGGCAGCTCCGGAGCGTTCCGCAGCGGTGAATTGAAAATACTGCTGCTGCAGCGGGTGGTTCTGAAAGAAATCATCCAATTCGGAAACAGTTGTCATTTACTTTACTCCAATTAAAACTCCTCCCGGAAAGTCCGGGAGGAATCGGGTTGAGAGGTTCAGCCGCGCAGCTCTCCGACCGCTTCACTGCTGGGTTTCAGTCCGCTGATGCAGCAGCAGCGCTGGGCGATGTTTTTGAATTCAAACGTAAGTTCACCGATGGCGATGCGACGGATGCCGTCGAAACCTTTGGGAGTGGCGTCGGTATCGGTGATCGCTCTGCCGGCAAGGTTGGCAAGACCGAAGCATGCCGGATCGAGGACCCAGGCGTCAGTGTCCGGCATATCCGGATCGGCAAGAATCGTCATGCCTTTGCCGTTGATCTCATTGACGATCACCGCCACATACGCTCCGCGGCGGTCGTCGGAACGCACCAGCTGCATCCGGTCGCTGAATTCACGGGAAATCACCCGCGCCTGACCGGGGGAGCAGAGGATCTGCATCGGATCACCGCCTTCACCGAGCAATGCCTGGGCGGCATCATTGATGATGAATGAATCCAGAATACTGCCTTCGGCGTTGATTTTCGGTGCGCTGGTGTGGTTGGCAAAGTAATAAAGTCCGCCGGCTTCACCGCGTTTATTGGCGGAAGCCTCCACCCGGCGCCCGAACAGCGCCACCCGGTTGAGGTCGCGTGCCAGTTCCGCCATGGCAAATGCGGTCTGACGGTTGAGCTGGTTGTCGGCATTGCCGTAGAGATTGACCGCCAGCGCACTGCCGGAAAGCACGATCTCTTTGCGGAAAATCTGCGTGGCGTTCCAGGAGGACGAGCCGATATGGTAACTCTCTTCACCGTCGCCGTTGGAACTGCCCTCTGCCATCGGAGTTGAAACGATGAGGAATTTGGCTGCAGCCGGCAGTACGGTGACTGAACCGAAGTCAGAACCGTTGGGATCAGCTACGCTCAAATCTATCCGGTCACTTTCAACAGAATCCACCACGAACAGCGCCGGGGTGTTTTCCAGGGCGAGTATCGTACCGGGCTGCACTTTGGCAGATTCCGCAGCGGAAACGCGCAAAATGCCGTCCTGGACGGAGGAGCTGTAAATACTGCGTCCGGTGAGGTGATCTTCCCAGTATTCATGTTTCCGGGAAGTGGCATCGGCGGCAGGTTTGAAATTGGAGATGAAACGCGGTTCATCTTTGATGACCGTGGACATCACTCCGGAAAGATCTCTGGTACGGTTGGCAAAACTGTAACTGTAAAGCATGAAATTTTCTCCTTGTTAATGATTTTGGTAAGATTTAGAGATATATCAATGTGCTTCCGGAGCATCGTTGATACTTTCAACGATCGAGCTTATCCGGTCACAGGAAACGTTTCTGCTGCCGCCGGCATCCGGCAGGGAAACGGGGGTGTTGCCGGCATTGCTGCCGGGGACGATGTGTGCCTGAAAACAGCCGGGGGAACTTTGAGCCAATTCTGCGGCAAAAGTACGCATGGCATCGTCATCGTTGACATCAATATTGTTTTTCCGGGCGCAGAATTCCAGATAATCGGGATCGGTACAGTGCAGCTGGAAACAGAGTTGTTCCATTCTGCGGTGGTGGCGCAGCGCAGTCAATTCCTGATGCAGGGAATCATATTTCTGCTGCAAGTCAGTCAGACTTTTGCCGGTTGCCAGATCGCAGTCGAGGTTTTCCAGCTCGGCTTTTTCCAGCGCATTCAGCGGTTCGGATGAGAGGACTTTATTGATGATGGCTTTCAAATTCATATTTTTTTTCCTTAATTACTTTGATTTATTTCGTTGATGATGCCGGATTTTTCTTCGCTGCCGATGGGGCCGATCAGGTCGAGCAGTTCCACGGCGGTTCTGCCGACGGCACGGCGGTAGGCAGTGCCGGCGGGGATTTCGGCTAATTGCAGCAGTCCGGCGATCCCGGCAGCCAGATCAGCGGCGGCGAATTTGCGGTTGTAACGGATTTCCGGAATGGTCAGATCCAGATCGTAACGGCGCATGAGTTTCCACGCTTCCAGTTCCGCCTGCTCCAGAAGATCGGCACGGCTTGCCAGAAATTGGCTGACATTCTGAAAATCCCACGCCTTGGATTCCGCACTCTGGGCACGGTAAAGATCGCCCTGGACTGCCAGACCGACAATATCGTACAACTCCTGTTTGAGATAGCGGTTCTCGTCCCGGATCGTCGCCGTTGCCACCCCGGACGGGCTGATGTAGCGGCTGATGCCTTTTTCCTCCACGCTCTCCACAATGGCGGCACTGCGGGCGACGGTGGCGGAGAAGTTTTCCGCTTTACTGCCGGTGGCGGCAAGTTTCTGCGCACTGCGGGCGAAACTGTCGGATACCACCAGCATCCCGAACATCTGTTTGACAGTGTTCATCTGGGCTTCGGACTCGTTGTTGAGGATCGCTTCGCTGATGCGTACCACATCGTCGAACCAATGGTTCGCCGCCAGCCCGAAACCATCCGGTTCAGTGACCGGCACCAGCGGGACACAACCGGTGGGGTTGATGCCGCTGTCGATCTCTCTGACCGTGCCGGAAACGTTTTCAAAGAGCCGCCAGCTGTTCCGGTCATACAATCTGCGGCGGCGGATTTTCACCGGCGGGGTGAATGGATCCGGCGAAGTGACGCTCTCCTCCTGCACCAGCGCCCAGAGCAGTTTGCCGTCACTGCCGTGCGCCCAGTCGATCACCCGCAGCGGGGACAAGGCACGGGCATACGGGCGGAGCCGTTCCTGGATCGCCTCCTCCCGGGTGGGAGTGCCGGTAAAACAGGGCATTTCCACCAGCAGCCACGCTCTGCCGTAAACATTGAGCAAAGTCGAGAGCTGGCGCATGACTTCGTTGGTACGCAATCCGGTGCGGCTCCAATCCTCCACCAGCAGCGGGTCGGCATTGCGGCGCACCGGTTCGACGCTCAAAGCATACTGGGTGATCCGCCGGGCGATCGCCCGCGGATAGTTGAAGTAATACGCCCGGCGGCGCCGTTCGGCAAACTCCATATCCAGTTCGGAAACGTGGCGGATCAAAGCCTGTTCGATGTACTCTCTGCCGCCGGAATACGCTTCTAGATCGGAA
>SUVU01000094.1 GCA_015061865.1 Lentisphaerota bacterium
CGACGGTGCGCCGTGGGTCATCACCGAGTTTGAATTCTGCAAACCCGGTAAAGGTACCGCCCTCTATCGCTGCCGGATGAAAAACATGATCACCGGTGCCGGTATGGAAAAAACCTACCGTCCGACTGATAAGATCGACGAGCCGGATATCGAAGAACGCGAGCTTTACTACTCCTACAACGACGGTCACAACTACGTTTTCAGCGATCCGGTGACCTACGAGGAGTTGGCGCTGGCTCCGGAGGTCCTCGGTGACAAAGTTTACTTCCTGATCGAGGAAAGCCTCTGCAATTTCATCCTCTTCAACGGTGAACCGATCGACATCACGCTGCCGACTTTCATCGAAAAAGAGATCGTCGAAACCGAGCCGGGCGTCCGCGGCGATACCGCCACCAACGTCACCAAACCGGCGAAAATCGACAACGGTTATGAAATTCAGGTGCCGCTGTTCATCAACGAAGGCGACATCGTCAAAATCGATACCCGTACCGGTACTTATGCTGAACGTGTCAGCAAAAAGAACTGACAGAGTGTTGATTGAAAAAACTCCGGTAATGCCGGAGTTTTTGTTTTTCAGGGGGTGTGATCGTGCTGCATGAGTGGTTTTTGCCGACGTTTATTTCTGCGATCGGTTTGGGATTTTATGATATTTGCAAAAAACATGCGGTCAAAGACAATTCGGTGATGCCGGTATTGTTTTTTGCCACATTGTCCGGTTCGGCATTTTTTGTGCTGGCGCAGTTGTGCGGCGGGGATTTGGCGGTGTTGAGCACCACGCCGTTTGAATTGGGCATGGTGATGCTGAAAGCCGCACTGGTGGCAGCAAGCTGGGTGTGTGTTTATTATGCGATGCGTGAACTGCCGATTTCACTGGCGGCACCGATCCGGGCGACGTCGCCGCTGTGGACACTTGCCGGCGGAGTGCTGATCTACCGGGAGATCCCGAGTTGGCTGCAGGCGGTGGGTGTCGTGGTGATATTGACCGGCTATATTCTTTTCACGTTTCTGGGAAAAAGCGAAGGTTTTCCGTGGCGGAGCAAAGGTATGCAGCTGATAATCGCCGGGACACTGCTGGGAGCCGGTTCGGCATTGTACGACAAATATCTGCTGAATAAATTGCAGTTTCCGCCGGGGATGGTGCAGTTTTATTTTTCGCTGGGGCTGGTCGTGGTGCTGGGTGCGGCATGGGGGATCCGGAGTTGTTTCGGTGAGCGCCGGAAATTTGTCTGGAAGTGGAGTATCCCGGTGACCGGGATACTGCTGATAATCGCCGATTACTGTTATTTCCATGCAGTTAGCATGCCCGAAGCGCCGATTTCGATGATTTCGCTGCTGCGCCGCTGCAGTTGTGTGGTGACATTCGTGGTCGGTGCGGTGATATTTCACGACCGGAACATGAAGCGCAAAGCTGCCGCACTGGTGCTGCTGCTGGCAGGTGCGGCGATATTGGCGTTGGCAAAATAAGTTTGACAGAGGAGAGTGCGAAAATGAGTTTTCTGGAAAATGGCATTACCGGACACCGGGGGGATCCCCAGCATTTCCCGCAGAATACGCTGGCGGGATTTGATGCGGCAATCCGGATGGGGTGCGACTGGGTGGAAACTGATATCCGGCTGACGGCGGACGGCAGGGTGGTTTTGAGCCATGACGGGGACACCTGGAGCGAGGGGGATAAAGCTCTGGAAATCAGAAAAAGCCGGTACGATGAAGTGCGTCAGGTCAATATGGCGGCGCATTTCAACCTGATCCACGGTGACCGGGAAGCCCGGTTTGACCGGATGCCGTCACTGGAGGAGACATTGGAACTTTTCCGTTCGCAGGACAAAGTCAGGCTGTCATTGCAGCCCAAAGCTCCGGGAACGGTGGAGGCGGCGGCGAAGATCATCAGAGATATGAAGTTCCCGGCAGAGATGCTGGGATTCAATGATGCCAATTTGGGATATATGATCTCCGGCAAAGAGAAATTTCCGGAAGCGACCATATTCTATGACCGCAATTACGGTCAGGATATACTTGAGGCTCTGGCAGAAGATATCGCCGTTTCACTTCGGTTCGGATTCAAATACATCGTGGTGTATGAAAGAGTCCTGACCGGTGAAGCGGTGCAGATGATACTGGATGCCGGTTTGATACCGGGGGTATGGAATATCAACAATCCGGGCGAAATGGATCGCTTTATTGCGATGGGAGTCCAACGTTTTTATACCGATTTCCCGGCGGTGATGATGAAAAAACTGGGAGTGACAAAGTGATAAAACTGCACATTTTTGACATGGATCACACGCTGATCGAGGCGGATTGTGATGTGACGTGGAAACAGTTTCTGGTGGCGGAAAAACTTGCTCCGGCAAGTGCGCTGGATGAAGCCGGCCGCTTCTTTGCTCAATACAATGCCGGATGTCTCGATCAGGATGAATTCAACGCATTCCAACTGCGGGAATTTGCCGGACATACGCCGGAGGAGATGGCGGAAATTTCCCGGCGGCACTTTGAAAAAATGATCCGCCCCAACGTCCGGGTTGCGGCGGAAAAATATCTCCGTTTGCTGTTGGCTGAGGGTGTGCCCTGCGCCATTCTCAGCTCCACCAACCGTGAATTGGTCGCTCCGGTGGCGGAATACTTCGGCATCAGCGATTTCAATGGTACGGTGCTGGAAATGCAGGATGGCAAATTCACCGGCAGGATCGCTCCGGGGGAATTTTTTGCCGGGGAGGGCAAAGTGATGGTCATGCAGCGGCTCTGTGCCAAATACGGTGTGACCCCGGCAGAGATCGCCGCATACGGGGACAGTATCAATGATGCCAAATTGCTGGCAGCGGTGGGCCATCCTCATGCGGTTTCACCGTCGGCGGCATTGAAAGCTCTTGCCGAAGCAAACAAATGGCGGATTCTTGAGTGGCGGGCTTGATAAAACGGCAAAGAGAATGTATATTCTCTTGAGTCACAATAAAGGAAAGCGGATTATGAAGCAAAAAATAACATATTCAGCAAATTTCAAGCGCAATTACGTTGCACTTTTTGCGGTGTTGTTCTTTTTTCTGATGATCGCCGCCGAAGTGACGCTGGCATTCAGTATTCCTGCTTACATGAAGCGGGAAAATGTGCTGGCTGACCGGGTGCGCCACCGGGAATTGCTGCTGCATTTTGACCAGTTGCGCACGAGATGCAAAAATATCAAGCCCCGCACCGATGCCGTGGAGATGGAAAGACAATTGGTTTCGCACGCTCTGGATCAAATGGCGATCTATTTGCGTGATGAGGCGGATAATCTTTCTCCCGACGAGGTGAATGAACTGCAGGCGTTGTTTGGTTCCATTACCAAGATCCTCGACCAGTTGTCCCGGGGCAGATCGTTTTCCAGAGAGAGCCGTTTGAATACCGCCGGATATGTCAATCATCTGGTGAAAAAATATCCCGTGAAAGGAAAAAAATGACCGAACAGGAAAAAATTGCTGCGATCATGCGCTTTGACCGGGGACGGGTTGCCGTACTCGGTGATTTGATGCTGGATGTATATTTGTGGGGCAGTGTGACCCGGATCTCTCCGGAAGCTCCGGTGCCGGTGGTCAATGTCGGCAAACGCACCTTTTGCCTCGGCGGTGCCGCCAATGTGATGCGCAATATCGCCACGCTCGGCGGTCAGGCGCTGGCATTCGGGGCGATCGGCGATGATGTTTCCGGCAAAGAGATCATTGCCGGACTTCAGGAATTTGCCATAGACAGTGACGGACTGGTGATCGCACCGCAGCGGCGCACCACTGAAAAGTGCCGGGTCGTCGCCGGAGCGCAGCAGCTGCTGCGGGCGGATTTTGAGGATGTCGGCGCACTGGATGATGAGTTGCGGGAGATCATGGTGCAGAAAATCGAAAAATTGATCCGTGCCAGAGAGATCAATGCGGTGATTTTCGATGATTACGCCAAAGGGGTGCTGGATGCGTGGATGCTGGAACGCATTATTGCCGTTGCCGGAGAGTGCGGCGTGATAACCCTGCTGGATCCGAAACCGAAAGCAGGCGGCGTGACTCCGGTCAAAGGTTTGACTTTGTTGAAACCCAACCGCAGTGAAGCATTTGCACTGTCCGGGGTCCACGATGATAATTTCACCGGAGATCCGGCGGAAAACACGGCGCTGCGGATGGCGGCGGAAAAAATCTTTGAGATCTGGGAGCCGGAATATTTGCTGATATCGCTGGCTTCGCAGGGAATGGCGATATTTAAAGGCGGTGAATTGCTGAAAATCATTCCGACCCGGGCAAGAGAAGTTTTTGACGTTTCCGGGGCAGGGGATACTGTTGCCGCCAGCTGCACGCTGGCGATGGCGACCGGCTGTGATGCGGTCAGTGCGGCGGAAATCGCCAATTTTGCCGCCGGAGTGGTGGTCGGCAAAATCGGAACGGCTCCGATTTTGAAAGCGGAACTGCTGGATGCGGTCAGACAGAAATAATTTGAAATTCATATAATATTGGAGAGTTACAGTTATGATGAACCTGGTAAATGTCGGCAATTACACCATCGGTGCGGGCAAATTGACGCTGTTGGGCGGCCCCTGTACCGCCGAGAGTGAAAAAATTTGTCTGGAAATCGCAGAATACCTGCTGGATCTCTGCACGGAACTGGATATTCAGTATGTTTTTAAAGCCTCGTTTGATAAAGCCAACCGTTCCAGCGGCGCCTCCCGGCGCGGTCCGGGCATGACCGAAGGGTTGAAATATCTTGCCGCCGTCAAAGAGCGCTTCAATATTCCGGTGGTGACCGATATCCATGAGTCCTGCGAAGCTGCTCCGGTGGCGGAAGTGGCGGATATTCTGCAAATTCCGGCGTTTCTCTGCCGTCAGACCGATCTGCTGGTCGCCGCCGGTAAAACGATGAAACCGGTCAATATCAAAAAAGGTCAGTTCATGGCTCCGGAAGATATGCTTGGCGCGGTGGAAAAAGTCCGTGCCACCGGCAATAATCAGGTCATGCTCACTGAGCGCGGCAGCACTTTCGGCTATCATAATCTGGTCGTGGATATGCGTTCATTGCTGACCATGCGCAGTTTTGAAGTTCCGGTGGTCTTTGATGCCACGCACTCTGTGCAGCTGCCCGGCGGTCTGGGCAATGCCTCCGGCGGCAGAAAAGAGTTTGTCCAGCCGTTGGCACGCGCCGCCGCCGCTGTCGGTATCGACGTGCTGTTCACCGAAGTCCATCCCCGGCCGGCAGAAGCCTGGTCGGACGGTCCCAACTCTCTGGATTTCAAGCAGATCCGTGAAACTCTGATCCAAGTGAAGGCACTGCATGATCTCATCGGTTGATTTACAGCGCATCACCACGCTGATTTTTGATATTGACGGGACACTGACCGACGGCAAAGTCGCTTATGGTGAGTCCGGCGATGTCATTAAATTTTTTGATATTGGCGATTTGCACTGGCTCAAACTGGCGCTGCGGGCGGGGTTGAAAGTCGGGATCCTTTCCGGCAGGCACGATTTTGCCAATGACCGGATGATTGCGGATGTGAAATTGTCTTTTGCCCTGCAGGGCGCCAAAGATAAAGCCGCCGGATTCGAGCAGTTGCTGCGTGAAAATAATTTGACCGCCGGTGAATGTCTCTGTGTCGGTGATGATGTGGTGGATATGCCGATGCTGCGCCGTGCCGGGATCGGAGTTGCAGTCGCCAATGCGGCGCCGGAATTGGATGAAGTCGCTTCATTCCGTACCACTGCCCCCGGCGGCGGGGGCGCCGCCGCTGAAATCGTCCGTATGGTGTTGAAAGAAAAAAATCTGTTCGATCAAATAATGGAGCGTTACCGCCGATGAAATTGAAAACATTTCTCTGTCTGCTGCTTCCGGTTCTGGCGATCGCAGTCGCTTGCGGTTCCGGATTGACCGATATGCGCGGTTTGGCACTGAAGCATGTCAAACTGCCGTTTTATAAAGAGCAGAAATTGCAGCTGGTCGCATTTACCGAGTCCGGCAAGCGGATGGATCAGATCATGTACTGCAACGATATGTTTCTGGATGTACTGCTTGAAAATGCCGATGTAGACAGAATTCCGGATGGCTGGAAAACAGCACTTTATCCGTTGGATGCGAAACTGCCGCAGGTGTTGGAGTTCTGGAAAAAACGCCACACCAACAGCAAATCCGTGATCCTGACCTCCCGCTGTTCCATCAATCAGGGGCGCAATGAGGCGTATGGCGACGATCCGGTGTTTGTCCGTTCACCGATGCTGGATTTGAATGGGGTGGGGTTCAATGCCGATTTTAAAAACAGTGTGATCCTGATCAACTCCGATGTGCATATCGTCGCCCGCAAATCAGATGCCGACCCGCGCAAGTTGCTGACCGGTACTCCGCTGCCGGCGGCATATAACCGGATTTTTGCCACGTCGGATACACTGCGTATGGATATGGCAAATAACGAGATCATGCTGATCGGCAACGTTCATGTGATCGACGGCGACAGCACTCTGACCTGTGACCGCCTGACGGTTTTTATGGAAAATGATAAAAAATCTGCTCCCGCTGTTCAAGTGGAAAGTGTGGAACCGATGCTTAAAGGTGTATCCAGGGTGCTGGCGGACGGCAATGTGGTGATGGTTAAAAAGCCCGCTGACCCTGCTGATAAAAACGGGATGCAGACGGCGACCGGCGACCATCTGGAATACGAGGTCAGATCCGGCATTATTGCGCTCACCGGGGCGGAACATAAACCGACGGTGACTCAGGGCAAAAACGACCGGATATCCGGTTCCAGAATCGAAATCCTCCGGGATAAAAACAAAGTTTTCGTGACCGGCAACTGCCGGGTGGAATCGGTGACCCGTGATGCCGACGGCAAAAATTCCGGCACGAGGGTCATCACCGCCCGCCGGGGGGATTTTGACAGCAGCACTAATGTCAGCACGTTCAATGAAAACGTAGTGGCGACGGATAAAGATACTTCGCTTTACTGTCATAATATGCGTATTTATATCTCTAAAGCGGAAAATAAGCAGGACGTCGAACGCATATTCGCTCAAGGCAATGTCAAAGTCGTCAGCCGTTCTGAAAAATCCGATCCGGCGGCAAAAAACGGCAAAAAAAACGTTGAAAGTACGATCGTGTCCCGGCAGGCGGAATTGAATTATCTGGTCAATAAACTGATTTTTTACCAGGATGTGAAAGTCCGGGACGAGGCATCGAAACTGGATTGTGACCGGTTGGATATTTTTCTGGTGGACAAAAAAGCGCAGGCCCAGCAGGTCGCCAGCTCCCCCATCGGCGGCGGCATGGGCGGCAAAGACAAGTCCATTTCCAAAATCGTTGCCGCCGGACGTGTGTTTATGAAATCCAAAAAAGATGATATTTCCACGGATTTGCTCACTTTGTTTTTCCGGGATCTGCCGCCCGGAGTAAAGCCGTCACCGGGAATGTTTCAGTCCGGAGGAGTGCAGTTGACAGAAATTCTCTGCGACGGGGCGGTAGTCGCCAACAGCGTGGAAAAAGATGGTTCTGTCCGGAGTTTGAAAGCTGCTCACGCCAAAAGCGATCTGCTCCGGGATTATTCGGAATTTCACAAAGACGTGGTTATTTTCAGCGGCGGCAATGAAATTTTCTGCCGGGATATGTACGTTTTTACCGTCCGTTCTTCCCGGGATGGCAAAAAACAGCCGCCGCAGTCACAGAAACCGGCGCTGGATGCCGACCCGTTCGCTCTGGATATGGGTGAAAACGCCGCTCCGGCACGGATAGCGGTTTCCAAAGATCTGGATTTGACCCGCATCGTTTGCCGCAATGAGGTCGTGCTGGTGCGCCGTTATAAAGGCGGTTTGCAGCGTGCCGGCGGCGATGAAGCGGTTTACAACGTCAATAAAAAAGAGCTGGTGCTGACCGCCAAACGTCCCCGCCGTCCGTGGCTGCGCAGTGACGGACGCAAACAATTCTGCGATATCATCCGCAGTGACATGGAGACCGAGGAATTGCGTGGTATCGGCAATGTTATGGTCATGCCGGATGACGGCAAGTGATCCGATCTTTATCTGAAGCGGCGCAGCCGCAGGGCGTTGAGAACCACAGTCAGGGAGCTTGCCGCCATTGCTCCGGCGCAGAATGCCGGATTTAGCATCCCGTGGTGGAATATGGCAAAAATTACCCCGCCTGCCAGCGGAACTCCGATGATGTTGTAAAAAAACGCCCAGAAGAGATTCTGCCGGATCACCTGAAATGTCGCTCTGCTCAATCGGATCATCCGGCAGACGTCACGCAAATCTGTCCGCATAATGACCACTTCGGCGCTTTCCAGCGCGACATCGCTGCCGGAACCGACGGCGATCCCCAGATCACTTGCCGCCAGCGCCGGAGCATCGTTGATGCCGTCACCAACCATGCCGGTCAAACCGGTCTGCTGTAATGTTTGCAACGCCTCCAGTTTGCCCTGCGGCGTCAGTGCCGCCCGGAAGCCGTCCAGGTGCAATTCGGCGGCAACTTTTGCCGCCGCATCCGGATTATCGC
>SUVU01000095.1 GCA_015061865.1 Lentisphaerota bacterium
CAGCACGATTTTGGCTCCGGCACCGCTGCCGTAGCGGGCGGCAAGGATCTGATCCGGGACGATGACCGCCGGTGATGGCTGCCAGCCCAGACGGACGAGATCGACCAGTTCCGGGGCGGCATCGACCAGATTTTTGACTCCGAATGCGGGCATTCCGGGGGCGGAGATACAGCCCCAGTAGTAGGAGAGAAAGAGGATATTATCCATCGTCTGACGGTAGGCATCCTGTGCTTCGGCGCGGGTCATGTCATCCCAATCGATCCACTTCATGCGTTCGGGGGAGGCGTGTTTGTGCCAGACGACCGCTTTGGGCGAGCCGAGGCGGGCGCGCATGGCTTCGACGCGGAGCAGCCGTTTGGGATCGCCCATCGGGTGACCTTCATAAAGTCCGGCATCGGCACGGACACCGATCATAAAGGGGGAAACGAGTTTGAAGTTGACCGCATTTGCCATGCGTTTGCCGCCGGCGAAGTTTTTATGGTTGTGGTCAAGCAGGTCAGAAATGCCGACCGCTTCCAGTACCATCGGCACACCTTTTTCAAAACTTTTGGGATTGGTGCCTTTGAATCCGGCGTGAGTTGCCGGGATCTGGCGGTGGGCGAAACAGGAATCCCAGCCGATACCTTTGGCAGCGGGGAAGTTTTTGGCGACGTTGGTCATGCTTTCTTTGAAAAGATCGGCATAAGCGGTGCCGTAGCAGTAGATGCCGTAGATGACATCCTGACTCCAGCATCTGCGCATCCGGTTGTCCTGATGGTATTCCAGACCGGGGAAGTGGTTTTTCCAAATGGTCCATTCCGTCCAGCAAACGTTGAGATACCACATCGGGGCAACGCTCTGGAACGCCGCCGGAGCGAGGCGTTTACGGATGTTTTTACGGTGATTTTCCACGCGTTCTTTGGAATATCCGCGCCAACCGACGGAATATTGGTCGCTGATCGCCCAGTCTCCGGCACGGATAAAGGGTTTATAGCACCACTCCCAGCAGCCTTTGCCGCCATAGTAACGGCGGAGCATATCGCTGGGGAATTTCATATCGAATTTATTGGGCGTCCAGTAAACGTAACTGGCTTCGCCGGAAATCACATCTTTGCTGATTTCGGCGGGGGGCCGGAAGGCTTGGGGGAAAAGGTCGTACCACGCCTGAACGACATCGTGATAGCCGAATTGTGCCGGGACGACGGCGGCGGTGAAATTGGCGGCGAAACTTTTGCCCGGTTCCAGATAGACGGGCAGGGCGACGAGCAGTTGTTTGGTGCCGTTGGACTGGGTTTGTCCGGAATCCACCCGGGAGCAGAGGAGCATCGGGTCAAGTCCGAGGATGACCGCTGTTTTATTGCTGATGGCGGCGTTGGCGGGAAACCAGGTGGAGAGAGGTTTGTCCGCCGGGTCAAACTGCAATACGTTATTGTTGAGATAGCCGTTCCACCAGGTGAAGTTCTCAAACGGGATATCCGCCGTGGCGGTGACCCGGATGAAAAGCGGTTTACCGGTGGTGTTTTTCAGCGTGATTTTGATATCGGCAGCTTCGCCGCGGGCGGTGCAGGATTCCTGCATTTTTACCCCGATACCGGCGGGAGTGACCGTTTTGTAGGTCTCATCGGCTCCGGCGGGGGAGGTGAGCTGTTCCAGTTTCCACCTGACTTTCAGCGGTTTGGTCAACCGGGATGATTTGATCCCGGTCTCTCCGGCGAGAAGTGTGGCACAGACAAGCGCACAGCACATTGGTAAAAGTCTTTTCATCATTCTGCTCTCCTTGTTTGAGTTTAGTGTGTTAAACTGCAATATGTGTATTAAGTATACATCATGTCGGAGATTTTGTCAAGTGCAGATAAACAAAAACAATAAAAAAATTTAGCTTTCACTTGGTTTATTGCTGGTGGTACTCGTCCCAGATCGGCTGCTTGTCTTTTCCCGGGCAAACCATTGTTCTGGAACGATTAACGTCGCCGATATTTTTATCTATGACAGTATCGGCGTGACCATCAACGTATGTTATGTTAATACCAGTATTTTTTTGATGTCTGACGGCAAGGCGGCGATATTTAGCGTTGTGATATGTGCCTACAAGAATGTTGGAATCAATGGCATCGACAAAAGCAAAGTATTTTGAGGGATTTTTCAGTACTCCGGCTTTGTAACAATAAGAACGCTTACCGGGAGTGATGGACATAACGCCGAGGGCACACGTGTTGTGACCATAACTGGATTTCTTGTTTAGCGTCTGTGTTCCTGATTGGACTCCTTCTTTGTATGCAGGTATCACCTTTCCGGTTATAACCGCCGGACAGCCATTGACAGATTCTCCTTTGTTCCATTTTTCCTTTGTGGCGTTGGGGGCAACCATTGAGCGAAATGCAGATTCATACTCAGACCAGTTTCTCACCTTTCCATTCACCAATTCTCCATTTATAGTCAAATGCGATTGCGGGACTAAATAATCATCGTAGATATTACTGTAGTGAGTAATGCCGGAACCGAGTTGACGTAAATTATTCAAACACGATGACGTTTTGCCCCGATCTCTGGCACTTTGCAGCGTCGGCAGCAGAATCGCCGCCAGAATGGCGATAATCGCGATTACGACCAGCAATTCGATAAGGGTGAATTTTCTACGCATAATATCTCCTTAATGCTTGAAGTTGATGTTTATGTGCATTAAGTATACATGATGGATATGCGTTTGTCAAGGGGGATTTTGGAAAATTACGGTAAAATATGCTATTTGTGGAAAATTTTTCTGAAATGACGTGAAAATCTGTTATTCCGGTGCTATATTATAACGATTTTGTATGTAACAACATTATAACCTATAAGGAAAATGCAAAATGTATCGTACTCATACCTGCGGAGAACTCCGCAAAACCGATGCCGGTAAAAACGTCCGCGTTTCCGGCTGGATCCACAGTGTCCGTGACCACGGCGGCGTGATTTTTATCGACTTGCGTGACAATTACGGTCTGACCCAGATCGTGATCGATCCCGAGCGTGACTTCTATCAGGCGCTGGATAAATGGCGCGTGGAGAGCGTCGTGCAGTTTGACGGTGTCGTCGTGGAACGTGCCGAGGGTACCGTCAATCCGAAACTCGCCACCGGTGAAATCGAAGTTTCCGCTACCGGTATGGAAATGCTCGGCGAAGCCGAAGTCCTGCCGTTTCTGGTCGCCAAAGATGACGGCGCTCCCGAAGCCATGCGGCTCAAATACCGCTTCCTGGATCTGCGTAAAGAGAAACTGCACAACAATATCATCCTGCGCAGCAAAGTCATCGCCGCCATCCGTGCGTATATGACCGGCGCCGGATTCACCGAGTTCCAGACCCCGATTTTGACCGCCAGCAGTCCGGAAGGCGCCCGTGACTACCTCGTGCCGTCCCGTCTGCATCCGGGCAAATTCTACGCTCTGCCGCAGGCTCCCCAGCAGTTCAAACAGCTGCTGATGGTCTCCGGTTTCGACCGTTACTTCCAGATCGCCCCCTGCTTCCGTGACGAGGATGCCCGTGCCGACCGCAGTCCCGGCGAATTCTATCAGCTGGATATCGAAATGAGTTTCGTCGAGCAGGATGACATTTTTGCCGTGGTCGAGGGACTTTTGCAGGACATCCTGAAAAAATTCTCCAAAAAGAAATACAGCACTGAGGCTTTCCCCCGCATCCCGTACCGGGAAGCGATCAGCCGTTTCGGTTCGGATAAACCGGATCTGCGCAACCCGCTGGAAATGATCGACGTTTCCGAATTTTTCCGTGACAGCGAGTTCAAAGCATTCGCCTCTACCGTCGCCAACGGCGGCGTCGTCCGTGCCATCAAAGCTCCGAAAGTCGCCGGTAAACCGCGTAAATTCTTTGACGATATGATCGCTTTTGCCCAGGAAAACGGCGCCAAAGGTATGGCGTACATCATCTGGAGCGAAGGCACCGAAAAAAGCCCGATCGTCAAATTCCTCTCCCGTGAGGTCATCGACGGTCTGAAAGCCGCCGGTAAAGTCGAGGACGGCGATGCATTGTTCTTCCTCGCTGATAAAGAAAAAACCGCCTGCAAAATCGGCGGCGCCGTCATCCCGGAACTCGGCCGCAGACTGGAACTTATCGACCAGAATGAATTCAAATTCTGTTGGATCGTGGACTTCCCGATGTTTGAGGAGGATGAGGAAACCGGCGAAATCATTTTCTCCCACAACCCCTTCTCCATGCCCCAGGGCGGAATGGAGGCTCTCAATACCAAAGATCCGCTGGATATTCTGGCGTGGCAGTATGACATCGTCTGCAACGGCGTGGAGCTGTCCAGCGGCGCCATCCGCAACCACCGGCCGGAAATCATGTACCGGGCGTTTGAGATCGCCGGTTACGGTCCGGAAACCGTGGATAACAAATTCGGCGGCATGATCAACGCTTTCAAACTCGGTGCGCCCCCGCACGGCGGTATCGCTCCGGGCGTCGACCGGCTGGTGATGCTGCTGGCGGATGAGCCGAATATCCGTGAAGTCATCGCATTCCCCTTCAACCAGCAGGCTGAAGACCTGATGATGAATGCACCCAGCGAAGTTACGCTGAAACAGCTCCGTGAACTGCACATCGAGGTCAAACTGCCGAAAAAAGCTGAAAAAGCGGAAACTCCGGCGGAGAACGCCTGATGAAAAAACTCTTTTCACTGCTGGCGGTATTGACCGCTGTTGCACTCTGCGGCAGTGAAATAGATTTGAGTTCCCTCTCACCGTCGGATACGGCGGTGGCAGGGAAACTGGATATTGCCGTATTGCTGCAAATGCCGCAGGTACGGCAATTTTTGCCTCCGCACTCTGCGGCAGCGATCCGGTATGACGATGTGGAAAAAGTGTTTTGCGGCAGCGATGCCCGGCTGCGGCGGGGATTTATGATCTGTAAATTCCGCAATGCCGCGGCGTGGCAGCGGTTGTGGCGCACTTTAGACGGACGTTTGACCCCGCTGCCTGCCGAACGGAGAATTCTGCTGTTTGAGGTGAAAAATTCCGTCCGTCCTCCGGCAAAAGTGTATTTTGCAGTGCTGGCGCCGCTGGTGGCGGGATTTTATTATGAGCCGTCCGGCAAAGGTGATTTCCGCTGTGATTACTCCGGCGCTCCGGCGGCGGTACGCAAATATTATCACGCCGCCACGCCGTTCGTTTTGGGCGGCAGAGTGAAAAAAGCCGCCCCGCCGCTGTCGGGAGTCAGAGCATTTTATTTCGCTCCGGGGCGTGACCGTGACGGCATGGCGGCGATTTGCGGAAATGTGGTGTGCAGTGAGCCGCTGGCGGCATCATTGACCATCGTGGCGCTTCAAGGTACGATCAGCGTTTATTTGCAGGAATTTCTCAAACTCACCCCGGAACAGACGGCGGACGCCTTGAGCCGTATCAAAATGTATCAGTACGGTAAAAAAATCCGGATCGAATTTTCCGATTTTCCCTATCTGACCAAACTTTGGCAGCGTATGGCGGTGCGCCCGTGAGCAGACACGGAAAATATGCCCGCCGCTTCGGGTGGCTGCTGTTGTTGATCGCTCTGGTAAGTTTGATGGGATATGCGCTTTACTGGGCGGTGGATTCGGGTAAATTGACCAGAAATTTACAGCCGGTGGACGATACCAGATATGAAAAAGAGATTGCCGCCGCCGCCGCCAGATACGGTATCAGAGTGGAATTGGTGCGTGCCCTCATCCGGCGGGAGAGCCGCTTCGTTGCCGATGCTGTCGGCAGTAAAGGCGAAATCGGTTTGATGCAGATCCTGCCCGGCGGTGCCGCGGCGGAATGGGCGCGGGTCAATAAACAGCAGGCGCCATCGGAATACGAATTGTTTGACGTTGAAACCAATTTGAATATCGGCTGCTGGTTCCTGGCACGGGCGTTGCGGCGGTGGAAAGATTACCGGCACGGTACCGAATTGGCGCTGGCTGAATACAACGCCGGTGCGACCAACGCCCACCGCTGGAAACCCCGGAACCGGGACGGCAAGGTGATTCCCCGGATCACTTTTCCCGGAACTAAAGAATATGTGACGGTCATTATGCGTTATTACCGTCAGGAACTGGAAAAAAATACCTTGCGATAGTGAAAAAGTTGTGCTATATTATCTGATAACGGATGATTATTTAAATTGGAGTTGATAAATCATGGATTTGACCGTAATTGACAATTTGTGCGCCGCTGATTTTATGAGAGTGGAGCACTTGCGTGAATTGCAGCTGGCACGGCTGAAAAATATTGTCAAACACGCTTACGATAACGTGGCACTTTTCCGTTCCCGCATGGATGAACGCGGTGTGAGACCGGAGCATATCAAAGAGTTGAAAGATATCGCTTTGCTGCCGTTTTTCAAAAAAATCGACCTCCGTGATACCTATCCTTTCGGTTTGTTCGCCGTGCCGCAGAGCGAAATCGTCCGTCTGCACGCCTCCAGCGGCACCACCGGTAAACCGATCGTAGTCGCCTATACCAAACAAGATCTGGATGTCTGGTCTGAAGTTATGGCTCGTGCGCTCGCCGGTGCCGGTTTGAATAAAAATGATATCGTGCAGGTCGCTTACGGTTACGGATTGTTTACCGGCGGTCTGGGCGCTCACCGCGGCGTGGAAGCCATCGGTGCGACCGTCGTGCCGGCATCCGTGGGCAACACCCAGCGGCAGGTGATGCTGATGCGCGATTTCGGTGTGAACGGCATCTGCTGTACGCCGAGTTACTTCCTCCATTTGATCGAAGCCGCCAATGCCGCCGGGATCGATATGCGTGAATTGCCGATCCGGGTCGGTATTTTCGGTGCTGAACCGTGGTCGCAGGGGATGCGGGAACGGCTGGAGGAGGGCGCCGGGATCAAAGCATTTGATATTTACGGTCTTTCCGAAATCATCGGGCCGGGCGTGGCGGTGGAGTGTACCGAACACGCCGGAATGCACGTTTACGAGGATCACTTCTATCCGGAAATCATCGACCCCGATACCGGTGAAGTCCTGCCGGACGGCGAATTCGGCGAATTGGTGCTGACCACGTTGAGCAAATACGCCATGCCGATGATCCGCTACCGTACCCGTGACTTGACCCGGATCATCACCGAACCTTGCAAATGCGGCCGTACCATCCGCCGGATCGACCGGATTTCCGCCCGCAGTGACGATATGTTCATCATCCGCGGTGTCAACGTTTTCCCGTCCCAGATCGAGTCGGCACTGCTGACGGTCGAGGGGGTGAGCGCCAACTATATGATCATCCTCTCCACCGAAAACGGCATGGACAGCATCGCTCTGGAAGTCGAGATCAACGAGGCATCTTTCTCCGACCAGGTGCGGGAACTTGAGGCGCTGCAGAAACGTATTTCCGCCGCCGTCGAATCGGTGATCGGTCTGCGGATCAAAGTCAAACTGGTCGCTCCGAAATCCATCGCCCGCAGCGAAGGCAAAGCCAAACGTGTGATCGACAACCGGGTGAGATAAAATTATTGGGTGTGAAAAAAATTACCGGCGGTGGCGCATTGCGGGTAATCTCTTGGCAAATCTGCGGACATCGGCTCGTCGAGTACGATAGTACACTCCTTCGCCGCCGCCTTGATTTGCCGGCGACCTTACCTCGCACTGCATCCACCGAGTGGAGCTGAAAGGTGATTGACAAATCATAATGTCTGTGATATAGCCTTTAAAAGTTGCAAAACGGATTTTGAGTTTCTCAAAATCCGTTTTGCTTTTGAAGTTTTTGACCCAAATCACTTGACCGTGAAAGTGGTGTGCATCCAGTTATCCGCTTCTTCGATGACGGTGGTCATGGCGATTTTATCCTGTTTGAGCAGATTTTCCATGGTGCGGTAGGTGGAGATGGCGCAGCACTGCATTTTGCCTTTGATGAAGTGTGGTTTCAGCCCTTCGTCGCAGATTTTGGCAAGACCTGCGGGCTGAAGTTTTTCCAATGCGGCAAGGAAGCTGGCTTCCAGACCGTCGGGAATGGTTTCATCGACTTCGTAACGGTCGGAAAGTTTCCGGATGATGCACTCATCGACCGAGAGCATACCGCAGGAATTGACCGGGAGCTGATGGAAGCGGCGGTCGGGGAATGCCAGAGAAGTGACTGCCATCATGATTCCGCCGTTGCCGCGGGCGGCGATGACGGATTGGTTGGTATTGGCGTAAAAAAGTTTGCCCGGATGTTTACGGAACATGACGATACTGGATGCCTCCTCCGGCAATTCAGCGAGGGCTTTCTGTACGGCATCCAGCGGCTCCATACCTTCGGAGTGAAAATATGCGATGGTATTGCAGACGATTTCCGAAACGTGGCAGTTGTATTTGCCGAACAGCATCGGATATTTGCCGGAGGGGTCATCGGTTTTACAGCTGGGGAATTTCCAGCCTTTATTCATCAGCATTTCGCCGTAACGGATATATGCTTTCTGCGGTTCACCGGCGAAAACTCCGG
>SUVU01000003.1 GCA_015061865.1 Lentisphaerota bacterium
GTCCGGCGGTTGCCGATGGATGCCGGCTGCGTGGTGCAGAATGTCGGTACCGCGGCGGCATTGGCTGATGCGGTGGTTCTGGGGATCCCGCTGGTGGAACGTATTGTCACCGTTACCGGTGAAGTCGTGGTCAATCCCGGCAACTGGGAATTGAAAATCGGTACTCCCGCTATTGAAGCGGTAAAGCTGGCCGGCGGTGTTACTGCCGAACCGGGGAAATTGATTTTCGGCGGTCCGATGATGGGATTCGCCCAGAAATCTTTTGATGTGCCGATCGCCAAAAATACTTCCGGAATACTGCTGCTGCCGGTGAAAGTGGCGCTGAATTTTGCTTCGACCGGTTGTATCAGATGCGGCAGATGCGTGCAGGGATGTCCGATGCATTTGCTGCCGTGTCTGCTGTCAACGGCGATCGAAGCTGACCGGTTTGATCTGGCGGCGCAGAATCATGTGATGGATTGCATGGAGTGCGGCTCCTGCGCCTACGTCTGCCCCGACCACCGGCCGCTGGTTCAGAATATCCGGCGTGCCAAAGCCGAATTGCGTAAACAGTCTGCCAAGTAAGGATGATATATTATGGAAACGGCAAAAAATAATGAAGCAATAAAACTTCCGACCGGGAAGAATCTGGTGTTGAGCTCCTCTCCGCACCTTTCGGTCGGTGCCAGTTTGCAGAAAATTATGGGCGGGGTGCTGCTGGCGATGCTGCCGGCGGTGATCGCCGCAGTGTATTTTTTCGGGATCCGGGCATTGCTGGTGATCCTTTATACCACTTTTTGTTGTGTGGCTGCTGAAGCCGTGTGGTGCCGATTCGCCGGTAAGCCGGCATTGAAAACGGTCAGCGATTGTTCTGCTGCGGTGACGGGAGTGCTGTTGGCGCTCTGTCTGCCGGTTTCAGTGCCGCTGTATGTGCCGCCGATCGGAGCGATATTGGCGATCTGGCTGGGGAAGCAGGTGTATGGCGGTTTGGGCAATAATCCTTTCAATCCGGCGCTGGTCGCCCGGGTGGGATTGCTGATCGCATTGCCTGCCGCCATGACGGCGTGGACTCCGTCGCGGGGAATGGTTGAGGAAAATTATCCCCAGCGGCAATTGTTTATCAGTTCGACAGATGCGGTAACTTGCGCTACTCCGCTTGGTGTGGCTAAAAATTCGGTGAAATCTTCTGATAACACCGTACCTGCCACCACCGGCGAAGAAAACTCTGTCGATGATAATGAGTTGTATATCCGTTATTTTCTCGGAGATCGTGCCGGTTGTCTGGGGGAAACCAGTGTGCTGGCGCTGCTGTTGGGATTTCTGGTGCTGGTGGCATTGAACCTGATCAACTGGCGGGTCCCGGTGCTGTTTATCGGCACGGTGGCAATAGTAACTTTTGCCGCCAACCGGATCGCTCCGGAAGCCTGTCCCAGCAGCCTGTTCCACATTCTGAATGGCGGCTTGCTGTTGGGGGCGGTTTTTATGGCAACTGATATGGTGACCAGTCCGATCACCGGACTCGGGTGCGTGGTTTTTGCCATCGGTTGCGGCGTGGTCACATCGGTGATCCGGCTCTGGGGAAGTTACCCGGAGGGGGTGAGTTTTGCGATACTGTTTATGAATGCGCTGGTGCCGTTGATCGACCGTTGGTGCGGCGGCAGACCTTTCGGTTATGTCCGGATGCGGAAAGGAGAGGCAAAATGAGCTTGCGAGATTCCGAAAATATGTGGGTGCTGGGCGGCTTTCTCGGTGCAGTGGCATTGATCGCTGCATTGACACTGGCATGGGTTTCCGGCTTGACTGCCCAGCCGATTCAGGCGGCGAAAGAACAAAACCGCAATAAAATGCTGCGTCATTTGCAACTGCCGGAATTTGACCGTGTCGGCAAAGATGTCGTGATCGACGGAATTGATTTTTGTGCAGTTTATAAAAATGACAAATTGACCGGTTTTGTGGGGCAGGGCAGTAATCGTCAGGGCTATGCCGGGGAAATTGAAGCGATGGTCGGCATCGGTATTGACGGTAAAATCACCACCGTGCAGATTTTGCGGCATAAAGAAACTCCCGGACTCGGAGCAAACGTCTGTGATCGTAAATTTCAGCGCAGTGTGACCAATTTGACTGAGAAAGCACCGGAAATTCCGGAGAATAAATTCCTGGATCAATTTAACGGTTTGGAAACAGATACTGCCGGAATCTGGAAAATAAGTAAAGACGGTGGAAATATTGAGTACCGTACCGGTGCTACGGTATCCAGCCGGGCGATTACAGCTCTGGTCGATGATATCAGTAAAATATTTGCCGCCAACCGGGAGAAAATTCAGGAGGCTTCAAAATGAAAAACTCTTGTTTCAATGATTTTATCAAAGGCATCTGGAAAGAAAATCCGGTGCTGGTGCTGTTGCTCGGCACCTGTCCGACTCTGGCTCTGACCAGCAGTGCCACCAATGGGGCAGGTATGGGATTGGCGACGACGTGTGTATTGATAGGCAGTAATTTTGTAATCAGTCTTATTGCCGGAATCACGCCGAAAAAAATCCGTATTCCGGTTTACATTGTGGTAATTGCGGCTTTTGTGACGGTGGTCGATTTGCTGATGCAGGCGTATGCGCCGCCGGCATTGTATGAAGCGTTGGGGATATTTATCCCTCTGATCGTGGTTAATTGCATCGTGCTGGGCAGGGCGGAGGCGTTTGCATCTAAAAATTCGCCGTTCCGTTCCATGCTTGACGGTTTCGGTATGGGGTTGGGCTTTACGTTGGCATTGACTTTGATCGGTGTCGTGCGGGAGTTTCTGTGCAGCGGGGCGGTTTTCGGGATCAAAATGATTCCCGGTTGGACGACAGATTTTCTGTTGCCGGGTGCAGCTCCGGGAGCATTTATTATTGTCGGAGTTATTCTGGCGATAAAAAATTACTGCAATCGCCGCGCGGCGGTAAAAGCCGGAAAACTTTATGTGCCGCCGCAGGGATTGGATTGCCGCAATTGCCATATTTGCAGCATTTCCGAGGACTGAAAACGGGAAAAAAGATAAAAAAAGTGCGAAAAATCGAGGTTATTGCCGGGAAAGACTTGTAAAAGTCACTATTGGAGTGTAATTTACACAATGATCGTGACAAATGTAATTTATCGGAAAAATTTTTATGGAAAGAAAAACAGTCAGTCAGGCTCCCATATATGTCCGTGATGCATTGAATCGGGCAGCGAAATGTGCGGCGGCGGGAGATTTTGACAATGCCATTATGACCTTGTTGCCGGTGATCCGTAATAATCCTGCGGTGGCAATGCTTTATGATAAAATCCGCGAATACGAACTGGGCAGATTGCGTACCCAGGGAGGCGGAGTCAAGTTTTTGGCAGGATTGTTTGCTTTATTCAAAGTGCCGGTGATCCGTATTGTCGGGATCACTGATCCGGTAAAGGCAATGGCGATGTGCGAATCATCGTTGGCGTTTTGCGTTGACAACAGTTTGATGCTTTCCACGCTGGCGGCGGTTGCCAGAGCTGCGGATGCGCCCTGGGCTGAAGCGACGTCATATATGGTGTTGAATAAGTTGCATCCCATTAAAAGCCCGGGACAGTTGCGGAATATGGCAGAGGCGATGCAGCGCAATGGTCAGGCATTGGATGCGTTGAAAATTCAGCATGATATGGTGTCCAAACAGCAGGTGAAAACTCTTGCTGATAAATCTGATTTGCGTTCAGCAATGGCATTGGCAAGTATCGAACGCGGTAAATTCAATAACAAAAAATCCAACAAAGCCAATACTGCGGATGCCGAAGATGCGGTCATTCAGCAGTTGCTTGACGGTACCATCCATGATGCTTCGCAGGCGCAGTTGCTGATTGAAAAATTTACTGCTGAATTACGTAAAAATGACTCGATCGACATGCGGCGCAAGCTGGCTGAAGCGTATATGGTCGCTGAAAAATATGAGGATGCATTGCGGGAATACCGTTCGGTCGCAGAAAAAGTCGGCGTTACCGATCCGGTTTTGGACAAACATATTGAAAAAGCCTATATCGCTCAGCTCAATGAGGGGATCAAACAGTTGCGGGCAACCCCGGAAAGTTTTGAAGAACCCGAAGCCCAGATCGCCGAATTGGAGGAGGAGATCGCCTCTTACCGTTGGCGTCATGCGGTGCGCCGGGCTGAAATGTTCCCCAATGATATGCAGCTGCAGTTTGATTTGGGGGAATTGCAGTTTGAGCGCAATATGATCGACGAAGCGATTGCCACTTTTACTGCGGTTGCAGAAAATCCGCAGAAACGTCGCGGCAGTTTGGTCTATCTCGGCAGATGTGCATTGTTGAAAAATGATGCTGCACGGGCAGTGGAGTTGCTCAGTACTGCGGTTAATGATATGGCCCGCATGGATAAATATAAACGCGAAGCTCTCTATTATCTGGGCAATGCCCGTGAGGCTGTCGGTGATAATACCGGAGCGTTTGAGGCTTACCGGCAAATCAGTGTGAGCATGGAAAATTACCGTGATGTTCCTCAGCGCATGAGTGCGTTGCAGGGTGCGATGGAATCTAAATAAAATTAACATATTTTACGAAAGGAACAATGCAAATGGCAGAGGAAAACAACAGCATGGCTTCCGCCCCGATGGAAGATACCAGAACCCGTAAAACAGTGCGCTTGCGTTCGATCGCCAGTGAAGTGGCTGCCGCTGCACCTGCGGCTGCTGCCCCCGCCGCTCCTGCCCCGGCAGCGCCTGCGGCAGCTCCTGTGGCTGATGTTGACAATACAATGACCCGCAAAACGATAAAACTCCGCCCGATGCGCCCGGAAGTGTCTGCTGCTCCGACGCCAGTCGCTCCTGTGGCTGCTCCGGCCCCTGCCGCTCCGACGCCGGTCGCTCCTGTTGCTGCTCCGGCCCCTGCCGCTCCGACGCCGGTCGCTCCGGTGGCATTGGAGGACGATACCCGTACCCGTAAAACGGTGATGATCCGTCCGGCGGTCAAAGCTGCTCCTGCGGCAACTCCGGCTGCTGCCCCTGCTGCGGTTGAAGATGATGACCGTACAGTAAAAATCACCCGTCCGGCTCCGAAACCGATCACGTCCAAGCCGGTTGCTCCGGCTGCGGCACCGAAACCGCTGGTTCCGGGGAATTCCGGCGGGGTTCCGTTAAAACCTGCCGCCCCTGCCGCCCCGTCTCCGGTTGCTTCTGCCCCGGTCGCTCCGTCCCCGGTCGCTCCGGCTGCAGTCGGTGAAAAAATCCAACCTGAAGTCATGGACGATGTTGAGGTTGCTCCAGCTGGATGTTCAAAGGCGGTGACGATCATTGCGGCATTGGCATTGATCAGCGTTTTGGGTACGGCGGTGTTGACGACTGTGCATTACCTGAAATATGAACAGGGTATTGAGATTTCCATACCCGGCTTGTCAAAGTGATATGCCGCAAGTGGTTTGTTGACAGGAAAATGGGAGGAACGAATGCCGTTTCTCCCATTTCCATTTGAATACTGTTGTTTTTGCAGATGAGGTTGTTATGAAAAGTTTGATAGTTATTCCTGCCCGTTACGGGTCAAAACGTTTCCCCGGCAAACCTTTGGCTGAACTTGCCGGCAAAGCGATTTTGCAGCGGGTTTGGGATATTGCTGCATCGGTGTGTGCCAACCGCAAAGATTGTGAAGCGGTCGTTGCCACTGAAACGCCGGTGAAACCCGGTGAAGGCAGTGCCTTGATCGTGGATTATTGTGAAAAACATAATATCCCGGTGGAGATCACTCCTGACAGTTGCCGTTCCGGTTCTGACCGGGTTTGGGCGGTGGCTTCTGCCCGGCGGGAGAAACCTGAAGTCCTGTTGAATTTGCAAGGCGATAATCCGTTGTGTCCGCCGCAGTTTTTGAATGCGCTGCTTGATGCGTTTGATACCCATCGGGAAACCATGGTTGCTACTGCCTACACCCGGTTGGATTGGCAGGCGCTGGCGGCGTTGCGGGAATCCAAAAAAACTTCACCGTTTTCCGGCACAACTGCCATTATCGGCAGTGACGGTAATGCAAAATGGTTTTCAAAAAACATCATTCCCGCCATCCGTGGTGAGGAAAAACTGGCGGCGGTTAATCCGTTTTCGCCGGTATGCCGTCACATCGGACTTTATGCGTATAAATATGCCGCATTGGCATTTTTCTCGCAATCTCCGCTTGGTGAATACGAGCAATTTGAACAGTTGGAGCAACTGCGTTTTATTGAAAACGGTATCCCGGTGCGGATGGTGGAAGTTACTTATCCGGCGGGGTTCGATGCCGCCACCAGCGGGGTGGACAGCCCGGAAGATTTGGCACGGGCGGAAAAACTTATTGCAAGTGCAGGGGAATTGTTGAAATGAGTGATGTCACCAGATTGATCGTCGTCAGACATGGCAATACGTTTAATTCCGGGGATGTGATCCTGCGGGTCGGCAGTGCCACTGATATTCCGTTGACGGAAAAAGGGATGCTGCAGGGCGAGGCGGTCGGCAAAAGTCTGCAACAACAGAATTATTCAATTGATGTCGTATTTCATGCTCCGTTGCAGCGGACGGCCCAGAGTGCCGCCGGTATTCTGAAATCGTTTCCCGATGCGGAGGTCAATACGGCAGAATTTCTGACCGAGCTTGATTATGGTCAGGATGATGGCAAACCGGAAGATGATGTACTGCTGCGTCTGGGCGTGGTGGAAAGCCGCAATGCGATTACTCCGCAGACTTCTCTGGACGAATTGCGTGCTGCCGGCAAAGCGGCATTGAAAAAATGGGATTCGGAAGCAATATTGCCTGCCGGATGGGATTTTTTAGCCGGGCGGGCGGCGAAATTGGAGTCCGATTGGCAGGAATTTGCCGACAAAGTGGTTGCGGATTATGCCGGTAAAACGGTGGTGGCAGTGACCAGCAACGGCATTGCCAGATTTTCCAAAGTTCTCTTGCCGCAGGGCGTTGCGCTGGATGGATCATTGAAACTTGCCACCGGAGCGTATGGCGTGTATGAGTATGACGGCAAGTGCTGGCGCTGTGCCGCATGGAACGTGCGTCCTGAATTATAAAGTTTAATTTTATTACATATCAAGGTGTTATGATGGCTGAAGATATAAAAAACAAAGCGTTGGCGTATCATGAAAATGGCAGACCGGGCAAAATTTCTGTGATTTCTACGAAGCCCTGCGAAACCGGTGAGGATTTGAGTTTGGCTTACACTCCCGGAGTGGCGCAGCCGTGTCTGGAAATCAAAGCGCAACCGGAAAATGTGTGGCGTTATACGACCAAAAACAATCTGGTTGCCGTGGTCAGCAATGGTACTGCGGTACTGGGATTGGGCAATATCGGGCCGGAAGCCGGGTTGCCGGTGATGGAAGGAAAAGCGGTGCTGTTCAAACATTTTGCCGATATTGATGCTGTTCCCCTCTGTCTGGGCAAAGTTTTCACTGAACAAAACCGCACTGATGCGGATAAATTGATCGCCGCGGTTGAAACGCTGGAACCGACTTTCGGCGGTATAAATCTTGAGGATATTGCCGCTCCGGAATGTTTTACAGTGGAACGGGAGTTGAAAAAACGGATGAATATCCCGGTGTTTCACGACGATCAGCACGGTACGGCGATCATCTCGCTGGCGGCGATCATGAATGCTCTTAAGGTCGTCGGCAAAAAAATCGAAAATTGCCGTTTCGTGGTCAACGGTGCCGGTGCCGCAGGTTTGGCATGCAGCCGTTTTTATCTGACCGCCGGGGCGAAATTGGAGAATATGATTCTCTGTGACATCAATGGAGTGCTGCACACCGGACGGACGGATTTGAGCAGTGAACAGCAGATGTTTGCCAAAGATACCCCGATGCGGACTCTGGCTGAAGCGATCAAAGGTGCGGATATATTTCTGGGCTTTTCTGCTCCGAATTGCGTGACTGCGGATATGGTTCGCTCCATGGGCAAAGATCCGATCGTTTTTGCGATGGCGAATCCGACCCCGGAAATTTTCCCGGATGTGGCTCTCGCTGCCGGGGCGGCATTGGTCGGTACCGGGCGCAGCGATTATCCCAACCAGATCAACAATGCTCTGGGTTTTCCGGGGATTTTCCGCGGCGCATTGGATGTGCGTGCCAAAGATATCAATGAGGAGATGAAATTGGCTGCCAGTGAAGCATTGGCTGAACTGGCGGCAATGGAGATTCCCGAAGACGTGAAAGCGGAATTGTGCAAAGCCTACCCGGCTGATGCTGCCCGGGGACTGTTTGACGGACCTGCCGGGATCAAAATGGAAATGATCATTCCCAAACCGTTTGATCCCCGGGTGGTGCCGCATGTTGCCAGAAAGGTCGCCGAAGCTGCCGTTAGTTCCGGAGTCGCTCAAGTGACGATTGATGATTTTGATGCTTATGAAGCAGAAGTGACCGCACGGCTGCGCAGTAACCGCTGACAGGAAATTTTGCTTTGATCGAACTGGAGAAAGAGCTGGCTCAAATCAAGTCCCAGAAAGCATTTCTGGTCGGATTTCAGGAGCGTGATGAGGATACTGCATTGATCGCAGGTCAACTTGAGGAGTTGGCTGATCTGGTGCGTAATTTGGATATTATCCCATTGGCCCCTGAGATCGTCAGGTTGCGCAACCATCAGGTGCGATACCGCTGCGGTACCGGCAAAGCTGAAGAAGTTGCCCAGCTGGTACAGGAAAGCGAAGCGGATGTATTGGTTTTTGATTCAGAATTAACTCCATCTCAACAGCGTAATTGGGAACGTTTGGCCAAGTGTCCGGTAGCAGGGCGTGAGGAGATCATTCTGGAAATTTTTGCATCCAGAGCGCAAACCAAAGAGGCTGTTTTACAAGTCGAACTGGCAAAAATGGAATATGCCCTGCCGCGCTTGAAACGGGCATGGACTCACTTTTCCCGGCAGCGTGGCGGCGGTGCCACCAACCGCGGCGAAGGGGAGGCGCAGTTGGAAACTGATCGCCGGCTGCTGAAAAGGAGAATTCAGCAGCTGCATGATGAGTTGGCTCTGGTGCGTAAACAGCGGGCTTCTCAGCGGAAGTCCCGGTTGCGCCGTCCGGTACTGCAGGGGGCGATCGTGGGGTATACCAACGTCGGCAAATCTTCGCTGCTGAATGCGTTGACCGGCGCAGATGTGCTGGTGAAAGATCAGTTATTCGCCACATTGGATCCAACGGCACGGAAAATTTTATTACCGGGAAATCTGGAAATGGTGTTGACAGATACTGTCGGTTTTGTCCGCAAGTTGCCGCACCAGCTGGTGGAGGCATTCAAATCAACTCTTGAAGAGGCGGTGTTGGCAGATATTCTGCTGTTGGTTTTGGACATATCCAGCGATACTGTCGATACTGAATGGGAAACCACGCTCGGAGTGTTGAAAGAGTTGGGCGCAGATGAAAAAAATATCCGGGTCGTATTCAATAAGTGCGACCGTTTGGATATGGAGCGTGATGCAGTGAAACTTGCCAGGTTGCGGGGGATGTTTCCGGATGCAGTTTATCTCTCTGCCAAAAACAATACCGGACTGGATGAGTTGAAGCAGGTATTGGCAGATTTTGCCGGTAAGTCCAGGAATTTGCTGCGGGTGGTGATCCCGCCGCACCGGCATGATTTGATCGCATTGGCGCATGAGTGCGGCAATGTATATGAGGAAAATTATACGCCTGAAGGCATGGCGGAAATAGTATTGGCGATCGAGGAAAAATTTCAACACCGTTTCAAGGAGTTTTTGCAATGAATATCCGATGTGTGTGTGTAGCGGTATTGCTGACCGCTTGTTTTTCTGCACTGGCGGCACCGTCGCCGTGGGATTCCTGGCGTTCCGGTTACACCTGTTTTGAGCAGGGGGAATCTCTGCGTGAACGGGGACGATATTCTGAAGCTGTGGAAATGTTTGAGAAAGCCAAGCAGTGTTATCTGGATGTCAGATCCGCCCGTCCGGACTGGAATCAGCGGGTGATTTCTGACCGTTTGCGTGATTGTGAAGTGCAACTCCGGCAAATTCGCCGCTTGCTCGGAACAGATAATACTCCTGCCGGCGTGAATGTCGCAAATTTGGACAGTTCCGATAATCAGGTCAGAAAACCTGAACCTGAAACTCCGCAGAGTGATTCCGAGTCAAATGCTTTGAGCCGGGAGCTGTATCAGGTGAAAGCTGAATTGGAACAAACCAAAAAACAACTGCAGAAGCAGCGCAATTTCGAAACCGAAATGGCGGCATTGATGCGGGATCGCAGGGTCGCCGAAGAAAAACTTGGTTTGTTGGAAAAACGTTACCGGGAATTGCAAAAAGAAAAAGGTTCATCCGGAGCCGATACAGCGAATTTGGAACAGCGCTTGGTGTTGGAGAAAATGGAGTTGGAACGCTTTCGCAAACGTCTTGTCGCAGCGGAAAAACAATTGAGAGATACTCAGGAACAATTAAAAACGGCTCAACTTGGGCGCAGTGCTGCTGAAAAAAGCAAACAGTTGATCGAGGGCGAGTTGAAGCGTCGTGATATAGAGATTTCTCAATTGCAGGAGGATAAAAAACGCGCCGAGACCCGGGCTGAAAAAATGAGCCAATCCTCCAATATAACTCCGGCATTGAAAAAAGAACTGGAAGAGCTTGCGGTCGCATATCGTAATGTTCAGGGGGTGTTGGGACAGCGTGAACAGGAATTGCGGCAGGTGAAAAGTGATTTGCAACAGCAGCGCTCCGAAGCCAACGTGAGTGCAGTCGAGATCACAAATTTGAGAAATAGGAATCGGGAGCTGGAGGAGGATGTGAAACGTTTTTCTGAAAAATCTGTCGAGTTGGAAAAACGTTTGGAACGTCGCAACAGTGAAGATTTTCAGGCTGCTGCTGCTGCCAAAGAAACCCGGGAAAAGTTGGAAAAAGAAAATTTAAGTTTGCAAAAAGAGTTGATCTCATTGCGTGGCAATCTGGATGCCAAAAATGCCGCAGTGACTCAGGCTGACCGCAAAATAAAATCACTGTCATCCGAGTTGATTTCAGTGCGTGCGGCGGCTTTGAAAAATGAAGCCGCTGTGAAAAAATTGACGGTGGAAAATGCCAATTTGCAGCACGTAAAAGCGCAAAACGAAAAAATGAAGCGGGATTTTCAGGCTTTGGCAGCGGAAAACCGCGAAAACAAAATTTTGGCAGAGGCCGCCAAGCCCCGGGAAGCGGAATTGGAACGGGCAAAATTGATGCTGTTGGAAATGGATCGTTTGAAACGTGATCTTGCCAAAGAACAGCGTCTGAATTCAGAGTTGAAAGAGGCATACGGACGCAGCCAAAATGAAATGCGTTCTCTGCGGGAGCGCTCCGCTGAATTTGATGCCGCCCGCCGTAAATTGATCGAACTTGATGCTGCCGCAAAAGAGATCAGCCGTTTGCAGGAGGTCGAAAAAGAGTTGAATAAAATCCGGGGCAGGGAAGCTGAACTGGCGCAGATAAAAATTCGCATGGGCGAATTGAATTCTCAACTCCGGGAGCGTGATGCCGTGATCTCAGATTGCCGGAAAATAATTGACGGTCAGAAAAAACAGCTGGACGAATTGACCGGAGCCCAAGCAGAGGTATCACGTTTAAGTCGCAGTAATGAGGAGTTCAAAGCGATGATCGCCAATCAGAACTCTGAACTTGACCGTTTGAATACTGCGCTGAAAAAAACGGGAAAAAATACCGGTTCCAATGTGGATAAACTTGAATTGGAGCGTTATCGCAAACTTGCCGGACAAATCGGTCCTTTGACCGACCGGTTGCGTAAAATTCAGCTGGATGCTGCGGAAAAAGAAAAAAGATTCAATTCGCAAATAGAGAATTTGAGACGTTCTGAAGCGCGTGTCAAACAAGATTTGCTGCTGCGGGAAAAAGAACTTGGCGATCTTAAAAAAATCAATTCGGAATTGGCAGATTACCGCAAAAATTCAGCGGTGGCGCTGCGTGATAAAGTAGATTCATCCCGCCTGGCACGACTGGATAGAGAGGTGACTGCGCTTAATAAACTTAATGCCGAAATCGCCGCAGAGAGGGATAAATTACAGACCGAACTGGAACGGCTCCGCAAGGGCGAAAATGCCGATTCGGAAGCTGAAAAAATGATTCCGGCAGTTGCTCCGGAACAGGCGGCATCCAATGGCATGATCGCTGAAAAAGAGGGAAAAATCGAACTGGCGATATGGAACTATCAACAGGCTTTGGCAGGGGATGAAAATTTGTCGGCAGTTCATTTGCGTTTGGGAATGCTGCTGATGCGCCGCAATAATTACAATGCGGCAGTTCCGCATTTGAGCCGGGCTTTTGCAGCTTATCCGGAGAATGTCGATGTGGCATTGACTTTGGCGAAAAGTTATTTGGCATTAAAGCGTTATGGCAATGCCCAGAGCGTGGTGGAACCGCTGTTGACCAGACATGGCAATAATGCCAAAGTCCAGATGACTGCGGCGCTGATTGATGCCGGCAGCGGCAATATGGTCAGAGCAGAGGAACGGTTGCAGACGGCACTGCGTTTGGAACCGCAAAATGTGGATATTTATCTGGCGTTGGCAAAACTTTTGACCGCATCTGTCACAGACCGGCTCGGTGAAGCGGCGTTGGCGTATGAAACTGCTCGCCGCTTGGGGGGGGATCCGGAACCGTTTTTGGAAAATAAATTAGGTAAACTGCTGGATCATCGCCGGGAGTTGGTGCGCTTTATGAGCAGTGCCGCCAGAGAAGCTGAATTGGGTAAAGATTGGCGTTCGGCAGAGTGGTACTACAAAAAAATCATTGCCGAAAAACATCCTGAATATGTGCCGTTTCTGGCTTTCGCCCAGTGGAAATCCGGCAATGTTGCCGGAGCTAAAGAAACTTTGGAGTTTCATAAACCCAGCCGGCTCGGGATGGTAGTGACTGCGATGATGGCATTGGATGAAAAAGATGAAACCGCCGCACTGCGGGCTGCTCAACAGAGTACCGGCGCAAAAATCCCGACCGAATGGGTGGGGATGAATCTGGAATTGGAACGGCTGAAAAAAGAGTGGTTCAATTCTTCTGCGGCAAAACTGCTTTTGCGGGGAATTACCCGTTGACCATGCCATTGACAACGGTCATTAAAATTCCATCTGCCGGACGGCATACCGAAGTGAAATCTGCTTTGGAATCAATCGTTTCCGGATCAAAAACGGTCAGGTCGGCATGATTTCCGGGACGCAGTTTGCCGCTTGCCGGCAGCCGGAAAAATTCTGCCGGCAGTGCCGTCATGCGTCTGACCGCCTGGCCGATCTGGCAGTTGGAATCCAGTAATTTGCGCATGAATTTTGCCGCACTGCCAAATGATCTGGGATGAGCGTTGGTATGAACTGAATCCAGGGACAACGCATAGCCATCACTGCCGCACATGCAAAAATCCAATGCCATGATCCGCTGTAAATTACTTTCTGACATTCCGGCGGCACTGATAGTGGCACAGGTCGCATCTGCGGCAAGGATTTTGATACAGTTTTCCGCCGGATCGCCGGGAATTTCGTGAAAATGTTTGCCCAGAAACGGTAGAAATTCACTGTTTCTTGCTCCGGTCAGTCGCAAGCGCTGCCAATCCTGCGGAGTTTTTTGCGCCCGCAAAATTCCGGTCAGGTGGTCGCGGACAGATTCATCTTTCAATTCTGCGGTGATTGCGGCATCCCGCATGGTATCGTACGGCGGCGGCAAAATCACGCTCAGCATGGTTTGACTTTCCAGATATGGATAGCGATCCAAATGAATATCCAGTCCGGCGTGGCGGTAGCGGTTGATAAGTTCCAGTGCCGCATCCAGTTTGTGCCAGTTTTCCGGGCGTGCGGTTTTGAAGTGACTTATCAATACCCGCTTCAATCCTGCTTCGACGGCACATTCAAATGTTTCGGTCAGGCTTTCGAGCAATTCGCCTCCTTCACTGCGTAAATGAGTGGCATATACCCGGTCATTGGCTGCCAATATCTGCATCAGCGAGATGATCTCTGCCGGATCGGAGAAACACCCCGGCACATACAGCAAGCCGGTAGACATGCCAAGCGCTCCGGTGTCCAAAGAACTTTGCAGCAGAGTTTTCATTGCGGTAATTTCGTCAACATCAAGGCGCTCTTTTTCATATCCGGCAATTGCGGCACGGAGGGTGTTGTGACCGCATAACGAATACACCCGGAGTCCGGCTTGACGCTCTTTGAGCAGCTGCTGATATTCCGGCAATGTCGACCAGCTTAAGGCGGTGTGATAGTTTTGATATAATTCGCTTAAATGTTTCCGGTTGCATCCGGTGACCGGAAATGCAGATAAACCGCAGTTGCCGATGATTTCAGTCGTAAATCCCTGCAACCGTTTGCTTGTCGCATCAGGAGCATCAAGCAGGGATAATTCAGAATGACCGTGACAATCAATAAATCCCGGAGCAATGATCCCGTTTTTGACCGTGATGGTACGGTCGGCGGCAGAACTGCCGGAAATATCCTTTTCCACAGCTATGATTTTATCGTTTTCGATCAGAACCGCCTGCCGGGACGGTTCTGATATGCCGTCACAGACAAAACCTTTAAATAGGATTTTCATTTTTGCTCAAGTATTTTTGCTACCCGGTAAAATTCAGATATACTCCACGCTTGAGCCAGACAGCCGCCGGGGCGGTGCGGGGCATCACCGTCCAGAACTTCGGGCATTTCACCGATTACTCCGTTTTCCAAATGGTCAACGCACGAGTAAAGCAGGGCCTTCGCCCGGAGCTTGCTGGATTGACCGCCCAGAAGGTAAAGTGCTTCGCAATAAGCCGGGAACGGCCAGCACCACGCAGTACCGTTGTGATATGCCATTTTGCGGGAAGTATCTTCCGGCCCCCGGTAGAATCCCTGATACGGATGTCGCGGATCATTCAATATATTACCGTGCAATGATACCGGCAGCTGGTAGGTGACATCGGCATCATCCAGTGTCCGTATCGCTCCGGGGATCAGCAATTTTTCTGCTTCACGCAGGATCTGCATGGTTTTCTGACGGTCGGTCACCGCCCGCATCGTTATCAGCAGCAGCATATTGCAGCGCAAATGGTCGTCGGCGATCGCTTGTGCCGCCGCTACTCCGCCGGCGCAATGCAGGCAGTCGGAAATTTTGCCGTTTTGGAAAAACAGTTCGGCGATACTGGTTTTGACCTGTTGCGCCAGTTCATTTTTGCCCAGAAATTCCAATGATGCCAGCCACAAAGCCTGGATTTCCACCGGATAGCCTTCGCGCGGAGTCCCGGCAGGATAGTTGGTGTCCATCCAGCTGAAATGCGAGGGGCTGAAAATCAAACCGCTTGCCGGATCCATTTTTATCCCGTTGGCAGTGCCGCAACGGTAGTTGTCCACAATGGAATCCAATACTTCGTGCATCGTTCTGCCGCCGCAATCAGTCTCCATAAATTTGGTGTCGCCGCTGGCTTCGATGTAATCTCTTACGGCAACGATCAAATACAGCGGGGCATCGGACGTATCCCGGTTGGAGTCATTGCCGCCGCAAATCATGTTGGGGATGGTACCGCCTTTTTCAAATGCGGCAAACCGCTGCAGGATCTGGGCGCATTTCCGGTGAAACTCCGGAAATTTGCACAACCCTCGCAATACGATCAGAGTATCTCTGCCCCAATCCATAAACCACGGATAACCGGCGATAACAGTGCTTAAACCGTCCCGCTTTACCACAAAGCGGCTCAAGGCATCCCCGGCAAGTATTTCCGGTTTTATTTCAGTCGGGAAGTTTATTGCCGGGTAATGTGCCCCTGAAAAATCTCCGGCTCCGGCAGTGAGTACCGCTTCTTCACCGGGAGCAAGCTGCACGGTGAAATAACCGGGGCTGAAAAGATCATTTTTATCACTCATGCCATAGTACCGTTCCTGGGGCAGATCAGTCATGTAGCGCCATTCCGGGGCACGGAAAAATTTGCCGCCGTGCAGCTGCATTTTCAATGCACAATCGTTGGGGCAGAATGAAAATCCGTCCGGAATTTCGGTGATCGCATCCCGGAAACGGTGTTCAGCTCCATCACATGCCCGGACAGTGGTATGATTGACTCGGTCTTCAACATCCGGACGCAAAATCAGTTTGGCAGGCATCGAGCGGTCGCCGACGTTGCCTTCGCGCCGGAAGCGCAGTTCCACCGCATTGCGGTCAAGTGCCATTCTGAATTCTACGGTGACCGGCAGGTTGCCGCCCAGCCCGTCCGGAACCAGAAATTGCCATCGTGCCCGGTTGCCGGGGTGGGCGCAGTAACTTTCCAGCGTTGCCGCCGTGAGTTCCTGCGAAAATTCGTTGATGACCAGCCACGCCCGGCAGGCAGTGAACATCACCCGGCGGTCAACCGGATAATCAGGATTGACATTTGCTGCCAGCAGCGCATCGTATTTGCCGGTAATAACGCCCCATTGGGCGCTGAACATGGCGTAGCCGCCGGAATTATTGGCACCGAAAACATAATGGTTGGCGGCATCGGAATATTTGCCCGCCAGCTTTACCATCCGCTTATCCGGTTCTGCCAACTGCATAATAGTACTTTCCCGGTGTTCAGCGATACCATGGGCAAAAGAGCAGAATTTCAAAGTCAGCATCCGGGGACGGTTTGCGGTATTTTCCGGAATATGAAGCAGAGCGAACTCACCGGTGCCGTCGCAGTACGGCAAACTGGTTTCCCGGACGAGGGTTTTGCCGTCGCAGAATACTCCGGCGATAAAGTTCGCCGGACTTTTCAGCAGCAAAACATCCCCCGGTGGGAGCATTACCACCCGTCCGGTGTCGTGCGGATATTCCCAAGTCGTGACCGGAGGCGGGGTTATGCCGGTGACTTCAGCAACAAATGCTTCGGGATCAAGCAGTAACTTTTTTCCGTCAGCTGCCGCGGCCTGTTTCAAGCCGCCAAAGTGGATCGCCGTGCGCTGTGCCATCGCCTGACTTTGCATATCCAGCACTGCCGGAGGATAAGCCGCCGTATCGGCAGGCAGGACGAAATCATCAAAGCTGACACACAATCCTTCGCCGGGGACCAGCTGCACGCTCTGCAAATCACCGTGTGAGATCAGAGTTACCTTTCTGCCGGAGAGCAAATCCGTGCCGGAGGTGAATTTCGTGGCGCTGAAATTGACCATTGCCGGAGCTTCACAATCAAGATTGAGCAGTACCAGCAATTCCGGGATGTTGTCTCCGTAACGGCGGGCAGCGATGACATTGCCGCCGCCGTGCTGGATCAGAGAGATTTTTGCACCGGAACCGAATGCCGGATGATATGCCATCAGAGTATTTAATTTTCCAATCAGACCGCACAAATTATCCGCCGCACCGAAATTTAATCCGCCGCAGCCGTGAACATCTATTTTTTCGGCGGCAAAAAATTCTGCGCCGTTGGCAAAGCCGAATGCACCGTTGCGGGAGAGCAGGGCGTTGACCAGAAAACGCAGTTTCGCATATACTTTGCCTTTTTTTGCTAAACGGTCGTTGTCATGGGTTTCGGCAAAATTTGCCATGATCCCGCAAGTATTGCTCACATGGTCAAGGTATTGGAAATATGATGATATTTCATCTCTGGAGTAGTTCTGAAACAGTTCCGAGTATCCCCAGTCCAACCCCACTCTGCCCAGCAGATCTTCCTGTACCGCCGGAGGCCCGCCGAGACCTTCCAGCAGGAATACCGTGTCTGGAAATTCGGTGCGGACTTTGGCGATGATGTACTGCCATGCTTCCCGCGGTACCATGTAGCCGGCGTCACATCTGAAACCATCCACGCCGTGACGGCACCAGAAAAGGAAAACTTTGGCCATGATATTTTTGACTTGAGTATGGCTGTAATCCAGCTGGCACAAGTCTGCCCAGACGATCCCCCATGCCCCGGGACTGACAAATGTTCCATCTTTTTCCCGACGGAAATAATCCGGATGCTCGCATTGGAGTTTGGATGCCCAACCGGTATGATTGACCGGGATATCCATGAAAATCCGTCCCCGTCTGGCGTGTACGGCATCGATCAGCTCCCGGAATTGTTCCATCGGGGTCGCCGTGGTATCAAATTCCGCCAGAGCCGGGTCAACCGAAAAATAATCTGTCGCCGCAAACGGACTGCCGTAGCGCCCCATCCTGCCGAAACATTTCGGTACCGGATGGATCGGCAGCAGCTGCAAAATAGTGCAGTGCAGCGTGCCGAAAATATGGTCAAGTTTGGAAATCAGGTTGCGGAATGTCCCTGATGGCGGGACTACGGTGTAATTTTCCCGGTCGAGTTCATTGATGATTTCCGGCATTTCCGGAGAATGGGGCAGATTGGCCCACTTGCCGAATTGGCGCACGAATGCACAATAAATACCGTTGGCAGTTACCGAATTTGCCGGATGGACTTTCAGTTTGAAGTTATCTCCGGTCGCCCAGATGATCGAACTGCCGTCGTCAGGAATAAAACAGCATTTGGCTTCAAATATCCCCGGTTCCGCCAGCGGGAGCGTGATTTGGAAACCGGCGGCACTTTTGTCCATTTCCAGATCGTGCCAGTCACCGCCGCGCGGAGTGCGGTTGAATTCGCTTTTTTCAATCATTTCCTGACGTTGGATCGCCGATTGACCGATGTTGGTGCGCAGTACGGCTCTGCCTTTGCGGCGGGCCGGGGCAGCGCTCATATAAAAAGTGACTGTTTCACCGGCAAAAAAGATTTTGCGGTCAGGAGATTTATTTTGCTTGATCATCGTATTTTATTCCGGTAATTTGCCTGACATGAAAAAATTCAGCACATCCTGAATGTGCCGATCCCAGAATTCCCAGGTGTGGGCACCGGGACGTTCAAAGGCAAAGTATTCCGGATACCCGATTCGGGTCATGTGTTTGTTGAAACGGCGGTTGTCGCGTATCATAAAATCATCCGTACCGCAGATGGAGAGAATTTTCGGCAGCGGTTTGCCGGATGCCACTGCTGTTTCGCCCAGTGCAAACAAATCATTGCCCTCTGCTGCCAGACGGGCAGGGGAACCGAATATCCGGCGCAGTTCCGGCCGCCATGAAGCAGAATCTGCTGCCCGGAAGCGGTATTTCAAATCTGCCAGAGTTGACAATCCCGCTACCGCAGCAAATTTTTCCGGCAGCCGCAAGCCCAGTTTGATCGCTCCATAGCCGCCCATGGATAATCCGGCGGCAAATGTGTCCGTGCGCTCCCGGCTTACCGGAAACGAGGATTGAATGAAAAATGGCAGTTCTTCGGCAATGAATGTCCACATTTTTTCTCCGGCAATGGCATCAGAGTAAAAGCCTCTGCCGCCATCAGGCATGACCACTGCGATCCGGTGGAGATCCGCATAACGTTCAATCGATGTCCGGCGGAACCACATTGTCGCATCGTCGCTCAAACCGTGAAGCAGATACAGCACCGGGAAGCGTTTTTCCGGCGGCACAGTTGCCGGCTGATATGGGGATTGGGGTAAAATCACATTGACTGAAACCGCCCGTCCGAGAACGGCTGATTGGAAATGACATTCTAAAAAAGCCATGATATAAACTCCTTACTCTTTTACCAGTGTAAAATACAACGCGCATGGCAAAAAGTCAACCTGAAAAACTTGTATTTGCGTTATATTTATGCTAAAGTATATAAATGTAACAGAGGGAAGCAGCATCATGATGTTCAAAAATATTTCCGGAGCAAAAATTCTGGTTACCGGCGGAGCAGGTTTTATCGGATCGAATTTGACCGATTTTCTGTTGAAACAGCAGGCTCAGGTTACCGTGATTGATAACTTTTCCACCGGTAAAAAAGAGAATCTCTCTGACGCAGAAAAAAGTGATAAATTTACTCTGATCGAAGGAGATATCAGGGATCCGGAATGTTGTCTGCAGGCGGCAAAGGGCATGAAGTATATCGTGCATCTTGCCGCCCTCGGCAGTGTGCCGCGGTCGATCAAAGATCCGGCAACTTCGGTGGCGGTAAATGTGTCCGGATTTGTAAATATTCTGGCGGCGGCGCAGCAGTGCGGCGCTGATAAAGTGGTTTACGCCTCCAGCAGTTCTGTTTACGGTGATGCTCCGGATTTACCAAAAGTTGAGTCACATACCGGTAAACCGTTGTCGCCGTATGCACTGACTAAAGCCGTGGATGAATTATTCGCAGAAAATTTTCACCGGGTCTATGGTCTGGATTCGGTGGGGCTGCGTTTTTTTAACGTTTTCGGCAGGCGGCAGGATCCGCACGGTGCTTATGCGGCGGTGATCCCGAAATTTGCCGCTGCGCTGCTGCAGCACTCTGCGCCGGTCATTAACGGTGATGGTTCATTCAGCCGGGATTTTACCTATGTTGACAACGTGCTTCAGGCGATTGCCCTGGCGGTTGCGACGGAAAATCGCGAAGCTGTCAATCAGGTTTACAATGTCGCCTGCGGCGGACGGATGACTTTGACTGAATTATTCGAATCTCTGCGACAGCATCTTGCCGTGTTTGACCCTGAAATCGCCGGAGTAGTGCCGCAATATGGAACGGAGCGTGCCGGAGATATTCCGCACAGTCTTGCCGACATCAGCAAAGCTGTCCGACTGCTCGGTTATAAACCGGAATTCAGCGCTGCACAGGGAATCGCTGAAACGGCGAAATGGTATTTCGATAATTTATAATCACTCCACCGAGCGCAAGAACGGGGCAAGATCGGTTTCCAGTTCGCTGGTAAGACAATGACATTGAGTTGCAGCGGTCAGAAGCGATATTCCGTCAAATGCCGCTTTGCGCAATTCTGCTGTCAGTTCGGGAGAGCGCAAAAACAGCGATTGCCATGTTACCATTTCAATAAAACTGCCGGAAATCATCAGCGAGGTTTGCATCGCCGGCAGTTTTCTGATTCCAACTTCACCGATACGGCTCAGGATCAACGTGTTTTTTACCTCAACTGTTCTGGTGATGTCACAATCGACCGGACGGGGTTTTTCCAGCAGATAACTGCTCCACGTCGGGCCGGGCATGGCAACGCATTTACCATTTTGAAAAGAGAGAAACATCAAATCGTCAGCGAGGATCTCCCATATTTTGCCTGCTTTGTTGACGGCTGTGCTTTTGCCGACTCCGCTGGGGCCGCACAAAATACACCCTTTGCCGTTGGCATCAACGGTCAAGCCGCCATGAAACAGGAATATTTCGCGCTTTTTCAGCAGCGGCAGCAGGGAAAGAAACATTACATTGCGTGCCAGTTTGATTCTTTTTTCATGTTCTGCCGGCGGCATGGTACAGATTGATACCTGCGGAATATCATTTCCCGGCAGATCGATCTGATAAATTTGTGAATCAGGGAAATATTCCCGTCGGGTGTCAGGTGTCAGAGCCACGATGTCAAGCAGCATCCTGCTCCCCGGTACTTCGTGCATGTGGTGGACTTCCCGCAGAATATCCACCAGCCACGAACAGGCACGGTCAGCACAAATGTAACCTGTGCTGCCGTCCGGCAGAGGGAATGAGGCATAAACTTTTTCCTGATTCACGGCAATACCTTATTTTATAGAGTCATTGAGTTTCCGCATGGCATCAAACTGATCTTCAATGGATTGAGCCAGTTTGATCTGGGTGCGGCAGCGGTCGAGGTTGTGCTTTTCCCGATGGATCTTGAAGTACACGTCGCCGGAGAGATAATCGGTCAAAAAGCGGATGCCGATTTCCAGCGTGATGAGTTTGCCTGAAAACGGCAACAGCTCTTTTTCCCGGGCGTTGAGGAAACTGCCGGCGTTGGAGAGGTAACCGCGCAGCAGAGCTTCAAACATTTCAAATCTCATGCCGACTTTGCTCAAATCGGTTTCATCTTCCGGGGCAGGGCTGGTGCCGGTACGCACCATGTCACCGAAATCGTAATGCGGCAACCCCGGCATGACGGTGTCAAGGTCGATAACACAAATGCCTTCGCCGGTGAGATCGTCGATAAGCACATTGTTGAGTTTGGTATCGTTGTGGGTGGTGCGCTCAAAAATATTGCCGGCATCTTTTTCGGCAAGCAGCAGAGAGTATTCCTCTTTGCGTGCCATGATGAAATCCAGTTCCGGTGCCACGTCTGCCAAACGACCGCAGCAGTCGGCTTTTACCGCAGCTTCCAGCGCCGCCAGACGTTTCGGGGTGTGGTGAAAGTCCGCAATGGTTTCATTCAAACGGCAGGGCAGATCGGCAAGGTCGTTTTGAAACGCTCCGAATGCAGCGGCAGCGGCGTATGCCTGAGCGGATTTCTCCAGCACATCATAGGTACGGGCCTGATCCACAAAAACGTAACAGCGCCAGAAGCCGTTTTCGCTGTCCCGGAAATAAGGGGTGCCGTTGACCGAATACATCACCTGAAGAAAACGGCGGCGGCTGGCGGGATTGGAGCATTTTTCAGCAGCGATTTTTTTCTCAATATGTTTGCATACCTGCACAAAGTTATCCATCAGTTTTTCCGGTTCACGGAAAATAGAGGTGTTGATGCGCTGCAGAATATAGGTTTGTTTGGTGGTGGACATTTTATAGGTGTCGTTGATATGTCCGGTGCCGTATTTTTCTGCTGAAACGAATTCTCCGTCCAGCAGGAAACCTTTGCTTGCCTCTGCCGCAGTGATCATGGTAAAAAAACTCCGTTGTTGGTTGTTGTTCAAACTGTTTCATACTTAATATAACGTCTGAATCTGAATTTAGCAATAGAAAATTCAGCTTTGGCTATGGATTTTTTTGCAAACGTGGTGTATATTTTTCAAAGTGAAGTGAAATTCATTACAGGGAGTGTGAACGGTGTCAACATTGGCGTTGGAATTGTTTTTGAGTGATGAAGTGCAGACATTGCTGGACGACTTTGCCTCGCTGCTGGACGTCAGAGTGACGTTTTTTTCCCTGTCGGGAGAATTTCTGCGCCGCGGTAAGGCAATGCGAAATTGTGAATACTGCCGCATTATTCAGAAAAAACTTTGCGGGATGGAGCATTGTGTCTCCATGGATCACCACAAACGGCATGAGGCTGTGAAAAAGGGACAGATCATTGACTATCGCTGTCACGCCGGATTGCACGAGTGTCTGGCGCCGGTGATGGTGCGCGGTGTCGTCGCCGGATTTGTGATGTTCGGTCAATTCCGGGTCGAGGACGAGGAGCCGCCGGTTTGGGATGACGTGCCTGCTGACATCCGGGCGGAGTTGGAGCGAAGATATTGGGAATTACCCTCGTTTACCGCTGAAAAACTTCGTGGTGTGCTGGGCGTATTGAAAACTCTGATCGACTATATCGCCGTCCGGGAACTGGCGGTTTTGCAGGGCGATCAGCTCCGTGCGGAAATCGACAAATATATCGAAAAACACGCCACCGAAGATGTCCGCCTGCCGGATATGGCACGGAAACTGGGGCGGAGTGTTTCCACGATTTCCCAGTTTTTGCGGCGCAATTACCAAACCAGTTTCAAAGGACTGCTGCTGGATGCCCGTTTGAAAATCGCTGAAAAAGTCTGGCGCAATGATCCCGGTGCCACCGTCGCCGAGGTGGCTTTTGCCTCCGGCTTCCGGGATCAATTCTACTTCTCCAGGGTATTCAGCCGCCGCCGGGGAATGCCGCCGGGGAAATTCCGCAGTCAGATGCGTCCGGCCGGCGAGCGCAATATCGTTGAAAATGATGATGTCAGCGAATCATGACATCCAGTGACTCAATGGCGTTGTCCAGTACGCCGAGTTCATAAAGCAGATCCAGCACCGTATAGCGGTTGCGGATGAGCTGGGCGGTGCGGATGCCGTGACGGAACTGCTCCGGAGTCAACCCGATCGCCGCCGGAGTCACCGGGCAATTCGCAGCTGCAAGTTTGCGGTACATCTCCTGATAAGGAATGAGACGCTTCTGCATCCGGGAGCGCAGGTCGTCCCAGTTTGCCAGCAATTTCTCCCGTTGGGCGAGCAGTTTATCTCCTGTCAAATGTTTGTTCAGTGCTGTTTTTTTCGGTTCCGGACCGTAGCAGCCGAGTTTCAACAGCTGATCGATTTCGCTTTCCCGTTCTGCTATTGACAGACCGGGGCGCATCATTGCTTTGATTTCAGCTGCGGTGCGGGACAACACAAACTCCATCAGCAGCGTCGATGCCAGCAAGCCGACTCCGACCTTGAAACCATGAGAGACATCTGCCCCGTTGAGCGTCAATCCCTCCATTTCCCAGACATGGCTGAAAAGATGTTCGGCGCCTGACGCCGGACGGCTTTCACCGTACATTTGCATACTGTATCCGGTGGCGGCAAGTCCGTTGAAAATATTGAGCATATCGTTCTGGTCGGCAGTCCATTCGTAAATATGTCCCTGAATGAGTTCCCAGACATCCTGCCGGATCGCTTCCGCTCCGGCATAGTCGGCAATGATCCAGTCCACCCCGGCGGGGATTTTGGTGAGCAAATCGGCAAAGCCGGATGCCAGCATGTCTGCCGGAGCTGTCGCCAGAATATCCGTGTCTGCACACAACGCTTTTGGGGCAGGGCATTTGACAGTTTTTTTGGAACCGTTGACCACCAGTGCAGAACCGGAAGCAGTGTAGCCGTCTACCGAACAAGCCGTCGGCACACAGCAGTAGCGGATGTTTTTCAATCCCGAAGCGCACTTGGTCAAATCATTGATAACACCGGAACCGGCGGCAACCGGAACGGCATCCGCAGGCATCAGTTGAGCAAGCATTTCGCAATAGGAGTATTCCGGGTGCAAACGTGGTTCCGCCGGAAAAATGTACGGTTCATACGGATCCAATCCGGCAGCTGTCAACAGCGCATGGGATTTTTCTCCGGCAGCTTTCCAGGTGTTCTGATCGGCGATTATCCACGGACGGCAGTGGGGGAAATGGCGTTTTAAAATTTCCGGCAGATAAGTGAGCGCTCCCGCCCCAAGAGCAAAGAATTCAGTTTCCAATCCGGCGGGAACCGGCACGCTGGGGATAGCCATGTTTTTCTCCTTGTTGGTTACGTTGATACTTTGACATAATATACCGTAAACATCAGGCAAAGTCAAATCATTTCAACATTGTTATAAAAATTTGCCTGCGGGAGATTGAAAAAACATTTTTGGGGTGATATATTATGACTAATTTCGGTTTTTGCCGGGAATCAGGACGTTTCCCGCTGAAAAATAGTTGAAAGCTTTGCAGTCACTCACAATAAAAAGAAAGGACGAGATGATGGCTAAAATGTTGAATCAGGCTCCGACGAACAACGCCAAGTTGCTCGCGTGGGTCAACAGTTGGGTCGAGATCTGCGAACCCGATGCCGTTTACTGGTGCGATGGTTCCAAAGAAGAGTATGACCGCCTCAGCAATGAGATGGTTGAATCCGGTCTGGCGATCCGTTTGAATCCGGAAAAACGCCCGAACAGCTTGCTGTTCCGCTCTGATCCGTCCGACGTTGCCCGTGTCGAAGCCCGTACCTTTATCGCTTCTGAAAAAGAAGAAGATGCCGGCCCGACCAATAACTGGATCGATCCCAAAGAATTGAAAGTGACCATGACCGGCCTTTACAAAGGTTGTATGCATGGCCGTACCATGTACATCATCCCGTTCTCCATGGGTCCGGTCGGTTCCCCGATCGCCAAAATCGGTGTTGAGATAACTGACTCCGCTTACGTTGTGATCAACATGCACGTGATGACCCGCGTCGGCACCAAAGTTCTGGAAGTCCTCGGCGACGGCGAATTCGTTCCCTGCATGCACTCCGTGGGTAAACCGCTGGAAGCCGGTGAATCCGACAACGGTATCTGGCCCTGCGCTCCGTTGGATAAAAAATATATCGCTCACTTCCCCGAAACCCGTGAAATCTGGTCTTACGGTTCCGGTTACGGCGGCAACGCTCTGCTCGGCAAAAAATGTCTTGCTCTGCGTATCGCCACTGTTCAGGCCCGTGACGAGGGCTGGTTGGCTGAGCACATGCTCATTTTGAAACTTACCAACCCTGCCGGCGAAAGCAAATATGTCACCGGTGCGTTCCCGTCCGCTTGCGGTAAAACCAACCTTGCGATGCTCATCCCGACCCTGCCGGGCTGGAAAGTTGAGACCGTCGGTGACGATATCAGCTGGATGAAATTTGATGAAGCCGGTCAGCTCCGTGCCATCAACCCGGAAGCCGGTTTCTTCGGTGTTGCCCCCGGAACCAGCATGAAATCCAACAAAAACGCCATGCTCTCCTGCGCCAAAGACACGATCTTTACCAACGTCGCTCTGACCGATGATGGTGATGTCTGGTGGGAAGGCATCGGCTACGATGCTCCGGCTCACCTGATCGACTGGAAAGGCAATGACTGGACTCCGAATATGGTCGACGCTGACGGCAAACCGGTCAAAGCGGCGCACCCGAATGCCCGTTTTACCGCTAAAGCCGGCAACTGCCCCGCCATCGCTCCGGAATGGGAAGATCCTGCCGGTGTGCCGATCAGTGCGTTCCTGTTCGGCGGACGCCGTCCGACCACTCTGCCGCTGGTCTATCAGGCCAAAGACTGGGAACATGGTGTGTTCATCGGTTCCACCGTCGGTTCTGAAGTTACCGCTGCAGCTTTGGACGTGAAAGCCGGTACTGTCCGTCGTGACCCGTTCGCCATGTTGCCGTTCTGCGGATATCACATGGGCGATTACTTCAAACACTGGCTGGAAATCGGTAAAGCCGGTGAAGCCAAAGGCAACCTGCCCAAAATCTTCTGCGTGAACTGGTTCCGTAAGAGCGCCGAAGGCAAATTCATGTGGCCGGGCTTTGGCGATAACAGCCGGGTGTTGGCTTGGGTTTTTGCCCGTTGCGCCGGAAATGGTAAAGCCAATGAAACTGCGATCGGTTTCCTGCCGACTGCCGACTCCATCGATATCACCGGCTTGGAGGGCGAAGTCAGCGCTGCTGATCTCGACGAACTGCTCAAAGTCGATGTCGAAGGCTGGAAAAACGAATTGGCGATGATCAAAGAACATTACGCCAAATTCGGCAGCCATCTGCCGGCTGAATTGGTCAAACAGCTTGAAGCGCTGGAAGCGCGTCTTGCCTGATTGATCGCCTTTTGAAAAAGGTAAATGCGGACACTCAAACGGGTGTCCGCATTTTTTATATTCATTAAGTCATACGAGACGTTGCAGACGGGAAGTGTGAAAATGCCGAAATGACTGGAATATTGAATAAAATTTTTCAATATCGGGTTGCAAATACCGGAAAAAGGTGCTACATTATAAAAAATAGTAAGGTATACTTGTATATTTTAATAATGGGAGCTGTTCAGGCATGAAAAAGAGTAAATTCTTTTGGTACGGCGGCGCAGCGGCAGTTTTGATGACCGCAGTTGCCGGATGTTACAATTACAAAGAACCTGCTGCGGCAACGCTGGGTGAGAGTTATACCGCGCGTCAGCGTGTGGCAGCAGAGGACGATTCACTTAAAGATATAAAATTGCTGTCATTGCGGGATGCGCAACGCATTGCGATCAAAAATAACCCGACTTATATTGCGGCGTTCCACTCGATGGAAGCTGCCCGCATGAAATATTTGCAGGCATGGGGTGCGTATTCACCGGTGGTCAGTGCCAGTTTTTCGATGCAGAATGGCCGGGATTGGATCCGCAACTATTGTGATGCCGTTTATCCGAATTTCAAAAACCGCAGCGGCAGTCCGCACACGGATGCTTTTACCACCCAGACCGGTATCCATGCCAATTTGCTGATTTTTGACGGTTTTGCCCGTCTGTTCAGATTGAAAGCCGCCAAAAGCGATTTCAATTACTACGCCAGAATGGAGGAGGATGCCTGCCGCACGATGATGATGTCGGTCGCATACGCCTATAATACGGTGCTGTTGGCGATCGAAAACCGCCGTATTGCTTTGGCTGACCGCAAATTCCAGCAGAGTTCCCTGCAGGATACCAAATATAAATTTGAAGCCGGTGCGGCTCCGTTGAGCGATGTGCTGAACTTTGAAATCTACGTCAACAGCGCTGATGTCAAAATGATCGAGGCTGATTATCAGTATGAAGTCGCAGTTTATGCGCTGGCGCAGCTGATGGGCTATCAGGAAGGTACTTTGCCGTCGCACATTAAATTTCCTGAAGAATATAAAACGCAGTTTGCGGAACTTCCGGCAGTGGAAATCTATCTCGATGCTGCACTTGCCAACCGTCCTGACCTGAAAGGATATCGCGAAAAACTCAATGTCGCCAAATATCAGGTCTATCAGGCTTGGGGCGCATATTCTCCGGTGGTGACCGGTTATATCAACTGGGGTTATGGCACTCACACCAATCAGTATCTCAGTTATTCCACTGACGATTCCACCCACTATCATGAGACGATGAATTTTAATTACGGTTTGAATGCAGAGTGGACTATTTTTAACGGTTTTATCCGCACAAACCAGTTGCGAGAAGCCAAAGCCGCCCGTGCGGTCGCCGAATATCAGGTCGCCGCGGCATGGGCAACGGTTATCAATGAAGTGCGTTCTGCTTATGCCGGATATGTCCAGAATGTTAAAAAGACCAAACTTCATGCTAAAATCAAAGACCTCTCCAGTAAACAGCGGGATCTGGTGCGGGATGAATACAATGCCGGTAACGCTGAGTTGACCCGTTTGAATGAAGCCCAGCGGGATTTGGTCGAGGCGGAAACTTCGTTGGCATCCAGTTATATCAATGTGCAGAATGCCAAAGCTCAGCTTGATTCGGTCGTCGGCGGTAATACTGCTCAGTATTATATGAATAATAACGGCTCCGGTGATGAACGTTATCCCGGACTTGGCGGAATTTCTGATATTCAGCAGAAAATTGACAGCTATTCACAGAAAGGTGATGCCGCACAGACTGCCCCGGTTCAGGCTCCTGATGTGAAACGCAACCCCGGAGCAAAGCCGGTTCCGGCGATCCCGGCTTCTGCGACAGCAAAACCGAAAACCAAATAAGATGTTTTTTCCCAATCACAAAAAATCTTATACTGTATACACTGCCGGTGCGGGGGTTTTGAAACAAATCGCCAAGCCGGTGGCGGTCGTTTCTGATGAGATCCGTACTATTGCCGGTGAGATGTTTGCCGCAATGCGGGTCTTTAACGGTATTGGATTGGCAGCTCCACAGTATGGCCATTCATTGCGGATGGTGGTATTTGATGTCCCGGCAGACTCCAACACCGGCACTTCCGGTGAAAATGCGTTGCTGCCGCGGATGCCGCTGGTGGTGATCAATCCGGAAATAGTGGCGTATTCTACCGAAAAAAATACCCGGGAAGAGGGGTGTTTGTCAGTGCCGGAAATATATGCTCCGGTCGAGCGTCCGGTTTGCGTGGTTTTCCGGGCTCAAACTCTGGATGGCGAATTTATTGAAGCCGAGTGCGGAGGGTTGCTGGGGCGGTGTATTCAGCATGAGCTTGATCATTTGGATGGTAAATTGTTCACTGACCGGCTTAAACCGGAAGTCGCCAGAGCCGTTCGTGGAGATTTGGAACGTTTGAAAAAGATCGGACAGAGTTCCAATTATCGCAGGAAAAGCAAAAGATGAGTTTTTTTCGTTCGTTTATAGGAACATGTTGCGGCACTGAGATTTTTCAGAAGCTGCGCAAACAGAGCTGGGGCAAAACGCTGTGGCACTTATTTTTGCTGTCGCTGATTTGTGCTGTTTTTATCGGTATCGGCAACTATTATATGCTGAAATACCGGTGGCGTTCGGCGGAAGCCGGATTCCGTGGCATTTTCGGGAGCAGAGTTTATCTCAGTGAAAAAGGGGTGATCCCCGAATCTGAACCGGAAAGGAGCCGCCGTCAGGAGTATCCCTATAACGGATTGTTGATATATGTTTCTCCGCAAGGTGCGGAAAAAGAGTATCCGGATGAAACATTGTTTGAGCGTAATTTTATTGTTTTGTGGCATCCGTCCTGCTTCGCATTTATGTTGCGGCAGGAAGAAAAATGGATTTTTGTCAAATACAATCCTGATGGCAGATCGCTGGATGTTGCCATGCCTAAATTATCCTATCAGGAATTGAAAAAGAAATTGGTGGACACTGCTAATGCACAGCAGCAAGTCAAGTGGAGATTGCCGTCAGATTATGAGAACGGAATGACGACACCGCAGTTGTTCAAGTTTATCCGGACGATGTTTGCAATTTTCAAATCGCTGCAGTTCTTTTTTGTTCAGTTTTTCTCGGTATTGCTTTTTACGGTGTTTTTTGCCTCGGTTTTCAGGTTGTTCTGCCGCAATAAATTGCAGGAGTTCTCTTTTGCAGTAATGTGGAAAGTTTCGGTTTATACGGCATTCCCGGTGATGGCAGTGGTCAGTTTCTTTCCGGCGCTGCAGTTGCCGGGAGCAAAATTGTATTTGGAATTGTTTGTGATCGGATGGCTGTTCTATCTTTTCCATGTCGTCCGCAATCTGGTGCTTTTTCAGGAAGATGATGATAAAAAAGAGGAACCGGCAAATGAACAGTGAAGATAAAAAATTACTGGTGCCGTCGTGGTATCCGGCGTTGTCCTCATACACTTGGGATACCCGTTTCGTTAAATTAACTCCGGAAGCTGTCGCAATGTTTGCCGATGGCAACGGTGAATGCAGCGGCGAATTGCTTTATTCTCCGGTGGCTAAAAGCCTGATGCATGATTTGGAAACGCCGTTAACGGCGATCCGCGGCAATGCCTTTGTGTTTGCAGACAGCTGTGCCCCGACGGACACCGAGCGTTTTGCGGCAAAAGGCGGTGCGGTTTATTCGGCCCGCAGTGCGGTCAATACTCTTTTGCAGAGCAAAAAAGTTTCTGCAGCTGCCCGGCGCGGTGAGATGGAATACATCTGTATCCGTCCGTATCGTAATATTACCCTGGCACGAGAATTCCGGTTGTTTATTTACGAAGGACAACTTTCGGCGATGAGCCAGTACCATTTGATTCGTCACTTCCGGCGTTTGGAAGGGGTGAAAGCGAATTATTGGGAGTTGGCGGAACGGTTTGTGAAAGAGATATCATGGAAATTGCCGCAGCAGACTGTGGTGATGGATATTTATATAACTTCAGGTCAGGAAATTCTGATCGTTGACCTCAATCCGTGGGGCGGCGAAACTGATCCGCTGATGTTGTTCACTTGGGATCGGGATTGGAGTAAACCGGCAGGAATTCAGCTGATGGCTCCGCCGACTGCAGTGTCCGGGGATGTCAAAGTTTCGTTTTGATATTTACCAGTGGGGCAGGGTGCGGGATAATTCGTTCAATTTTCTGCGCCGCAGAGCGTAGTCCGGCATGATTTTTGCTACGAGCGCCCAGAATGCCGGAGAGTGGTTCATCTCCTGCAAATGAGCTAACTCGTGAACTGCGACATAATCAATCAGTTCCAGCGGCACCTGGATCAATTTCCAACTGAATGAGAGCGTTTTATATCCTGAACACGAACCCCATCTGGTTGAAGCGGAGTTGATTTGGACTTTGTCCGGTATGAGACCGCATTTTTCGCTGTAGATCTGCACCCGTTTCGGAATGACAGCCTGTGCCAGTTCCCGGTATAATGTGATCAAGGACGATTTTTTCTCTTCATCAGTACCTTTGGGGATCATAAAGGCGTGGTCAAAAATGCGCAAGCGGTTGGTCAGATGAAGCGGATACGGTACGCCCAACAGCAGAAATCTGGCATTTTCTGAAAAATCCAGCTGCAAATGCCGCTGCGCCCGCTGTTGTAACGAGGTGATCGCAGCGTGTTCCCGCTCCAGTAATTTCAGCAAAAAACTTTCCGGCACCGCAGGTGGGGCGAGAATTTCCACCACGCCGTCCGCAGCGATTCGCAATGCTATACGTTTACGGCGCGGTGAACGGATGATCCGGTAATCAAAATCCATGCGATCAATGTTCGGAGAGATATTTTTCTGCATCTATCGCTGCTCTGGCCCCGGTTCCGGCGGCGGTGATCGCCTGACGGTAATGGGGATCTGTGCAGTCTCCTGCAACAAAAACTCCGGGGATATCTGTGAGCGAAGTATTGTTTCGGGCGATAAAATATCCCTGCGCATCAACTGCGACTCCGGCGTTTTTGAAAACTTCATTGCACGGAATATGACCGAGGGCGGCAAAGACCGCTTTACACTCCAATTCTCCGGTTTCACCGGTGACGGTATCCGCAATTTTTACTCCGGAAACCTGATCGGCACCGAGGATTTCAGTGATTTTACAGTTGAGATGAAAAATGATTTTCGGATTGCTGCGGGCACGGTCAGCCATGATTTGTGATGCCCGCAGTTGCTCACGACGGTGGATGAGGTGAACTTCTGACGCAAAGCGGGTCAGAAAAATCGCCTCTTCCATCGCCGAATCCCCGCCTCCGGCGACCACGACCGGAACATTTTTGTAAAACGCTCCGTCGCAAGTGGCACAGGCGGATACACCATTGCCGCGCAAACGTTCTTCGCCGGGGACACCCAGATACCGCGGAGATGCGCCGGTGGCAATGACCAGCGCCGCAGTTTCGATCACCCTGTCGTCTGATAAAGTAAGCCGATGGATGCCGTTGTCATTCAGAACCGCAGATGTCACGGTGTCATATTCAATGCGGGCGCCGAATTTCTCGGCCTGGGTCTGCATATTCATCACCAGGTCAAATCCGGTAATGCCATCGGGGAAACCGGGAAAATTCTCCACTTCAGTTGTTTGAGTCAGCAATCCGCCGGGGGTGTTGCCCGCAAGTACCAAAGGTGACAATCCGGCTCTGGCAGCATAGATCGCAGCAGTGCATCCGGCAGGACCATTGCCGATGATAACAATTTTTTCCATGATTTATTCCTTGAAAGTTGTAAAAGTTTATAATAACGTTACAATGAGTAAAGTACATCACCGGACGGGATTTTTCTACTGTGTACTGAAAGAAAGTTTATTTTTTTTTCACTTTCAAAGGTTTTTATTTGACTTTATGGTGAAGTCGGATTATATTTCGTGCATTGTCAACATGATTTACAAACTGGGACGGAAAAGAAAATGCGTTTTACATATATTTCAGGCAAACGCCGGGTTTTTGCCAAATTGCGCCGTTCCGGTCGTATATCCAGAGCTGAGTTGGCACGGGAGTGCGACTTGACCAGACCGGCAGTTTCTGCCATTGTGGAGGAACTGATTGCCGACGGCTTGGTAAAAGAACTCGGTCCCGGCAGATCCACCGGCGGCAAACCGCCGATCATGTTGGAGTTTGTCCCGTCGGCACGTTGTGCTATCGGGATCAATCTCGGCGGTGACGGGTGTATCGAAGGGGTGATCTGTGATTTATCCTGCGGAGTGTTGTTCTCTGAATCTATCGCTTACATCAATAGTTATGACAATATTCTGGATGTTACCGGTAAAGTTATCCGGATACTGCAGGGTAAAGTTTCGCCTGACCGGTTGGCTGGCGTCGGTGTGGCGGTTTCCGGGATCGTGGCTGATGACGGCAATGTGACGTACTCAAATCTGGATATCGTCGGCAAGCCGCTGCTGGCTGATTTGCGCAATATTTCCGGAGTGCCGGTGATGTTGGAACGGCGCCCCAATGCGGCGGCGTTGGCGGAGGCGTTGTTCGGCGGCGGGTGTGATGCCGAACGCCTGGTCTATTTGACCAGCGGTGTCGGTGTCGGCGCCGGATTTGTGGTTGCAGGAGATATTTTCAGCGGCAGAAACGGTTGTGCCGGAGAGGTCGGGACTTTGAGATTGCCTGACGGCAGTATTTTGGAAGATGCCGCCCGTCCCCGGAATATGCTGAGTGAATATGAGAAAATCACCGGAAGTCGAATCAATTTTGAGGAATTTCTGTGCCGTTATTTTGATGGTGATGACGTTGCTGACCGTCTGGTTATGATCAATGCCGGTCAGTTGGCGTATGCCGCCAGTGCGGCGGCAAATATGTTTGATCCGGATGCGGTAGTGCTGGGCGGAGATGTGTTGGAGTTCGGGGAAAAGTATTTTGAGGAATTCCGTCGGATTTTGCTGGCAGGTTCCGTTGCCGCAGGATTGGGAAAAGATCCGATGGTATTGCGTTCTACATTCGGCCGCCGCGGGGTGGCGGTCGGAGGCGCGCAGATCATATTGGATTCGTTGATTTGTTAGATCCATTTAACCCTTAAAGGAAAGGAGAATCGGAAAATGGATGTAAAAATTTATGATGACAAGTTTGCTCTTGGCAAAGCAGCTGCAGCGCTCGGTGCTGCGAAAATCCGTGCCGCGATCGAGAAAAAAGGTTATGCCAATGTGATTTTGGCGACCGGTGCCAGTCAGTTTGAAATGCTGGCGGCGCTGTTGGAGGAAAAAAATATTGACTGGAGCGTGGTCAAATTTTTCCACCTCGACGAATACGTCGGTCTGCCGATCACCCATCCGGCAAGTTTCCGTCTTTATCTCTGGCAGCGTTTCATCTGCAAATTGCCGGTGCCGCCGGCTGCGTTTTTCCCGGTGAACGGCTCTGCTGAAGATATTGATGCCGTGCTTGCTGAACTGGAGAAAAACATCACCGAAAATCCGATCGACGTGGCGTTTGTCGGTATCGGTGAAAACGGTCACCTGGCGTTCAACGATCCCCCGGCTGATTTCGATACCGAACGTGCTTATCTGGTCATCGATCTGGAAGAACGCTGCCGCAAACAGCAGCTCGGCGAAGGCTGGTTCCCGACCTTTGACGATGTGCCGAAACAGGCGATCAGCATGAGCGTCAAACAGTGCATGAAAAGCGCCTGCATCATCAACAGCGTGCCGGATCTCCGCAAAGCGGAAGCCGTTAAAAACGCTCTTGAAGGTCCGGTTACCAATATGTGTGCCGCCAGCATCCTGCAGCTGCACCCGGACTGCACGACTTTCCTGGACAAAGATTCCGCTTCTTTGCTCAGCAAGTAAGTCTGATTTCAACACTCCGGAAAAATTTCCGGAGTGTTGTTTTTTATGGAAATAATTACGATGACGACAGAATTTTTCTTTGTACGGCATGGCGAAACCGGGGCAAATCTTACCGGAGTTTTGCAGGGGCAGGGGGATTGTCCTCTCAACAGTAATGGTTTGGCGCAGGCGGATGCGGTGGCAAATTATTTGCGGGAAACTCATTTTGATGTGATTTATACCAGTGATTTGTCCAGGGCGGCGGAAACTGCCGGCAGGATCGCAGCTTGCGGCCATGAAAATGTGCCGCTTATCCGGACTCCGGAATTGCGGGAGATGGATTGCGGTGAGTTGGAGGGTAAAGCGTGGGATGAGTTGCGGATACAGCATGCGGACAAAGTAAATACGTTTTACCGTGAAATCAGCTGTTGTTTTCCCGGTGGCGAATCCAAAGATGGATTTCAGCTGCGGATCAGTACATTTCTGGATGATGTATTGGCAAAACACCGGGGCGAAAAAGTTTTACTTGTCTCTCACGGCGGAGTGCTGCAGCGGATTTTCCGGCATATCGCCGGAGCTGTAAAAGGTACCAATTTATTGCCGCTGGCAGGCAATGCCTCGATCAGCGGGTTTATTTACAGCGAAAAACAACGGGCGTGGCAGCTGACGTTCTGGAATTTTACCGAACATCTTAAGAATTTGCCCCAGCATAAGACGCTGGTTTTGTGAATCATGACTCGATCAGAGTTTGCAGTGCGGCGATGTCTTCAGGTATTGGTGCCGTAAAGTGAACCGTTTTTCCATCTCCCGGATGGGGGAGAGATAATTTCCAGGCATGCAGCATTTGCCGGGTAACTCCGGGAAAAACCGTGTTGCGGTTGCCGTAAAGCGTATCACCGATGATCGGCAGCCCCACCGAGGCAAGATGAACCCGGATTTGATGGGTTCTGCCGGTGAAAATCTGTACTTTTACCAGTGAAAGCGGAATATCGTTCACCAGTTTTTGGGCGACGATGCGGTATTTGGTGTGAGCTTCTTTGCCATTGCGCTCTACAATAGCCATTTTTTGCCGGTTAACCGGATGGCGCCCGATCAGAGTTTTCAACTCTCCGGATTGCTGCTGCGGCATGCCGCGGCAAATTGCCAGATAGGTTTTGGCAGTGTCCCGGTTGGCAAATGCTGCTCCGAGCTTAAAAAGAGCTTCCGGGGTTTTGGCGATCGCCAGACAGCCGCTGGTATCTTTATCCAAGCGGTGAACGATTCCGGGGCGGGCATCGACGCAGGAAAAGCGCTCTGCCATATCCGGATAACGCCCCAGCAGGGCATTGACCACTGTGCCGTCCGGATTGCCGGCTGCCGGATGAACAACTACTCCTGCCGGTTTGTTGATAACCAGCATTTGAGAATCTTCAAACAGAATGTCAAATGCAAATGGTTCCGGCGATATAGTTTCAGTTTTTGCTTCCGGCAATTCGATTTGCAGCAGCATGCCGGAGCGCACCGCAAAGCGGGGGGCATCAACGACCGTCCCATCGACCCGAACCTGTCCGTCTTTGATCAAATTCGCCAGCATGGTGCGGGAGTAATCGGTCATCAACTCCGCCAGACAGCGGTCAAGCCGGAGTCCGGCATGGTTGTCACCGGCAGTAAAATCAATTTTTCTCATTGCGTTTGATGCGGGTAAAAAGGATGATAAGTCCGATCCCGGCCGGAATCAGACACAAACCGATCCATTGGGCAAGGGTGAATTTCCAGTAAAGAACATTGTCGCCGCGCAGCATTTCGTTGAGGAAGCGCAACGCACCGTAATTGATAAAAAAGAGCGACATGATTATTCCCGGACGTTTGATCCGGCGGAGCAGATACCAGTAAAGCGCACAGAGCAAAAAGTTTTCTCCGGCTTCAAGCAGCTGCACCGGGAATAATGGCATTCCGCCGGTGCGCAGCGCCAATTCGCTGCCGGCAGGTGGCGTTACACCGAATATTGATTCCGTGACTTTGCCGTAGCAGCAGCCGTTGAGATAGCAGCCGATCCTGCCGAATGCGTGAGCTGCCGCCATGACCGGCGCCATGACATCCAAAACCCTGATGGGATCAAGTTTCTGTTTGACCGAATAGATTATCACCGCCGCTAAAGCCAGTATAAATCCTCCGTAAAAAACCAGTCCGCCCTGATCGATGCGGATGATGTTGACGAGGTTGTAACGGTAATGGTCAAAGAATTGCACCACATAAAAAATGCGGGCGCCGAGAATACCGCAAATCAGCGCGATGATAAGCAGTGCGGAACACTGATCTTTGTCCATGTTGGCAAATTTACGGTTTTTTTCCAGAACCCAGGTGCCGACCAGAAATCCGATTGCCGCCATGACTCCGTACCAGCGGATGCTCAAGGAACCGATCTCCAATGCAATAGGGTGCATTATCAATTCTCCTGTGTTTGTCTTTTCGAGGCGAAAAATTCGATCAGCAGCACCAGTGCCAAACCGGCCAATGCGGCAAGCGAAACGTAGAGCAGTTGTGAATTCCAGCCGGGCAGCTCATAGGCGATTTTGGTGACGACATTTTCACCTTTGCTGTTGGTTACTGTTTCCACTGCATGTTGAAACGGCCAGATGCGGGGGACGGAGCCGATCATAAAGCCGATCAACGCCGCAACAGTGCAGTTGTGAAAGTGTTTCATCAGGTAATTGAGAACATGAACAAATGCTCCAAGTCCGATGACCGCACCGAGTAACAGCAATGAGAGCATGAGTAATTCAGACGGAACAAATTTCAGGTGGGCGACATTGCCGACAACGCTCCACACCCGGTCGTATTGCCCGAAAATCAGCATCAGAAATGATCCGGAAAGGCCGGGCAGGATCATTGCGATCACGCAAATCATGCCGCAGAGGATCATAATGTACCAGGCATTGCCGGTGTCTGTCGGCACCAGAGAGATGATGGCATAGGCAGCCGCGGTGCTGATAATTGCGGAAATGATTGCCGGAATGGTCCATTTTTTCATCTGTTTGTTGACTGTGATGATGCTGGCGGCGATCAAACCGAAAAAGAATGCAAAAGTCATCATCTGATGTTCTTTTAAAAGCCAGACGAAAAGTTTTGCCAGCGTCGCAAATGATACCAGAATTCCCAGGCCGAGACCGATAAGGAAGCGCCATTGAATCCGATTGTAAAGACCTTTGAAATCAAAACGGCACAACATTTTCAAAGTTTCCAGAGAGGCAATATCCCGCATGGCATCGACCAGCTTGCCGAATGCCCCCATGATGAAAAGCATCGTGCCGCCTGAAACTCCGGGGATCACGTTCGCCCCGCCCATGAAAAATCCGACTGAAAAGTTGTAGAGATCATTTTTGAAAGAAGCTGTTTTTTTCACGGCAATTCTCCTGAAATCAGGTTTGAAGATACAAAAATGGCAGTCCCGCCAGGACTCGAACCTAATCTAAATGGACCAAAACCACTTGTGCTACCATTACACCACGGGACTGCGGATGTTGTTAGAATAATATAGCGTTATTTTCAGAATTTTCCACTGATGACGTAAAAAAAATACAAATATTCTTAAAAATATTCCGGCTGTAAAGAAAAAGCGCATTTTTTGTTGCCGTAAACGCTTGCGTAAATCATATAAAGCGGTTATATTATTGGTATTGTCTTGTATAAACGAAACAGTGTTTTTTTGGTTTGAACCGATAAACAGGAGGATTTCAGGATGTTCAAGCGTAAATTGCAGTTGGTCGTGGCGTTGGCAGTGTTTGCAGGAGTTGCGGTACAGGCGGCCCCGTGGTTTTCTCACAATTCCCGCCGTGCCCCGAAAACTTTGACTGTGATCGGGAATTACAAAACCCCGCGCTTGATGGCTGATACTATTTTGAGTTTGACCAGCCAGCCGTATTTGATGATCTCCAATGACGGCCGTTATTTTATCGTGATGAGCAAAGATGCGATGGAAATTCCGAAAGCCAAACTGGATGTCTATATCAACCGGCTCAATCCGAAACGGGTGGTCATCCTCGGGGACGAGCGTTACGTTTCCCGCGAGCAGGAGATGAGTCTGCGTAAAATCAATATGAAACGTATTCCGATCGTGCGGATTTACGGAAATAACTGGACTCGCATTGCTGAAGAGCTGGACGATTTGCTCAATATCGGCAATCTTGCCCGCAATTTCAACCGCAATTACTACGATCTGCAGATGCGTGATCCCGTTTTGCGTGACGGCGGTGAAGCGAAAAAAGTTGCTCCTACCGCCGCTGCGGATGCCGCTCCCGCTGTCGTGCCGGAAAAAATGGATGCCGCCGGCGATGCTCCGGTCGCTGAGCCTTTGGAAAAATAATCCATGTCCAATTTGTACCGTATCGCTGTAAACAGCTTCCGGGAATCTGTCCGGGAGCCGGTTTATTTCCTGATGCTGCTCGGCGCATTGCTGATCATCGGGCACTATCCGTGGATGACGCTGTTTGTCTTCTTTGAACAGCTGAAACTGGTGGTGGATGGGGCGATGGCGACGACACTGCTCTTTTCTTTGGCAGTGTGTGTGCTGTGTGCGACCAGCACGGTGTCGCGCGAAATGAATAACGGTACAGTTTTGCTGTTGTTGAGCAAACCGGTCAGCCGGTGGAGTTTTGTGTTGGGCAAAATTGCCGGTATCGCTGCGGCATCTCTGCTGTTTTGCGCAGTTTGCGCCTTTGCTTCGGTGATAGCAGTTTATATCGCCGTTGACCAATTCCGGATGAATTTGACGCTTTACGGATTTTTTATCGGTGTGGTCGCAATCAGCTGTTTTTTCGGCATGGCGATGAATTATTTGCGCAGTGTGTCATTCGGTGAGTTTGCCACCTATGCCGCATTGTTGCTGGTCGGCGGCATGATGGCGTACTGCCTGAAGTTTCAGGATCATCCGATGCTGTCGCTGGTCGATTTGAGTAAAGCGCTGTTTCTGCTTGCCCCTGCTGTGTTGATAATGGCGGTGTGGGCAGTGGGATGTGCCACCCGGCTGGATGTTGTTCCCTCGATGGGCGTTTGCGCTGTTTTGTTTTTTCTGGGGCTGGTGTCCTCGTATCTTTTTCAAAATGCTGACGGTGCGTTTTGGGGGCCGATCGCTGCGGTGCTGTATGCGGTAATCCCCAACTGGCAGTATTTCTGGATGGCTGATGCCATGGCGGTCAATAAGTCGATCCCGACTGATTACGTTTGGTGGTGTGTCGGCTATGCGTTGCTTTACAGCACCGTCGGTGCAGCATGGGCAACGGTGTTTTTCCTCAATCGCGAAGCCGTCGGCGACAACCGGAATTAACTCAGTTGTCAGGGCAATAGCGATGTCGGGGGAGGAAATTATACTGCTGGATCGGGTTGATTCCACCAATTCATATGCCCGCATCAATTTTGACAATTTGCCGGACGGAGCAATTGTGTTTGCTGTTGAGCAGACCGCCGGGCGCGGCAGACTGGGGCGCAACTGGTTTTCTTCCCGGAATCAGGCGATCATGGCAAGTGCCGTATTCAAAAATATCCAACAGCCGTTTCATGCCGGAGTCATTGTCGGACTCGCCGGTTTGGAATTGGTGCGAGAGTGCGTGCCGCAGGCTTTTTCCTTCCTCAAATGGCCCAATGATATTTATATTGACGATTGTAAAATCGCCGGAATCCTCTCTGAAGGTGTGATCGGACAGGGGAAACTGCTGGGGGTGGTTTCCGGAATCGGGATAAATGTTAATAATCCCATGACTGAATTGCGGAAAAGCAATGTCCGGGCAGTGGCATTGTGCGAAATTTCCAACGAAAAGTTTTTTCTGGAAAAAATGCGTTTTGAGCTTGCAAAAAAGATAAAAAAATACTATATTATGTGTCAATCACATTTACAGGACGTGCTTGCGCTGTGGCGGCAGGAAAATCGTCTGCTGGGGGAAACTCTGGTGGTCGATATGCCGACCGGAGAGCGGAGACAAGGCGTTTTTTTTGATCTTGCTGACACTGGAGAGATGCTGTTGCGGGAAAAAGACGGTACGGAGTTCCGTTTTGACTGCGGTGATGTAAAAATTGACACAGCGTTGATTGACTTCAAGTCATTGAAAATAAAATACAACAATAAAACCAAATAACAGAAAGGGAACATCATGGAAAAGTTTCTTGCCGGACTTCAGCTGATGGTCTTTGGCATGGGGATGGTTTATGTATTCCTCATCATCATGATCCTGTGCATGAAGTTGATGTCAAAAATTGTTGCGCCGATCGCTGCCCGTCAACTGGCCGCTGAAAAAGCCAAAGCCCAGCCGGCTGCCGCTTCCAGAGATGATCTTGCGCTTGCCGCCGCTGCGGTTGCAGCTGTCGCCGCCAAACGTGGCTGAAAACGTAATAAAACAAGAGTAATAACATAAAAAGGTGTATCAATGAAAAAGATTAAATTCATGGATTGCTCGTTCCGTGACGGTTTCCAGTCCTGTCTCGGCGCCCGTGTGAAAACTGAAGACTTCCTGCCCGCTTTGGAAGCGGCGGTCAAAGCCGGTATCAACTATATCGAAATCGGTGGCGGCGCCCGGTTCCAGAGCTTGTTTTTTTATACGCAGGAAAACGCCTTTGAGGAAATGGACAAATGGCGCGCCTGCGTGGATGCCATCGCTCCCGGCGTGAATTTGCAGACTCTTTCCCGCGGCGTGAACGTGGTCGGTCTTTCCAGCCAGTCCAGCGATATCATTGATCTGCATGCCAAACTGTTCAAAAAACACGGCATTACCACGATCCGCAACTTCGATGCTCTCAACGACGTCCGCAATCTGGAAGTTTCCGGCCGGGCGATCGCCAAATACGGTTTGAAACATCAGGTCACTGTGACCATGATGGGACTTGCCCCCGGCTTGAATGAAGAATATGCTCACACTCCGAAATTCTACATCGACCGTCTGAATGAGATCATCGCTTCCGGTATCCCGTTTGACAGCCTGGCTTTCAAAGACGCTTCCGGTACCAGCACTCCGGAAACTGTCCGTGCCACCATCAAAATGGCCCGTGAGATTCTGGACAGCACCTATGGTAAAGGCGAAAAAGAGATCCAGTTCCACACCCACGACACTGCCGGTATGGCGGTTGCCTGCAACATGGCGGCTATCGAAGCCGGTGCGGATGTGATCGACCTGGCGATGAGCCCGCTGTCCGGCGGTACCTGCGAAGCCGACATCCTCGTGATGTATCAGCGTCTGCGCGGTACGGATTACACGCTTGACATCGATCCGGAAAAAATCGTTAATGTGGAAAAAGTTTTCGAAAAATGCATGGACAAATACTTTATGCCGCCGGAATCCATGCAGGTTTCCCCGAAAATCATCTTCTCCCCCATGCCGGGTGGTGCGTTGACCGCCAATACCCAGATGATGCGCGACAACAAATGTCTGGACAAATACGACAAATGCATCGAAGAAATGCGTGAAGTCGTTGCCAAAGGCGGTTTCGGCACTTCCGTGACCCCGGTCAGCCAGTTCTACTTCCAGCAGGCGTTCCGCAATGCAATGCAGGGCAAAAATCCGGATGGCTCCTGGAAAATGGATCCCAACGGCTACGGCAAAATGGTGCTGGGCTACTTCGGTAAAACTCCGGTCGCCCCGGATCCGCAGCTGGTCAAATGGGCAAGCGAACAGCTCGGTCTGGAACCGACCGATAAACCGGTGGTCGAACTCAACGATGCCAATCCTAAACTGGGTATCGCCTACAATACCCAGCTGCTGAAAGACAACGGCATCGAAGTCACCGAAGAAAATATCTTCATCGCGGCTGCCTGCGGCGAAAAAGGTATCAACTTCCTGAAAGGTGACAAACCGTTCGGTATCCGTTACAAAGAAGAAGAAAAACCGGCTGCCAAAGGCGGTGCCAAAGCCTATACCGCCAACGTTGACGGTGTCAATGTCGCAGTGGAACTCAATGCTGCCGGCGATGCTTACACTGCCAAAGTCAACGGCAAAAACTTCACCGTCAAATTGACCGAAGGTACTGCCGCTGCGGCTGCTGCTCCGGTTGCTTCCGGTGCGGCTTCTGCAATGACCGCCCCGATGCCGGGTACGGTTATGAAAATCATGGTCAAACCCGGCGATCAGGTCAAAAACGGTGACACTGTGATCGTTTTGGAAGCCATGAAAATGGAAACTCCGGTCGCGGCTGATAAAGACGGTGTGGTCGCCTCTGTCGATGTGGCGGTCGGCGCTGTTGTTGCCGAGGGTGATGCGCTGTTGACCATCGGTTAAGGAATTGAGAAAATGACTATGTTCAAAAAAATCAGTTTCGCATTGCTCTTTGCGGTTGCGGCAGTTTTTACTGCCGCTGCCGCAAATGCAGAGAAAAGCGAATGTAAAAAAGAGTGTGAAAAAGTCTGCTGCCCCGTTGCCAAAGCGGTCAAATGTTTGCAGGCTGACGGCTATGCGTTGGATGAAGATACCAGCGATAATTTGTTCCAGTGGTGGGTCAAAGGCAATTCCCGCAAATTGCTTTACCTCGGTCTGTTGAAAAGTGGTGAGACGGTAAAATATGTTCCGGCGACGATTTACACCGTGACCATCCCTTATGATGGCGTTTGCAACGCCGGTCGTCAGATCATGATGTACCACCCGGAAGGTTACAGCAAAGGTGTTTTGAAATCCTCGGTGACGCTCAAAGAGATTGCCGGAACCCGTCATGAATCTATCGTCGATGGCAAAATTCTGCTGCCCGGTACGCTGGTCACTGAATTTGAAGCCATTGAAATGACCCAGAGTGCAGTCGCCGCCGGCAACGCCATGAATAAACTGGAGACCGGTTGGGGCGGAACGTTTGCAAAACTCTGGAAAAGCACCGGCATTTTTGACCTCTACCGTCAGACGACCAGTGACTTCAGCAAAACCTGGACGCTCGGTTTGGGGCGGGTGCTGATGATTTGCGTGGCATTGATTCTGATTTATCTGGCTATTGCCAAAGGATTTGAGCCGCTGTTGCTGCTGCCGATCGGTTTTGGTGCATTGCTTGCCAATATCCCGCTTGCCGGTATTTCCGGTCCGGATGGTTTGCAGGGAATGGTTTTTGAAGTCGGTATCAACTCCGGTGTTTTCCCGCTGTTGATTTTCCTCGGTGTCGGTGCGATGACTGACTTCGGTCCGTTGATTGCCAATCCGAAAACCGCTTTGCTCGGCGGTGCGGCACAGTTCGGTATTTTCTCAGCTCTGCTCGGTGCGCTCTGCCTCGGCGATTTGTTTGACCTGAAAGATGCTGCTTCTATCGGTATCATCGGTGGTGCGGACGGCCCGACCAGTATTTACTTGACCAGCCGTCTCTCTCCGCAGCTGCTTGGTGCGATTGCTGTTGCCGCTTACAGCTACATGGCTCTCGTACCGATCATTCAGCCGCCCATCATGCGTTTGCTCACGACTGAAAAAGAACGCAAAATCCGTATGACCACGACCCGTCCGGTCAGCAAGATCGAAAGAATCTGTTTCCCGGTTCTGATTACACTGCTCTGTGCGCTGCTGCTGCCGGATGCTGCTCCGCTTATCGGTATGCTGATGTTTGGTAACTTGCTGAAAGAAAGCGGTGTGACGGAGCGTTTGAACCAGACTGCCCAGAATGCGCTGATCAATATCGTGACGATTTTCCTCGGTATTGCCGTCGGCAGCAAACTCTCTGCGGATCAGTTCCTGAGCTTGCAGACCGTTGGTATTCTGTTCCTCGGTTGCGTGGCATTTTGCATCGGTACTGCTACCGGGGTGCTGTTCGCCAAACTGATGAACTGCTTCAGCAAAACAAAAATCAATCCGTTGATCGGTTCTGCAGGTGTTTCTGCGGTGCCGATGGCGGCGCGTGTTGCCAATAAAGTCGGTCAGGAAAGCGATCCGCACAACTTCCTGCTGATGCACGCCATGGGACCGAACGTTGCCGGTGTTATCGGCTCTGCGGTCGCCGCCGGTGTGTTGCTCAACATGCTCAAGTAGTCGTTAGCAATCAAAATGCGTCGGATTTTTTCCGGCGCATTTTTTGTAAATGGAGATTTAATAAATGTTGAAAAAAGCCAGTTTTATATTGTTGACAGCGGCATTTTTTGTCGTGCCGTGGTTGTGGAGTCCGGCACGGGATTGGGCGCCGGGAATTGCGGTGCTTGCCGGAATCGCATTTGCGGTGGGGGCAGGGAACCCGTTTGCATCTTTTACCTCCAAATTGACTTCGCCGCTGCTCGGTGCGACGATCGTTGGTATGGGGTGCGGCATGAATTTGATAAAAGTGCTTCACGCCGGAGCCAGCGGATTTTTATACACTATGATCGGAATTGCTGCCGGTATCGGACTTGGAGTTTGGATCGGTAAAAAAATGGGACTGCCCAAAAATGCCACTTATCTGGTCAGTGTCGGCACTTCCATTTGCGGCGGCAGTGCGATTGCGGCGGCGGCACCGGCATTGAAAGCCAAAGCACACGAAGTAGCGCTGGCATCGGCGACGGTTTTTGCCCTTAATGCGGTGGCACTGCTGATATTTCCGGCGATCGGACACCGCCTGGGATTTACGCAGGAGCAATTTGGTTACTGGGCGGCACTGGGTATCCATGATACCAGCAGTGTGGTCGGGGCAAGTTTGAGCTATGGCGAGCAGGCACTGGAAGTCGGTACCGTGGTCAAATTGGCACGGGCATTGTGGATCGTGCCGGTAACACTGTTTCTCAGCTGGTTTGTCGCCGGCAATGCTGATGGCGAAAAGCGGAAACTGAAACTGAAAGTGCCGTGGTTTATTCCGGCGTTTCTGGTGGCTGCGGCAGTGGTGACT